>CAZIQY010000043.1:0-23498 GCA_964541605.1 uncultured Syntrophaceae bacterium | reverse complement strand
AATTTCGCGGAGGGTCAAAATGGTCTCCCTGTAGTCAGATTCTATCGGAAATGAGTTCAAATAAAATCATCAAAAATGCTTTATATCATGCCTGAAAAATCACGCGACGCGATTACCATATAAGGGATTTTATGTCAATACATATTTTATCCTGAATCCGTTTATTTGCTGATTTCGGTTTATATGTCACTCATAAGAAATAGTGCTTCTATAAAAAAATCTTTTATGATAAAAACTCACGGTATTGACAGGAAATGCGCGTAACATACCCTGTCTTATAAACGGGAAAAACAGAAAATGAATGATTTACTGAACGTACCTTGTCGACGGTGGGTTCACCTTCAAACGGCGATGGTCTGATGAACAAATACATTACCAGATTGATCATCCTCCTTATGTTCATTGCGGCAGCCGCTTTTTTTGTCATTCATTTCGACCTCTATACTTTTTTTATTGATCGAAACAAAATCATTGAGTTTGTTAATTCCTTTGGTTCTCTGTCCGTTATTATCTTCATCTCTCTTCAAATTCTTCAGGTCCTGGTTGCTCCCGTTCCCGGAGAGGTGACCGGTTTCATAGGAGGATATCTTTATGGAATCACCCTGGGAACCGTCTATTCCACAATCGGTCTGAGCATCGGTTCCTGGATTGCGTTCGCCCTTTCCAGGACATTTGGCCTTCCCTTCGTGGAAAAGTTTGTCAGCCCAAAGGTTATCAGCAAATACGACCACTTCATGGAACACAAAGGGACTTTTGTTTCATTTCTATTGTTTTTGATTCCGGGCTTTCCCAAGGATGCTCTCTGCTATATCCTGGGTTTGAGCCACATGGATATCAGATCTTTTATCGTTATTTCATCGGTCGGCAGATTATTGGGCACGATTCTGTTATCCGTACAGGGCAGTTGTGTTCGAAACGATCAGAATTGGGCTTTTTTCATTTTACTGGGAGTCAGTGGATTGATTTTCCTGGTGGGATATTTCTTCGGCCAGAACTGGCTGAATAAACTGAAGGAAAAACATGAAAAGAAAGTTAAAAGTCGGGACGCTTCCTGATTGTTCCGGGAAAGAGGAGCGTGAATCAAATTGAAGTGGAATTGCTGCCAAAAGGAACGTCGATTGCGTAACAGGGTTCAGAGATGATTATTGAAGTTATTCTCATCATTTCCGTTGTTCTGCAGATTGTGGCGGCCTTTCTTGCGCTAAGGCTTATCAGGATTACAGAAGGCCGTGCCGCCTGGATTCTTATGGCGTTGGGTCTTGTTCTGATGGCGTTGGGACGGGTCATAGATGTATTGCCTTTCATGTCCATTGAAGTAACACAGGGAATAATCATTATTAACGAATGGATTTCATTTTTTATTTCTATTTTGATCGTTGTGGGTGTGTCCCTCATTGCCCCTCTTTTTTACGCGACCAGACGGTCTGAGATGGCCCTTCGCGAGAGTGAAGAGAGATACCGGACGCTTGTTGAGAATGTTAATGTCGGCGTTTACAGAAGTACAGGCGATCTTGAGGGGCGTTATCTGCAGGTGAACCCTGCTATGGCAAAAATTTTCGCTTATGAATCGCTCGATGAATTCATGAGTGTTCCTATTTGCAAGCATTATATAGATCCGCAGGGCAGGAAATATTTTGTCGGGAAGATAAGGGAATCCGGATATGTGCGAAACGAGGAATTATCGCTCCGCAAAAAGGATGGCACCCCGATCACGGTTTCAGTAACCGCGGCTGCCCAATATGATAACACGGGTGAAATTAAGTGGATTGACGGTGTCACGGAAGACATTACTGAACGAAAACTGGCGGAGGCGGCCTTACGGGAAAGCGAGGAGAAATATCGCTCCCTCGCGACTACCGCAGACTTAATGTATATGATAGACAGAAATTTTAGATATACATTAATGAATGAAAAATATTTATCAAGGTTTGGCCTTCCATTAGAAAAGATATTAGGCGGAGCTTACGGTGATTTCCACTCCGAGGAAACTGCGAAGGAGTTTGTTAAGACAGCTGAACATGTGTTTGAGTCCGGTACGCCGGTCCAGCATGAATATAAAAGTGAAAGAGATGGGCAGTATTTCCTCCGAACGTTCAGCCCTGTTAAAAGTCCTGACGGAAAAACAACAATAGCCGTAACGGTGGTTTCAAAAAACATTACCGACCGCAAACAGATAGAGAAAAAACTCAAGGAGAGCGAGCAACGCCTTTATAGTATCATTCAAGGCTCTCCCATTCCGGCTTTTGTCATCGGGAAGGACCACAGGGTATTGTCCTGGAACAGGGCACTGGAGGAACTTACCAGGATCAAGGCAATAGAAGTGGTTGGTATGACACAGCATTGGAGGGCGTTCTACCGGGAAGAGAGACCCTGTATGGCAGATCTGTTGGTGGAACAAGCGCTGGAGGCGATCCCCCAGTGGTATTTTGACAAGTATATCAAGTCCAGCTTGATAGAGGAAGCCTATGAGGCAACGGACTTTTTCCCGGAATTGGGAGATAATGGAAAATGGCTGCAATTCACAGCAGCGACAATCAGGAATTCACATGGGGAACTTGTCGGAGCCATAGAGTCCCTCGAGGATGTCACGGAACGTAAACTGGCGGAAGAAGCCCTCAGAGATAGCGAATTGAGGCTGCAAAGCGTCATTCAGAGCTCCCCCATCCCGGCATTTGTAATCGGCAAAGACCACAAAGTGATGTACTGGAACAAGTCCCTGGAAGAACTAAGCGGCATTGGGGCTGAAGAGGTTGTTGGCACAACGCATTACTGGAGGGCGTTCTACAGCAAAGAGAGGCCCGTTATGGCGGATCTTATAGTGGACCAGGCCCTGGAAGCGATTCCTCAGTGGTATTTCGAAAAGTATACAAAGTCACGACTGCTGGATGATGCCTATGAGGCAACGGACTTTTTCCCTGAACTGGGGGATACAGGGAAATGGCTTCGTTTTACGGCATCGGTGATCAGGGACTTTAAGGGGAATCTCGTTGGCGCTATCGAGACCCTCGAGGATGTCACTGATCGCAAACGGGCGGAGGAAGAATTAATCAGAGTTCACAAGCTTGAGTCTTTGGGGATTTTTGCCGGCGGAATCGCTCATGATTTTAACAATCTTTTGTCGGTCATGTTACGAAACATCTTTGCCGCTAAATTGTCTCTTGCCGAGGAGGAGGAACTTCCGCAGGAAGGGCTCGAAATAGCAGAGAAAGCCGGACTTCAGGCAAAGGAATTGGCCCATCGCCTGGTTACCTTTGCCAAGGGAGGGGAGCCGATAAGAAAAATCGGTTCCATCTCTCATTTGCTTGTGAATTCCGTTGATCTGACTCTCTCCGGTTCCAATGTCAGGTGCATGTTTTCACTACCCGATGACCTCTGGCCCGTCGAAATGGATGATGTACAGATTCGCCAGGTCATCCACAATCTGGTTATCAATGCGCGGGAAGCCATGCCCGGAGGTGGTGTGATAACCATAAACGCAGAAAACGTGAGTGTGACGGCAAGCAGCAATCTGCCCCTGAGAGAAGGGAGATATGTAAAATGGTCCGTAAAGGATCGAGGTGTCGGCATTCCCAAGGAGGACTTGCAGAGAATATTCGATCCGTATTTTACGACAAAGCCGACGGGTACCGCAAGAGGAATGGGTCTGGGGCTTGCCATTTGCTACGCCATCATCAATAAGCACGAGGGGTTCATTACCGTCGAGTCAGAACCGGGTGTGGGATCAACCTTTTTTGTGTATCTGCCCGCATCCCCGCAGGAAGATTCCGTCATGAAATGCGAATCGGGACCAGCCGATACAGGCGGAGGGAAAATCCTTGTCATTCATAATGACGAAACGGTGCTTCATGCAACCGGTATCGTCTTGAATTTCTTAGGATACAACGCGGAGTGCACACAAAATGGCGATGAAGCCGTCAATCTATATAATAATTCGTTTGAAATAAATCAGCCCTTTGCAGCCGTTATCCTGGGTTTGGATATTTCAGGAGGCAAGGGAGCGGAAGAAACGATTAAAGCTTTGCTGCAGACGGATCCGCATGTTAAGGTTATTCTGTGCAGCGGCTATAAGGATGACCCGATGGTGATGGAATTCGAAAAATTTGGATTTAAAGGCACGGTGGCCGTACCGTATGATATGGAAAAAATCAAAGAAACACTCAATTGCCTTCTGAAATAACAGCAAAAACCCGGTTTGCACGTCATAAATCCATCCTTATACAAAAAATCTTTGCGTCCTTCGATCAATTGCGTTAGAAAAAACCATGGATAACATGATAGACGAATTTGTAAACTTCCTTGCCGTTGAGAAGGGGGCATCCCGGAACACCATTGAAGCGTACAGCCGCGATTTAGCCAGATATGCAAGTTTTTTAAGAAGCCGCGGGATACAAACTGTCGGAGAAGCCAATCCTGATGACGTGGTTTCATATCTGGGTCGTATTCAGAAAGATGGATTAAATCCAAGCTCGGTAAACAGGGGGCTTGCAGCCATTAGAGTGTTCTATAAATATCTGCTTAGGGAGAGTAGAATCGATCACAATCCCGTCGCAAATATTGAACTGGCAAAGGTATGGATGCGTCTGCCCGACACTTTAAGTCAGGAAGAAATGAACCGCCTCCTGATGCAGCCGGGCAGCGATACGCCGACAGGTGTCAGGGATACGGCAATGCTGGAACTCATGTATGCATCGGGGACGCGTGTGTCCGAATTGATTTCGCTGGCCACAAGCAGCATAAACTGGCAGGTGGGATATCTCGTTGCCATGGGGAAAGGGGAGAAGGAAAGGGTGATACCGGTCGGCAAATCGGCCTATGATTGTCTCTATACCTATGTTCATGAAGCCAGATCTGTATTCCTGAGGAAGAAATCGACGGATGTCCTCTTCCTCAGCCGGCTGGGTGAAGGTTTTACCCGGCAGGGTTTCTGGAAAATGGTGAAAAAGTACGCCTTGAAAGCGGGTTTGGCGAAAAAAGTTCATCCTCACACCTTCAGACATTCCTTTGCCACCCATCTGCTGGAAGGCGGCGCAGACCTTCGTTCCGTCCAGATCATGCTCGGGCACGCAGATATATCAACCACACAGGTTTACACACATATCACCCGTGACAGATTGAAGCAGATTCACAAGAAATACCATCCGAGGGGTTAAAGAAAAAGAGTGGATCATGTGCCGGACAAAAAAGAGGAAACGTTAAAGATTCCGCGTCGGCGACTGTATGTCATCGTGGGAATTTCTACCCTGCTATTACTTCTTGTTGCCGGGCTGGTAGTTTCATATCAATTCTTTCCGCAGAAAAAGGATGCGTTTTTTTCGAATATCTCGAGAACGAAGGGGAGTTTGTCCCACTACCTCCTCGGACATAAACCGGGATTTTATTACATTGACATAGAAAAAAACGGGAAGGACTACAGGCTGACCACGGGCGACACCCTTGAGGTGACATACCGGGATGAATTTGTCGTCAAGGATGTTTCAACCGATGTCATTTTCGGCAGAGGTATTGCCGTTGATGTGGAAGGCATGGGGGCTCAGAATGACTTTCGGGTATTGCTGCGAGGCGTTGACCTGGTTGATCATATTGTCAAGTCCGGAGGAATACGCCCGGGCAGCGAAGCTGTACCTGCGGGTGGGGTTCATATCAAATATCACGATGAAGTGATTGCAAGCATTCCGATACAGGTTATCGTCACGCCACAGGACTGGCTGAGATATG
This sequence comes from uncultured Syntrophaceae bacterium, assembly GCA_964541605.1. Taxonomy (GTDB): domain Bacteria; phylum Desulfobacterota; class Syntrophia; order Syntrophales; family UBA2185; genus CAZIQY01. Next base: position 17,783 of record CAZIQY010000043.1, on the reverse strand, counting down.
CCAAAACCTCGGAGGACCGGCATGCGCAGATTGAGTATCTGAAAAAAGCCATCGCCATGAACAGCAAAGACATCAGCGTCCGCAAGATGCTGGCAACGTTATTCAGCCAGTCCGGCATGATGAATAAAGCCATTACTCAATATCAGGAAATTCTCGCATTGAAGCCGGACGATGCAGGGGCAATGACCGAGCTGATCAACTGTTATATAAAAGTGAAAGAGTATGATCAGGCTCTCAAGCTCGGATTAAGACAGATCAAACTGTATCCTTCAGAATCCTCCTCCTATGTTAATATGGCGATTGCTTACAGTTATGCGGGAGACTGGGGGAAGGCGGTTGAGAACTACAAGGCGGCCCTGAAAATACATCCTGACGATCACGCCGTGCGATACCGGCTTGCCGAGGCCTATGAAAAAACGAAAAATTTTAATCATGCCATGGAGCAGTACAGACACATCCTCACAAAAACTTCCGGCGATGAGAGAGCTATGGCAGCACTGGCCGGCGCCTCCCTTAAAGCGGGCAAATATGACGAGTCCATAAAATGGTATAAAGAAGTGATTAAAAAGCAACCGCGAAATGTATCCGCCCATGCCAATATAGGACTCGCCTATAGCGGGAAAGGGCAATTTAATGAGGAAATTGAGTATTATAAAAAGGCCATTTCCCTCAATCCCAGGGATCCCGTTGTCCAGTTTAATCTGGCTGTGGCATATGAAAAACAGAATCTTGACAGGGAGGCGGTGCTGGCCTATGAGAAGGTTCTTAAAATAACTCCCGGCGATCCCGATGCCGTATTCAGACTGGCAAATATTGAATATAAAAGTAAAAAATATGACAAAGCCATCAAGCTGTATGAAAAGATCATCAAAGTGACACCCCAGAAGGCATCTGCCCATGCGAATCTCGGCTTTGCTTACGGGGAGCTGAAAAAGTACAAACAGTCTGCCGAACATTACGAAAAAGCAATCCGAAACGGCATTAAAGATCCGCAGATTCATTATAACCTTGCCTATACATACGAGAAACTGGGTAAGAAAAGAGAGTCTGTTGCCGAATATGAAAAATCTGCCGTCAAACGTCCAACCATAGACGTTTTGAACATCCTGGCAGAGTATTATGTCAGTGAAAAGCAATACGACAAGGCAATCAAGGCTTACAGAAAAATGATTGAACTGGAACCGAGGAAAGCGGCCGGTTATGCAAACATGGCTTATGTTTACGGCCTCAAGAATAATGTGGATAAGGAAATTGAATATTATAAAATGTCGTTAAGGTATGATCCGGAGGACAGTCAGGTATACCTGAATCTGGGAGAGGCATACGAAAAGGAGGAAATGTACGAGGAAGCCCTGAAGGCATATAAAAATGCCTATGGCTTGAATCCGGAGTTGACAAAGGCGGCGCGAAAGATTCCCCAGATGAGAATCAGAATCATCGAGAAAAAACATGGGGGATGAGGGTAAAATCTCTCCTTACACGACGGAGTCTCTATGGGGAAGTGACGATGGATTGTGATGTCGGAAGTGTTTTATAAAAAATTCAGCAGGGAAATGGAACTCAAATATGAATGAAATCGCTCTTGGAGATATTGTAATCGGTGACGGGGCGCCGTTTATTCTCATTGCCGGCCCCTGTGTCATTGAAGATGAAAAATTAACGAGAAATATTGCCGAGTATTTGAAGAATCTTACAGCGGCGATGAAGATTCCGTTGGTTTTCAAGGCGTCCTACGACAAGGCAAACCGGACATCCATCAACAGTTACAGGGGGCCGGGCCTTGTGCAGGGTCTTCAGATATTGGAAAGGATAAAAAGGGATTTTGACGTTCCCGTTCTCTCCGATGTCCACCGGTTTGAAGAAATAAAGCCTGCATCGGAAATATTGGATGTTGTCCAGGTGCCTGCTTTTCTGTGCAGACAGACGGATTTCATTATCGAAGTAGCGAAACAGGCGAAGGTAATCAATATCAAGAAAGGTCAATTTCTGGCACCGTGGGATGTCCGGAATATCCTGATAAAGGCGTCATCCACCGGCAATGAAAAGATCATGATCACGGAAAGGGGAACGACTTTCGGGTACAACAATCTTGTCGCTGATTTTCGTTCCATCCCCATCATGAGAGACATGGGTTATCCGGTTGTATTTGACGCCACCCATAGCGTTCAGCTTCCCGGCGGTTCGGGCGCCGCATCCGGCGGTCAGAGGGATATGGTCTCTTTCCTGGCACGGGCAGCGGTTGCCGCAGGGATAGACGGTTTGTTCCTGGAAGTCCATCCGGAACCGGAAACGGCCCGGTGCGACGGCCCCAACTCCCTGTACCTTGATTCTCTTCCTGATCTTCTTAAAATGCTTGTGGAGATTGACGGAATTGTGAAAAAAGACTTTAGAAGGGAAGGCGCCAGACCATGACGACGATGGAGCAAAGGCAGGCGGAACCGGGTGGTTTAGACGAAAATTTGATCCGCAGGATCAGAGCGATTCTTCTTTTGATTCTCGATGTCGACGGGGTCATGACGGACGGCCGGATCATTATGGACGACACAGGAAGGGAGACAAAGTTTTTTAATGTTAAAGATGGGCACGGCATTAAAATGCTTATGCGATATGGGATTGATGTTGTCCTCTTAACAGGAAGGCATTCGCATGTTGTGGAGCATCGGGCAAAGGATCTGGGAATTGCCGAGGTTCACCAGGGCATTCATGACAAAGTGGCAATTTTTAACGAAATCCTCAGCAAGAGAATGCTGAACCGCGAAGGCATCGCCTATGTCGGAGATGATATTGTGGATATTCCCCTTCTTAAAAGGGTGGGGTTCTCGGTTGCTGTTGCCGATGCGACCGAGGAAGTAAAAAGATCCGTCGATTATATTACGAGGAATGTCGGAGGCAGCGGAGCCGTCAGGGAAATATGCGACCTTATTCTTCAATGCCAGGGTAAATGGACAGACGTGATTCAGAGATATGACATTTCGTAACATATTGTAATAATAGCATTTCACGTTTAATCTTTACATATGTCAAGGCGAATGATATAAAATCAGTAACGGAAGAAAATGTCGGATGATCAGGCTCGCATCTTTAATGCCATGACGCGAATACGTATTCCCCCCACCGGAAAGCCTGACCGACAGGAGACGGGTTTCAATGACGGGTTTTCAATTTATGAAGAATAAAAAGGCCGTTATCATCGGCTCTGCGTTATTTTTAGTGCTGGCAGCGGTTGTATTTTTGATTCTGCGGGCTGAATATTCTTCTGAAGACAACAGAATTAAAATTTTGTCCGACAACATAGATCTTCAGGTCAGAGATGTGCTTTATACGGATGTAGCTGATACAGGCTTGAAGTGGGAGATCATAGCGGATGCTGCAAAGTATATGAAAAATGAAAATCTTGCTGTCTTCGACAATCTGAAGATAAAGGTCATCATGCAGGATGGTAAAACCTTCGTCATGACGGGAAAGAGCGGCCGGATGAATACGGAAACAAAAAACATTGAAATTTCAGGAAACGTTACCATCGTTTCTGATAAGGGAGATCGTCTGACCACAGATATCCTGAAATATTCCGGTTCCGAGAAACGATTCTATACAGATTCTCCCGTTGTCATGGAAAATGCCCGGATGCAGGTCCGGGGGACAGGCATGACCCTGTCGCTCAATGATCAGGGCGTATCTCTATTGTCGAAGGTAAAAGCCAGGATACATAAAAATGACCGGTAACCGGCGTTGTATCATCACGAAAGCGTTATGGGTTCTGTTTATTTTGATGGTCGCTCCCCTCTGGAATCTCGATGCCAGGGAGTCTGTCGCCAGGAAGAAGCCAAAGATAGATGCAAATCAGCCCATACAAATTGTTTCAGACCGGCTGGACGCATACAATGAAAAAAAACTCGTGGTATTTTCCGGCAATGCCGTCGCCACTCAGGCCGATAGAGTCATCAAGTCGGATAAGCTTCTTCTGTATTATCGAAAGGATCCCGGCAAGCCGGAGAAATCGCCTTCAAAAGGAGCCGGTGACATGGGAGATCTGGAGAAAATTGAGGCGAAAGGACGTGTCACTGTCACGCAGGGCGAAAGGATTGTAACAGGGGAAGATGCCGTTTTTTTTCAGGATACCCAGAAGATCGTTATGACGGGCAATGCCGTGATGCGCGAAGGACGGAACGTCATACGGGGAGACAGGATCGTCGTCTTTCTTGATGAAGACAGGGGGGTTGTTGAAAGCGGTGAAAACAAGAGGGTAAAAGCGATCATCTACCCGGAGGATGATAAAGACAAAAACATAAAGGGTGGTCGTCGTTGAGCGGGGCTTCACTTGAATCCATGGGAATATTGGCAGCACAGGGGTTGACAAAGATCTATGGGAGCAGAAAGGTTGTCAATGAGGTAGACCTGGAAATCAATCCCGGGGAAGTGGTAGGCCTTTTGGGTCCCAATGGCGCGGGCAAAACCACAACGTTTTATATCATCGTCGGATTGATATGGCCCGATAGCGGAAACATCTGCTTAAACGGAGAAGACATCAGCCGATGCCCCATGTATATCAGAGCCAGAAAAGGAATAAACTATCTGCCCCAGGAACCATCCATTTTCAGAAAATTGACAGTAGAAGAAAATATCATGTCAATTCTCGAAACGGTCCATACAGACAAAGAAGAGAGAAAAAGAAGACTGGAGGAACTTCTGGGGGAACTGGATCTTTTTCATCTCGCGAAGGCAAGGGCTTATTCTTTGTCAGGCGGGGAAAGACGAAGGGTCGAGATTACCCGGGCGCTTGTGACATCACCTAAATATATTCTTCTTGATGAGCCTTTTGCCGGTATTGATCCTCTTGCAGTGATTGATATTCAGAAGATTATCAATAAGTTGAAATCCAAGGGGATCGGCGTCGTCATATCCGATCACAATGTCAGAGAAACGCTTTCTGTGTGTGACAGGGCGTATATCATCAATGAAGGAACCGTGCTGGTCGAAGGGAATCCGGAGGCGATAGCCCATTGTGAGATTGCGAGAAAAATATACTTTGGCGAGGATTTCGTTCTCTGAATGAACGATACAGGCGATTATAGGCAGGCGGACAGTAAATGGCTTTTGAGCTAAAGCAAAATCTGAAGCTGACACAACAGCTTATCATGACGCCCCAACTGCAGCAGGCGATCAAGCTTCTGCAGCTTTCGAGGCTGGAGCTGATTGATATGATTCAGCAGGAGATGGAAGAAAACCCGCTGCTTGAGGAAGTCACTGCCGAGGAATATCCTGAAGATGTTCCTGTACCCGAAGAGGGGGAAACAGATGTAGCCGGCAGGGAAGAAGTCAGGGTCGTCGAACGCACCGAGGAAATTACAGGGGAGGGTGACGGAAAGGACGATTTCGACTGGAACAACTACCTCGAAGACTACGGCCCTGTAGGGGTGAGATATGATCGTGAAAGAGATGAAGCTCTTTCATGGGATAACGTGTTGACGGTGAAACAATCTCTGACCGACCATTTGATGTGGCAATTAAAACTCGCACGGTTTACAGAACTTGAAATGAAGGTGGGAGAGCAGATCATCGGAAACATTGACTACAATGGATATCTGATTGCAACGGCAGATGAAATTGCCGTCCAGACGGGGGTGGATCAGAATTTTGTTGAAGCGGTCTTAAAAAGGGTTCAGGATTTCGATCCTCCCGGTATCGCCGCACGGGATATCAGGGAATGTCTCCTGATTCAAGCCAGGATCTTCGGACTATCGGATCCCCTTATAGAAACGATTATTGCCAACCACATGAAAGATCTTGAAATCAAGAATTATCCGAACATTGCGAGAAAACTCAAGGTTCCTCTCGATGACGTCCTGAAGATTGTTGTGCTGATCAGCAACATGGATCCGAAACCCGGCAGCAGGTATCAGGCGGAAAGTATCTCCGCCATTGTGCCGGATGTTTTTGTTTTCAAGTCAGGCGATGAGTACAAGATTCTCCTGAATGATGACGGGCTGCCAAGATTGAGAATCAGTAATTTTTATCGGGATATTATGAGCGGACTCGGTCCGAATCACGATTCGGAAAGCGGCCGGAAGTATGTCAAGGAAAGGATACAATCGGCGACGTGGCTTATCAAGAGCATTCAGCAGAGACACCGCACGGTTTACAAAGTGACGGAAAGCATCCTTAAGTTCCAGAGAGAGTTTTTCGATCAGGGAATTCAACATTTGAGACCCCTCGTCCTCAGGGATGTGGCGGATGATGTGGAGATGCATGAATCAACGATCAGTCGCGTTGTTACCAATAAATACATGCATTCTCCGAGAGGGATTTTTGAGTTGAAGTTCTTCTTCAGTAGCGGTATCCATAAAACAGACGGGGACAGCCTGGCATCGAAGAGCGTCAGGGAAGAAATCAAAAAGATCATCAGCGGGGAGAAACCAAAAAAACCATACAGTGACCATGACATCGTCGAACTGTTGGAAAAATCGGGCATATCCATTGCGAGAAGAACTGTCGCAAAATACAGGGAAATGATGGGCATTCTCCCATCGTCAAAGAGGAAAAAGTATTTTTAAGTCAAGCGGACGCATGGGGAACAACCTATAATGAGAACGAAATGTAAGAGGAGGCAGTTATGAAGATTTCTGTAACTTTCAGGAATAAGGAGGGGGAAAACTGGCATCGGGAATATATCGAGGAAAAATTAAAGAAACTCAAGAAGTATATTGATAATCCAGTAGAAGCGCGCGTCGTTCTCTCCGTTGAAAAATTCAGGAATGTAGCAGAAGTCAATTTAATGGCAAACGGATTAAATGTTAATGCGAAAGAAGAAGCCAAGGACATGCACCTTGCCATTGATGATGCAATTGAGAAAATCGAACGTCAACTCAAGAAGAAAAAGGAAAAGATCAGGAGCCAGAAGACAAATTCTGTTCGTGGTGGAAATATTGGCGGCATGGAGCAAAGAGCGGAAGATATGGATGAAAATCCGGATACCAGGGTCGTGGAGACAAAAATGATTGTATTGAAACCCATGTCTCTGGATGAAGCCATCATGGAGGTCGAATCATTGAAAAACAGGTTTATCATATACAGGGACGCTTCAACTGAAAAGGTCAGTGTCGTTTATCTTCGGGATGATGGGAAATATTTACTGATAGAAACCAACAGTTGAAGAGTAAAGGAAGGTTCATGAAGGTTACGGATCTGTTCAGGAAAGAATATATTATCGAAGACCTGGTTGCAAAGAGCAAAAAAGATGTGCTTGCTGAATTGTCGGCGATATTTCTGCAGAGTGATATGAAAGTCAATCATGATGCCGTGGTGAACGTCCTGCTTGAAAGAGAGAAACTTGGAAGTACGGGGATCGGAGACGGGATCGCCATACCGCATGGCAAGCACAGTGATATGGGTGATTTGATCGTGTCATTCGGGAGAAGCAAAGATGGGGTTGATTTCAATGCCATGGATGGAAAACCGGTTCATCTATTTTTTCTCCTGATGGCTCCGGAAAGCACAACCGGTCAGCACCTGAAGGTGCTGGCCAAAATATCCCGGATGCTCAAAGACAGCGAGTTCCGGGGGAATCTGATAGAAGCGAAGACGAAAGATGATCTGTACCGGTTGATTGCTGAAAGAGATGATGCCTGTTAGCGGGGGAGGTTTCAGGATTACCTAATCACGATGAATTGTATAACAGTAGAACAGCTGCTGAGAGATGCCGGCAAACGACTGGGTTTAGCACAGACAATATGCCGATATGGTTCTGAAAATAAAATAGGTCGTACAGGCGCTCAGCGGTGCAGGGAAAATAAGTCATTCTATGACAACCTGCATCCCGAAACCATTCTGATTCTCGCTCCTTCCCATATTAATACACTGACAGAGACCACCGCTTCAGCGCGCGAGAAAATATTTCAAATCATTCGCCTGGCAGGCATTCCCTGTATTATCTTTTCTCAAACCGGATTTCTGCCGGAGCTCATTGTTCATCTCTCAAATGTTTATCGCATTCCGGTATTAACATCCCGATACGACGGGTATCTCCTGGAGAGCCGCCTGCTGCGTTTTCTGCGGGAAAAGATTGATAACGTAGTGATGGTGCACGGGGCGCTTGTAAACGTTAATGGCGTCGGCGTGATGATTACCGGGGAGAGCGGAACGGGAAAAACCATGTGCGCCATGAGGCTGGCAGCGGAGGGACACACCTGGATTGCAGATGACGTCATTGAAATCATGAAAAAAAAGGGAGGGGTGTTATACGGACGCAGCCATGAATCGGTGAAAAATTATCTGGCAATCAAAAATGTGGGAATCTTCAATGCGAAAGACCTTTTTGGAGAGGCATCCGTCCGCGAGGAGACAGTTGTGAATATCGTGGTTAAATTCGGAATCCCGGATGATCATGGGAGTATGCCGGCAAATGACGCCTTTGGTGAAGCTTATGACATCCTGGGCGTGAAACTTCCGTGCATGGGTTTTCCTGCAGGCTCGGGCTGGAGGGAACCTGCAGGAAGAATCGACAAAGCAACAAGGAATTTTTCGAGTGGAGGCCGTGTTGTATGAAAACTCCCCGCGTTGTGATTATCACAGGCATGTCCGGCTCAGGTAAAAGTACAGCCCTCAGAGCCTTGGAGGACATTGGTTTTTACTGTGTCGACAATATGCCGGTTGTTCTGTTGCCAAAATTCCTCAGTATTCAGTCTGAGTCATCGAAGAAGGTTCCGATAGTTGCCATGGTCATGGATTTGAGGGAGAAAAGTTTCCTCGAGACCTACACAAAGGTATTTGCCCGTTTGAGAGAAAGGGGCTATAAAATCGAGATTCTGTTTCTTGACGCAAGCGATGATGCCCTTCTGCACCGGTTCAGCGAGACAAGAAGGGTTCATCCCATGTCTGTAAAAGGTTCCGTTATGGACGGAATCAATCTGGAGAGAGAAAAACTGACTCCCTTGAAAAATATGGCGGAGAAGGTCATTGATACGACATCCTGCAATGTGCATCAGTTAAAAGACATCGTGCAGAGGTATTTTATTTCTTCGCCGGCAAGTCACAGGCTGGTCATTCATGTGACATCCTTCGGATATCGTTATGGCGTCCCCGCTGATGCGGATATCGTACTGGATGTACGGTTTCTACCCAATCCCCATTTTGTCGAAGAATTAAAACGTTTTGACGGCCATCATCCGCATGTCAGGGAGTATGTCCTGGGGTCCGACGAAAGCCGGATATTTGTCCAGAAACTGTATGAATTGATGGCCTTTCTCATTCCCCTTTATGAAAAAGAGGGAAAGTCCAGGCTGAATATCGCTCTGGGGTGTACGGGGGGCAGACACAGATCGGTTGTTCTCGCCAACCATCTGGGCGCTTATTTGTCGGATAAGAAATACGTGGTTACGATAAACCACCGGGATATTACAAAAAGTTAAAAAGAAACCTCTAATTTCTTGGTCACATTGTCGGCGATCCAATGGGCATCCCACCATTCCTGGGGATTGACAAACTGTCCTCCCACGAGGATGCTGAAATGAAGATGATCTCCGCCGGCAAGCCCCGACGTTCCTGATTGTCCGATGGTCTCACTCTTCTTCACTTCCTGTCCGTTCTTGACGTGAATCGCATCCATGTGGGCATAAAGCGTGAACAGCCCCAGGCCGTGGTCAATGATCACCGTGTTGCCGTAAATGCCGAGATAGCCTGTATAAACGACAACGCCGTTGTTGGCCGCCTCAATGGGGGAGTGGGCGGTCGAGGCCAGATCGACGCCCAGATGGGTGCTTTCACCCACAACCTTTCCCTGATAGACGTAAGAGCGTTTATCGCCAAACATGGCCATGGGCGCGGCGTTTTTCATTCTTGCGAACGTATCCTGCCAGAGCTGTCTCGGCGAGACTTTCTGACAGACTTCCTGAATGATTTTGTTGTTGTCCTCACGCAAAAAGCCATTCACATACATGAATGTTTCCACCGGAGTCTTTCCGCGGAGAGAAGGAATATATGACTGGAATTCAGGCATTTTCTGTTCCAGGAAGCTGTCGGACAATGACATCTTGTCACTGCGAAACTTTTTGGCCATGATCAGATAGGGGACGTTGACGGACGTCTCGTTTCCCGCTTCATCCTTTGCCGATACCTTGACACTTATCGCTTTGCCGCTTGCTTCAATTGGAAAGGCAAAATAACTGACGTAGCCGGGTTTCCCGGAGATCGTGACAGGAGAACCCGGAAAGAAGGCATTTGCTACCCGGACGCCGGTCATGACGACCGGTTCCGATGTTCTATAGGTGACGACACAGGCGCCGCCCGGATTGATATGATTTGTCGGATTGAGGAAATATACCTGCGGCGGTGTTACGTCGATGTTGATTTGCCGGCTTATCACGGTCTGATTTTTCCAGAGGGCATAATCGGTGGCCGTCACATTGAGAACAGCCGGTCCGTTGTGAAGTTTCATGGTGATCGGGTCAACGGCGACCGACACTATTTCTTCTTTCGTTCCCGGAGCGGGATAATTGATGGAAGAGAGAATCTGGGTCTGGTTGTCCTGTGACACCGTCACAGATGTATTGCGGAGACCCCGTTTTCGATCCGTGAATGTGATCTGAAAAGCTTTTTGCATGCCGATAGCATTGATCTCCTGATCGAATGTTATGGCAGGCTTTTCCCACTCACCGAATGTGTTAAAAAACCACCATCCGCCTCCGGCGATGAATAGAACTAAAATACTGATGATATAAGGTTTGTATGTTTTCATCGAGACCCTCATCAACCGGCGGCACATCCCGCATACCCCGGCTTCTTTTACAAATTCTTTCCAGGTAAATCCCGCCCTCGGACGGGAGACTTCACTTGCTTGGAATCCGGGCAGACTTATAATGGCTTTTGCGCCATTTTGCAAGGCAAACATTGTCTCTGTTGCGTCAGGGATTCCATATTAACTCCTTGAACTTGTCTATAGGAATTGTTATAGAAAACAAATAATAAGAAATTGTGAGGTCGGACAGATGATACTGCAGGGCAGGAAAATCGTATTGGGCGTAACGGGGGGCATTGCCTCGTACAAGGCTGCCGAATTGACGCGGGAATTTGTCAGGAAGGGCGCTGACGTCAGGGTTGTCATGACCAAAAATGCGACCGAATTCGTCGCTCCGCTGACATTCAGAACCCTTTCGGGACATCCCGTCTATTCCGACATGTTTGCTTCTGCAGACAATTACAATCTTGCCCACATTTCTCTGGCGACATTTGCGGATATTCTGCTGATTGCACCGGCAACGGCCAACATCATTGGAAAGATTGCCGCCGGTCTGGCGGACGATCTTCTGTCAACGGTGGTCATGGCAACAAAAGCGCCTGTCCTTATCTGTCCTGCCATGAATGCCGGCATGTACGAAAATCCGATCGTCCAGGAAAATATTAAGAAGCTGACGGCCGGAGGCTATCTATTCATGGAGCCGGGATACGGGGAGCTGGCGTGCGCCTGGGAGGGGCGAGGAAGGCTTCCGGATGTGTCCGAGATCGTCGAAGAGGTAGAGTCGATCCTGACGGAAAAAGATTTATCCGGAGAGAAGATCCTTGTCACGGCGGGTCCGACGCGAGAACCCTTTGACCCGGTCAGATATATCACGAATTATTCTTCCGGAAAAATGGGGTATGCCCTGGCGATTGCCGCCAGGCGGAGAGGCGCAGAGGTGGTTCTTGTCAGCGGCCCCGTATCGTTGCCCGCACCGCGGGGGATGACGGTCGTATCCGTCTCCAGCGCCGTGGAAATGAAAAATGCCGTCATGGAGCATCTCAAGGCGTCCACCGTCATTATCAAAGCCGCCGCCGTGGCCGATTACCGGCCTGATGTCCGTTCGGAATCAAAAATAAAAAAGCGGCCCGGCCCACTGACACTGACACTGGCGCGAAATCCGGACATCATCGCGGAAATCGGCAGGAAGAAGGGAAAGCGCATCCTTGTCGGTTTCGCGGTTGAGACGGAAAATCTGACAATAAATGCACAGGTTAAACTATTCGACAAAAACATGGATCTCATCGTCGCGAATGACGTGACACAGGACGGCGCCGGGTTCGGGTATGATACAAACATCATCAGAATTCTCGACAGGGACGGCGGACAGCAGGAACTGCCCATGATGGACAAGATGGAAGCGGCGGACAGGATTCTTGACAGGATCAGAGACATCACCATCGCCAGAAAAAGAAAGTGAATATGCCGGAAGAAGCGGAAGAAATAAGAAGAGAACTCCTTGACATGGTTCAATCCCTCCGATCACACATCGAACAGGACATCGAGCGGGGAAGATCCTTGTCATATCTGCGCCTGGAGGGTTCATTGACCCCGAAAGTCGATATGACTGAACCTGACGAACTCGGCAATCTCTCTTCCGGAAAGGGCACAGTTGCAGGCGATGATCGTCAGGCATCCGGTCTTTTACAGCGGAACGGGTCCGTCGCGATCGGGGAGGTAAAACATGAACTCGGTGATTGTCAGAGGTGTTCTTTAAGTCAGGGCCGGACCAATATCGTATTCGGAGAAGGCAACCCGGATGCGCGTCTCGTGTTTGTCGGAGAGGCGCCGGGAGCGGATGAAGACGCACAGGGAAGACCGTTTGTGGGACGCGCGGGCCAGCTTTTGACTAGAATCATCGCCGCCATGGGGCTTTCCAGGAAGGATGTCTATATCTGCAACATTCTCAAATGCCGGCCTCCAGGCAACCGGAATCCGAAGCCGGATGAAATCCATGCCTGTGAACCGTTTCTGAGGAAACAAATTCAGGCGATACGGCCCGAAGTCATCTGCGCTCTGGGAACCTTTGCCGCCCAGACACTCCTGAAAAAGGAAGTGCCTATAACCGCCCTGCGGGGCAGATTCCATTCCTATCAAGGCATCAAGGTAATGCCCACCTACCATCCCGCGTATCTCCTCAGAAACGAGGGCGCCAAAAAACTGGTCTGGGAAGACATGCAGGTGGTCATGAAAATGTTGGGGATCCGGAAAAAAGAGGCCTGAATATGTTACACAAGAGAATCTGTCGATATGTTTTAATCTGTGCCGCGTTTTTACTGTCTACGGGCCTGTCTTACGCTGAAGAAAAACGGCCGGTTTTTGATCTGATTACGGTCAGCGCAACCATTACACCGCCCGTTGCCGAATATATTATGCAGAGTATCAATGAATCGGCAAAAGGCGGCGCGGACGGCTTGATCATCCTGCTGGACACGCCGGGCGGGCTCGATCTGGCGATGAGAGACATCGCAAAGGGCATATTGAATTCTTCCATACCCGTTTTTGTTTATGTGTCTCCCTCCGGCGCCAGAGCGGCGTCCGCAGGGGTTATCATCACGATGGCGGCCCATGTTGCCGCCATGACGCCGGGCACCAACATCGGGGCGGCTCATCCGGTCGGAATCGGCATCGGCGGTGCGGATAAAACCATGATGAAGAAGGTGGAAAACGATGCCGTGGCCTATGTAAAGGGTATCGCCAAAAAGAGGGGACGAAATGAGGACTGGGTCGAAAAGGCGGTGAGAAAAAGCGAATCCATCACGGCCGAAGAAGCCCTCAGGCTAAAGGTAATCGATTATGTGGCAGCCGACTTGAATCAGTTGATGGAGCAGGCCGACAACAAGGAGGTCGTTTTATCCACCGGAAAAAGAGTTCTGAAGACAAAGGGCGCTGTTATCAATGAGAAAAAAATGGGAACACGCCAGAAGATTCTCGCGACCATCAGCGATCCGAACATTGCCTATATTCTGCTTCTCGTCGGCCTTGCCGGTCTCTATTTTGAATTTGCCAATCCCGGCGTGATCCTGCCCGGAGTCATCGGGGGGATAGCTCTGCTCCTCGCTTTCTTTTCCTTGCAGACGCTTCCGGTCAACTACGCCGGCATTCTTCTGATTTTGTTCGGCATCATTCTGTTCATTGCGGAACTGAAAGTCGTCAGTCATGGGATTCTGACCATCGGAGGCATCATCTCGCTCATCATGGGCTCTTTGATGCTCTTCGATTCGCCTGACCCCGCCTTGAGGGTCTCATGGCAGGTCATGATTCCTGCTTTGGCTATCATCTGCCTGTTTTTTGCAGGCGTCATCACCCTCGTCCTGAAGGCACAGATGAGAAAGCGGCATACAGGAAAAGAAGGGATGGTGGGCGAAACAGGCGAAGCGGTAACGGATATTCATGAAACCGGAAAAGCCTTTATCAAGGGTGAATACTGGGATGCATCAAGCGAGAAGCCGGTGGAAAAGGGAAAAGAAGTTAAAGTCATAAGCGTTGAAGGGCTTAAAATTAAAGTTGAAGAAATGGCAGATAAACAAGGAGGATAATTATGTCTATGTCGCTGATTGTATTGATTGTATTGGTCGTGATGTTTCTGGCATCCGCCATCAGGATACTGAACGAGTATGAGAGAGGTGTCATCTTTCGTCTGGGAAGGGTGATCGATACCAAAGGACCCGGTCTAATCATTCTGATTCCCGTTGTAGATAGAATGGTAAAAGTAGATATGAGAACCATCACGATGGACGTTCCCCCTCAGGACGTCATTACCCTCGACAATATTTCCATCAAGGTGAATGCCGTGGTCTATTTCAGGGTGATGGATGCAAACAAAGCGGTTATCGATGTGGAGAACTATCTGTATGCAACCTCCCAGCTGGCCCAGACCACGTTGAGGAGCGTCTGTGGTCAGTTCGAAATGGATGAAATTTTATCGCAAAGGGAAAAGATCAACCTGCAGCTGCAGGAAATCCTCGACCGCAGCACCGATTCATGGGGCATCAAGGTTTCACACGTGGAAGTGAAGCAAATCGACCTGCCGGAGGAGATGAAACGGGCCATCGCCAAGCAGGCGGAAGCGGAGAGGGAACGGCGCGCCAAGGTCATCAATGCCGAAGGTGAGTTCCAGGCTGCACAAAAGTTGATTGAAGCGGCGGCGCTTATGGAGACGCAGCCCATGTCCCTGCAGCTTAGATACCTCCAGACCCTGAATCAGATTGCGGCTGAAAATAATTCGACCATTGCGTTTCCCATCCCCATCGACATTTTTAAGCCGTTTATGAAGCTTGCGGAAAAAACGTGAAAATGTCTGTACCGGGCGACATATTGATCCTGTGCGATTTCGACGGAACGGTCTGCACCGTGGACATGGGAAACGAGGTCCTGAACCGGTTTACGGACAAAGGCTGGGAGGAAATCGACCGCGCCTACTGTTCGGGTGAAATCGGTTCGAGGAGCGCGTACAGCCAGGCAACCTCTCTGTTCAGGGGAACGAAGGCGCAGATGCTGGAGTTCGCCAGAAACCACGAGAAACTGGATCCGCATTTTGCCGGTTTTTACGCGTATTGCAACGAAAAAGGAATTGACCTGAAGATTGTGTCCGACGGCCTGGACATCTATATCGATGCCATTCTCAGGAAATATAACCTTGAAGAAATTGAATGTTTTACGAATGTCGCCTCCTTCCGGGATGGCCGACTGTTCATAGATTTTCCGCAGGTGAACGAGGAATGCAACAGGTGCGGGACCTGCAAAAACGGCATCCTGAAAAAACACCGTCCGGGTTATAAGCACATCATTTATGTCGGTGACGGGCATTCCGACTTTTGCCCGTCAAAAGAGGCGGATCTGGTCTTTGCAAAAGGCATCCTCCATAAAAAGTGCGTGGAGGACGGCAGGATGTGTGAATATTATGAGAATTTCAAGGATGTTCATAACTATATCGCCGGTTATATCAGCGACAAACTGTCTGCTACGGCCAGGCCGGAGGAGGTCGGACGCAGATAGCCGTCTTCGATTCTTATGAATCCCGAATTTTGAAGTGTCTTGATTGTCTCGGCTTTTGCCTCCAGAAGATCGCATCCAAATCGTGTGTTGAAATTTTTCAGATGGATTCCTACCTTCGTCCGGAAACCGAGAAACAGCGCTTCAAGACGCAACTCCTCCGTGGAGAGGGTCTCTGACGTAGCGACAGGCGCTTTTCCCGCATGAATGTCCTCCAGATATTCGGCGAGAGAACCTTTATTCCACCAGCGCCTGTTTTCCACAAGTGAGTGGGCTGCGGGGCCAAAGCCGAGATAAGGGGTATGGTTCCAGTATTTGCTGTTGTGTCTTGAGACAAGGCTGTCGTTTCGGGCAAAGTTGGACACCTCGTAATGAACGTATCCCGCGCCTGCGAGTGTGGCGGACGTTCTCATAAAAAATTCGTACTGTCTCTCTTCGTCAGGAAGAAGAAACTCCCCCATCCGGCGCCTTTTCCCCAGCGGCGTATCGTCCTCAAGGGTAAGCTGATAACAGGAAAGGTGCTCGAGTTCACAGGAGATGGCTTCCTCCAGGGTCTCTGACCATGAGGAAATATCCTGTCCGGGTATCCCGTACATCAGGTCGAGCGCGATGTTTTCAAAGCCGGCGCGCCCTGCATCAGCGATGGTGCGGCGCGCCTGACTGCCCGTATGCCGTCGTCCCAGAAACGCCAGAATGTCGTCGTTAAAAGATTGAACGCCGATACTGATGCGGTTCACTCCCAGGTGGCGGAGGGATTTCAGTTCGTTAAAATTCATGTCTGCAGGATTGATTTCGACGGTAATTTCCGGCTTTTCTGTGAAACGGAAGGTTTTCTGAACGTGCATCAGGATTTCGCTGAGGTGTTTTATGGAAAGAACGGACGGGGTGCCGCCGCCGATGTAGAGCGTGTCAAACCGGCCGAACGATGATTCGTAAAAGTTCATTTCAGTAAGAAGCGCGGCGAGGAAATCATCGATCAGTTCGAGGGAGGTTGAGGAGTAGAAGCTGCAGTAGAAACACCTGCTCCGGCAGAAGGGGATGTGTATATACAGACCGGGAAGGTTAGAGTTTTGCATAGCATGAAGTTTACCTGGAGCCGGGGAACTGCCCGCGCCGGTGGATTGGCTTGTTATCTTTTTATTTGATTCTATTCCTTATCCAGGCTGGATTCCGACGACAATCAAGAATCGCATATACAAGCACTGTATTATTTTCTACGCGATAATAAATGGCAATATGTACCAAGACTTTCCGATTGTTTTTCATAAAATCGGTAGCCATCAATCAAATCCTGGCTTGCAGATGAAAGAATTCTAATTTTCATGATATTGATTTTTCTATTTTTTTCTTGGCATTATTCCAATCAACAAAAACATCCTCTCCATTAATAATTCCATTTTCTCTATCATCCAAAACTTTCTCGTGCCAAGGTGGTGACAATATACTATCTGCTTTTTTACATAAATCATCCCAAATAGTTTCCATAGTTTGAATTTTCTCTTCAATCGACATTTTCTCTACAGATAAAGCAATTCCCATTTCTTCTTCTCCTTTCGGTCCATTATTTATCACAAGATAACACAGCCATCACCGGGAGCCGGATTTATCGCCGATCCGGTGCAGCCGCTGATTTAGGGCTTATTTTATTGGTTCTATTGCTTCCAGCAGGGTTACCCGGAGGCTTTTTATTAGTTCTTGACGGGTGCGTTCCTGACAGTTCACGCCTGGGACCTCTTCTATCCATCCTATCCACCAATCGTCTTCTTGTTTTATTACTGCTGTATATTCTGTGGCTATGGACTATCCTCCTTTCCTTCATTATAACGGATATCCAGCAATATTGGAATGTATTCTTATTCTGACCATTAGGTTGCAAATCACCGAAAGGCAAAAAGGCGCGGAGTGACGCTTTTGCCTGTTAAGGTGCATTTGCCTTGTTATGTTTCAATTTGTTATCTTAATAATTTTTACCTTGCTATAACTCTCCCCAAAAACTGGACAAGGCAATAAGGTGCATGAT
>CAZIQY010000042.1:0-23788 GCA_964541605.1 uncultured Syntrophaceae bacterium | reverse complement strand
AATGGGTGGCCGAATTAAAACGGAATCAGTGGCCGATTTGGAGCGGAATACTCACAAACAAAAGGAGAAAACAGAAAAATGGACAGGAACGATATTTTGAAGGCAAAGAAAGCGGCAATCGAGGAAATGGCAGAACTGGCAAAGAGCGGTGAAAATAGTGAACGCATGGAAGAGCTGAAAGGCGAAATCAGGGCTTTTGATAGTAGGCTTGAAGCCCTGGACATGGCAGAGGCCGGGAAAAAAGACCTGAAGACCTTTACCCCGGATACCAAGACGGAAACCCGTTCAATCATCGAGGTGGTTGGCGGGCCTGCTACCAATCGCACGTATGCAGGGATGTTTAACCAGGGGAGGAAGCTGGAAGTCAATGAAGACGAAATCAGGGCTTTCCGGGCTTCGATGCTTGAAAGCGGCACAGCGGGTGTCAGCGTACCGGAACCCTTAACGGCACAGTGGCTTGACGATTCAATTGAGTCGGAAATTATCCGTCCGAGGTGTACCGTATGGCCTATGGAATCGGCTTCACGGAAAGTCCCGGGATGGGATACGGCGGATCAGTCAAGCAGCCTCTTCGGTGGTTTTGCCATGGAGTTCTTAGCTGAAGAAGGAACGGGCAGCAAGCAGACCGGAAAACTTCGTTCAATTCAGCTTACAGCAAGGAAGGGCGCAATCTTTGTTGATGCGAGTTCCGAACTTATTGAAGACGGTCTTGGTTTTGACGCGCAGCTTGACCGGGCCATGAGGACGTCGATCGGTTACGGCATGGATGATTATTTCATCAATGGTAACGGCGCCGGTCAGCCTTTGGGAATCAGGAACGATCCGGCAAAGATTTCTATTGCGAAGGAGAGCGGGCAGAAGGCTGACACGATTGTTTACGAGAATCTCTGTAAAATGTTTGCAAGAATGTATTCTGCAGGAAGACAACGGGCTATCTGGCTAATAAATGACACCGCCATACCACAGTTATTGACCTTGAGCGTGGCAGTAGGAACAGGGGGGACGGTTGTCAAGGTTATGTCTGAAAGCAATGGAATCTTCACGATATTGACAAGACCCGTAATTTTCACAAGTCATATGCCTGCACTCGGAAATGAGGATGACGTTATGTTTACCGATCTGAGTCAGTACGTAATCGGCATGAGGCGTGGACTTAAACTTGAGAAGTCCAATATCCCTGGATGGACACAAGACCTTATGAGCTACCGGGCGCTTCTGAGATTTGACGGTCAAGGAAGTTGGAATGCAGCTATCAGTCCGAAACATGGGGATTCTTTGTCATGGTGCGTCGGTCTGGCTGAACGTGCGTAGTTTAATCTTAACGGGGGCGGTCTTTATAGAGGCCGTCCCTTACTCAAGAGGATATAAAAATGAGATTCTTTAATTTTTTCAAGAGATCATGGGCGAACCTTGACGCATTCGAGGGCCGGGAAACCTCTTCCGGTATACATATCAATGAAGCCGTGGCGCTGGGGATCCCTGCTGTCTATGCCTGTATTCGAGTCTTGACGGAAGCAATCGCAGCATTACCTTTAATCACCTATGAAAGATTTGCAAATGGCGATAAGGAACGGGCAAGGGATTTTTCTCTATATGGACTTCTGCATGATTCACCTAATCCATTGATGACATCCTTTGAGCTTCGAGAATTGCTTGTAGGGCATTTATGCCTTCGAGGGAATGCCTACTGTTTCATTGAAAGAGATCAAGGCGAAATAACGGCTTTATGGCCGTTACATCCTGATAAAGTGACAGTCGAGGTGTCAGGCCGGGAATTGATCTATAAGCATCAGAATGATGGAACGGAAAAGACATACCCCATGCAAGACATTTTGCATATCCGGGGCCTTTCAGGTGACGGTATCATCGGCTATTCACCATTGACATTACTTCGTGATTCTTTTGGCTATTCCAAAGCCGTTCAAGAATATTCATCAAGCTACTTCCGCAATGATGCTTCACCGGGCGGGATTCTGACGACATCGGCCACTTTAAGCGGAAAGAGTCAAGCGGATTTAAGGGCTGCATGGACAGAAGGACATACAGGCAAAGGCAAACATCACAGAGTTGCTATCATGGATAACGGCTTACAGTGGCAATCAATCGGTGTCTCTCCGCAAGATTCGCAGCTTATCGAATCACAGAAATTTTCAGTTGTTGAAATTGCAAGAGTATTCAGGGTGCCCTTAAATTTGATTATGGACTATGAACGCAGCACATATTCAAATGTCACTGAACAGAACCGCAGTTTCCTTACTCATACCCTTCAACCATGGCTTACACGCATTGAACAGGCTATTACAAAAAACCTTCTAACCGAGTCAGAGAAGCAAAAATACTTCGTAGAACATTTAACACAAGGTTTCCTTCGTGCTGATACGAAAACACGCTTTGAAGCCTATAAAATAGCCACAGAAGCGGGATTTTTGACCATACCAGAGGTACGTCAACTTGAAAACATGAACTCTAAGCCAGAATAGAGGTGAAGACATGGAAAAACTTTGTAATGAATGTGAGGCCCGCAAGATATGTAAAAAAACATGCAAGCCTGTAAATGATATTTTGTGGAAAGATAATCACGTTATGGAAAAACATTTTTCAGATGCAATCATGGTCTTTCCGGGAAGCACAAAGGAGCGACACTTTTCAGAGCTTACGGATAAGCAACTTGACGAAATATCAGAGACTGAAGTTATTCCGTGGAGTAGTGGCGATTGCACGTTGACGCAGACAGCGGTGTTCATTGAAAGATTCTTCAATAAAACACCCTGCAAGGAACTTGCCGAACGATATGGCGTCAAAGAAAATACAATTGTCTGCATGTATCGAAACGCAGTGGCATATCTGGAGAAAACTCTTAAAGTGCTGGACGCAAGAAAGGAGGGAATAAAAGCCGTGAAGTCGGATAGGTTCACAGAAGATCAAAAATACTTTCTTCTTGTTTCGGTCTTCGGATTCAGCGGGGCCGAAGTTGCGCGAATGTTTAACCGGGATCATAGCAGGGTATGCCAGAAAGTCAAGCATATGTCAGAGCGATACGGGGCACTTTTTCCCGGGCAGAAAATCAAAGATGAAAACCCGATTGACGATCCACCTATGAAAGACAAGCTTACCCGGGCCGATGTTATCAGAATGGTTGACGCATATATGGATCAAGGATTGTCTCATAGACAGGCTTTTATACGGATAGCAAAGAGATATGCTGAATATGTTGGCCGTCCTGTAAGTAGGAGGGGGATTGAGTCCCGATACTACAAAGCGACGGGGAAGAAGCCGAAAAAATCTGTTTACGATGGCCTTTCTGTCTCGGAAATAAAAAATCGAATGGCTGTCTAAAAATCAAAGGCGGGTGTAAAGCATCCGCCTTTTTTGCTTCATGCAGGTTGGAAATGTAGTTGGAAATGTCTTTTTAAGGAGAATAAATCAAGTTTTAAGTATCATCTAACATCTTGTATTTACTTGGTGGGCGATCCGCGACTCGAACGCGGGGCCTTTGGTTCCGGAGACCAACGCTCTATCCACCTGAGCTAATCGCCCGCTTGTTGATGAAAAAATTCACAGGGAAGGGTGGTTTATATACGGTCTGATATAAATTGACAATATTTTTTTGGAAAATTCTTTTCAGTTATCCATCCTTAGCGCGGCAGGGTCAAGTCTTTCAGGATCTGTTTTACCGGCCGGCTTCTGTTCATGCAGTACAGGTGAAGGCCCCGTATCCCGTTTCTGATCAGGTCCATGGCCTGGAGAGTGGCATATTCGATTCCGTATTTCTCTATATCCTCTGGTTTGTCTTTGCTTTTTTCAAGCTTGTTTTCCAGTTTCGAGGGGATTTTAACGCCTGAAAGTGCGACGATCCTCTTGATCTGCTTGTAATTCAGGATGGGAAAAATTCCGGGAATAATCGGTACACGGATTTTCGTTTCCAGCGCCCGATCACGGAAACTGTAAAAAGAATCGTTGTTGAAAAACAGTTGTGTGATAACAAAATCGGCGCCTGCATCGATTTTCCTCCTGAGATTACGCAGGTCTGCTTCCAGACTCGGCGCTTCGGGATGACCTTCCGGGTACCCGGCAACACCGATGGAGAAGTCACCATTTGCACTGATATATTCGACGAGATCGCTTGCATAGCCGAATCCACCTTTGATTTTAACGAATTTCGTTTCGCCCTCCGGCGGATCGCCCCTGAGGGCAAGGATATTTTCGATATGCTCTTTTTTGAATTCATCCAGGATCATTGCCATATCGTCTTTTGTTGCCTGCACACAGGTCAGATGAGCGAGGACATCCATGCCAAATTCGTTCTTAACCTTTGATGCGATCTCAATGGACGTGTTCCTTGTCCTTCCGCCTGCACCGTAGGTGACGGACATGAATTCGGGTTTCAGTTCCCTGAGTTCCTGAATCGTGGAAAACAGGCTTTCGAGGTTGCCTTCCCGGACGGGCGGAAACACTTCAAATGACAGGGTAAATCTTTTCTCGGTGAGGATATTCCTGATTTTCATGCGCGGTTTCCTGAATTCTTTCATGGTGAAAATGTCATTAAGATAGCCGATTGTCAATACATTTTCCATATCATGGTTGAATTCCTCAGATAAATCTGATAGATTCGAGAAAATTTATAAAGACTTAACCTATGATGAACCGGATTATTAAAATTGCAGCCCTGGCGGCTTTTCTTTTAATATTTTTTTTGCCGCCTCATGCTCTGGCGCAAAATAAGATTTTGAATGTCAGGCACTGGGCAGCGCCTGACCACACGAGAGTCGTTATCGATACGAGTGACGATATCCCCTACACCGTTGAAAAGGTGGAGAGAAAAGTCCTGATCTATTTCAAGGACACCAAATATTTTAGAGCCCTACCGCATGAAATCATCCTGCACAAACCGGGGATTGCAAAAGTGTCGGCAGCGGCTCTGCCCGAAGCAGACCTCATAGTCGAGCTGCTTGTCGCGGAGCGAGTGGAAGCGAAAGTATTTAAATTAAAAAGAATTGAGGACAAGCCGGATCGGATTGTCATTGATATCGAGTTTCCCGAAGTGGAGAAGCAGAAAAGTCAGGAAAGAGAACAGGTCAAGGTTTCAAGGAAAAACAAAATTGTCGTGATTGATCCCGGTCATGGGGGGGAAGATCCGGGAGCAGTCGGGCGATACCGTACACAGGAAAAGAAAGTCGTTCTTGAGATCGGCAGAAAACTGAAAAGTATTCTAAACAAGAAAGAAGGGTATCGCGCATTCCTGACCAGGGATGGAGATTATTATGTCCCCTTTAAGAAAAGATTAAAAATTGCGAGAGAGTACGGAGCAGACCTGTTCATCAGCATTCATGCCGACGCATTTAAAAGAAGGGATGCCAGAGGAAGTTCGGTATATTGTCTGTCTGTCAGGGGGGCGAGCAGTGAAGCCGCAAAGCTGCTGGCAAGGCAGGAAAATCTGGCCGATATCGTTGGTGGTTCTCCGAATGGAGAAAGCAATGATGAGTCCGACCCCATTGTATTGAACATGTTTCAAACCAATACGATCAACACATCCAAGGTTTTTGGAAGCAATGTGCTGAAAAAGCTGGACAGGGTGGGCCATGTGAAATTCAGCCAGGTACAGGAGGCTCCCTTCCGGGTACTGAAGCTTCCTGAAATCCCGTCTGTCCTGGTGGAAACAGCCTACATTTCGAATCCCAGGGAAGAACGTCTGTTGCGAACCGGCAAATATCAGATGGAGATTGCTAAAGCCATTGCCGCCGCTGTAACCGAATTTTTGTCTGCTCATCCGTCGTCAGCACCGGACCTTGTTGTCACGAAGAAAGAAGACAAAAAAGAAGAAGAGCTCAAGGAAGAGACGAAAAAGACTACTGATGTTACAGAGAAGCCGGAAGCAACATCCAAACTCCAAATAACCTCGTACAAGGTTACGAAAGGTGATACCCTGGAAAAAATCGCAAAAAGACAGGGGACAACGGTTGGCGCTCTGTTAAAGCTCAACACCATGAAACTGAGAGATCCCCTGTATGCCGGTCGGACACTGAAAATAACAGCAGAAGAAAAAGAGGCTGTCGTCGTATCGAAGAAAAACAAATTGAAAAAAGCGGTCTTAGAAGAAGAAACCATCCCGGAGTCAGCGCAATCGGTGTCTGTTTATAAAGTTAAGAAGGGCGACACGCTGGATAAAGTTGCAAAAAAACACAATACGACGGTCAGTGCGTTATTGAAGCTGAACCGTATGAAACTTAAAGATCCTCTCTATGCCGGCAAAAAGTTGAAAGTTACGGAAATTGAGAAAGAAGGAAAACAAAAGCATCAGAAGGCCGCTTTATCCGGGACTCTCACATACAGAGTAAAAAAGGGAGATACGCTTGATAAGATAGCCAGGAAACATAATACGAGTATCAGTGAATTGAGAAGGCTTAACCGGATGAAACGATCAGATGTGTTGTATTTCGACCAGAAATTAAAACTGCCCAGGAATTCATCATGAAGGATGGAAAATGATAGGTCATGTCGTGAAGCGACTTGATAGATTGAAAACGATGTTCATTTTAGGTGTGGCGGTTTTGCTGAATGCGGGTATTGCGGAAGGGCAAATGGCCTGGATAGCCTTCGATTGGGAGCCGTTTCAGACAAGGATCGATCTTGGATTGCGTGTTCCCTCCGATATTCAGGAACGCAATGGTCTGATTTCCCCTGATGAATTGCATTCAATTCGTGATCTCGCAAAAGAGGAAACGACTGGGTCGGATGTAAGAAGTGAAAGGAATCTGAATTTATACAAATATCGAAGAATAAGGTTGTACCTGTCTCATGTTATCATTGACCGAAAGGATATAGACATACGACAGCCATCGAGTAATGGCGACGATAAAATCAATAAAATCAAATCGTTCTCTTCAATGTTTTTTAATTCCCAATATCGGGACACCTTCGAGTCCCTTGGCAGGATTTTTGAACCCCAGGTAAATCTGGGAATAGAATTTTGATGGACGAAGGAAAATACTTTGGGCTTCAAGTGCGGTATCATAGGCCTTCCAAATGTCGGGAAATCCACCATCTTTAATGCCCTGACCGCAGCCGGCGCCGAAGTGGCCAATTATCCTTTCTGCACTATCGATCCGAACGTGGGCATTGTAACCGTTCCGGACCAAAGACTTGAAAAAATCGCAGCAATTCTAAAACCCCCCAAAGTCACCTTCACCAGCATGGAATTTCTCGATATAGCCGGTCTCGTAAAAGGTGCAAGCCGTGGAGAAGGCCTGGGAAACAAGTTTTTGGGACATATCCGGGAAGTGGATGCCGTTGTTCACATTGTGCGCTGCTTTGATGATCCCTCTGTCGTTCATGTCAACGGCACTATCGACCCCGCACGCGACATCGAAACTGTCGCCACCGAGCTTATCCTTGCCGATATGGAGACCCTGGAAAATAAAATCGTCAGAGTTGATAGACTGGCAAAATCAGGAGACAAACTCGCACGAAAAGAGATTGATCTCTGTAAGCGTATTCATGACACTCTGGGAAAGGGAATCTCGATACGAAATGTTACGATGAACGACGAAGAAAAAGAGATCATTAGAGACCTGCATCTCTTGACTTCAAAAAAAGTTTTGTACGTTCTTAACGTGAGTGAAGCCATTCTGAGAGAAGAGGAACACGACTTAATACAAATTGTGAAGGCCATCGCCGAGAAAGAAGGTTCAAAAGTAATCGTCATCTGCGGTGACCTGGAAGCTGAAATCACCGAGTTACCCAAAGAAGAACAAAAGGAATTCCTCCATGATCTTGGTCTTGAAGAATCGGGCCTGCAGAAGCTTATCAGAACAGGTTACGACCTCCTGGGATTGATCACTTTTTATACCACTGTCGGGCCTGAACTTCGTGCATGGACAATCCCTCGCGGAACACGAACGCCTGCCGCCGCCGGTAAAATTCATAGTGATATGGAAAGAGGATTCATCAGAGCGGAAATTATTCACTTTAATGAATTTATCAAGACAGGCAGCCTGGTGAAAGCAAAAGAACAGGGCCTCGTCCGTTCAGAGGGAAGGGACTATATTCTTTCTGACGGGGATATTGCTTACTTCAGATTTAACATCTGATGTTTTAATGACGACTTGGCATGGTTTTTTTAGAAAAAAAGGTGGATGGTAAAAGGAGGGAAAAGGAACCATCCACCCGCTATGAAAACTGAAAGGGATCATAAATGCTGACCCCTCTCTCAGAACCTCTGGAAAGGGGGTCGGTGGATGGCAAAGGAGGGAAAGGAAACCATCCACCGATCATTAATAAAAATCTTCACATTACCGGCAGAACTAATCTTCGTGGGTAAAAAAATCAGGAAGAAAAAACGTTTCACTTTGATCTTTAGACTTTAATTCGCTTTTTCTCTTTTCCTGGGGCTTTCCTCTTTCTGCCCTCTTTCTTGGAGTTACCTTTTTACCTTCCGATATAAAAAAATCGTACACAAACCCAAATTCAGAATTCGACAACAACTCTTCCTGATCCTCGTTCTGCGAACTTCGCTTCTTCTCCTCCTTTTTCATCTATTTATCTATGATACGGTATTAGTGCAGCGAGACCTCTGAGGATTACCTTTCATAAATCATTTCGTCAGATTATTCCTAAAGGTTTCTTCCATTCTCTTGAGGTCTCTTCGATGATAGTGTTCTTCGCAAATTAAATGCCAAATATTAAATTCAAGAAACAATCAAGCTTAAATCGTAAAGACAGGGCGAATTGTTATCGTCTATCTATCTATTATCATAGTATATTACAAGATTATCGTTTTTGAAGAAAAAACGGGTCTCCGTCAGAAAGCCTGGTAACTTTCCTGATGGATTGTGCACAAAACGTGCGATTACCGCACGCACAAAAACGTTATTATTCGGGAAACGCAACGGGAATCTGTTTTGAACTGTCTGTGCGTATATCGCACAAATAGTGCGATATACGCACAGACGTCGGTTTGTCAGTTGATTTGTCTGTCAATTTTCTTCTGTTCTCTGATAAGCTTGTAGCGTGAAATACTCAAATGCTTTGCCGCTACAGTCTTGTTACCGCCGCTGATTTCAAGGGCATTTTCAAGAATCTTCTCTTTAATTTCCGTGATGATTTTTTCAGTAACAGATGTATAATCAATCGCATCTGAAGACAATAGTGCGACAATGTCATCAATGTTAATGTTGAGCTGTTTTTGACGCTGAGTTGTCTGAATTTCTGCAGGCAGATTCTCCGGCGTAATAATATTTCCGATATTCTGTAGAATCATCACCCGTTCGATAATATTCTTCAGTTCCCTCACATTCCCAGGCCAGAAATAGGATTTCAATACTTGTTCCGCCTCCTTGCTGAAACCCTTCACTTTCTTTCCGAATTTCTTATTGAATTCTTCCATATAATATCTCGCCAGAAGGATGATGTCGTCACCCCTTTCCCTTAGCGGCGGGATCATGATCGGAACAACTCTAATTCTGTAAAAAAGGTCTTCGCGAAACAAACCTTCGTTTACCATTTGAGAGAGGTCTCTGTTTGTCGAGAATACAAATCTAACATCGACAGGTATATTTTCCGTTCCCCCTAACCTTCGGATGTAGCCGTTCTCTAACATTCTCAGGAACTTGACTTGCAGGTGGATACTCATGTCTCCGACTTCATCCAAAAGCAGAGTCCCGCCGT
The DNA here is from genome assembly GCA_964541605.1 of uncultured Syntrophaceae bacterium. Taxonomy (GTDB): domain Bacteria; phylum Desulfobacterota; class Syntrophia; order Syntrophales; family UBA2185; genus CAZIQY01. The sequence goes on along the minus strand of CAZIQY010000042.1, from coordinate 14,125 downwards.
TTGCATATTCCAAAAGACCGATTTTCCTTTTACGCGCGTCCGTAAAGGCACCCGCCTCATAGCCGAAAAGTTCGCTCTCAAGAAGCGTCCCGGGGATTGCCGCACAATTGACATCCACAAAGGGTTTCGCATTTCTGTTACTCTGCCTGTGAATCGCCCTGGCTATTAATTCCTTGCCTGTACCACTTTCACCCTGAATCAAAATATTCGTATTATGGGCAGCGACTTCTTCAACGACATGAAAAAGACCCTGCATTTTTTTTGATTTCCCCAGAATGTTATAGAAACCGAGGAGGATATCCTCTCTTTCTTTCAGCTTTTCCACTTCAGTTTTCAGCGTTTTTGCTTCAAGTGACAAAACTGAGTGCATGATAGCATTGTCATAGGAGGTAACGGCATTTTTAACCAAAACATCAAGGATATTAATCTGATCCTGAGAATAGCCTCCCGATTTTTTCGCCAGATACAAGGCGCCGTTGAACTTGTCCTTGATATGCAGAGGAAAAGCAATCTCTGAGAGATAGCTATCATATACAGGAATCGTTAATCGGGTCGCATCAGATGACTCACGCCTTACAACAATAGCGTCTGTGTCTATTGCTTCTTTAATAATACTCTTCCCAATTTTATCATCATAGGTTTTCTTGTCCTCAATGAATACTTTGCCGCTATCCATGACCAGACACCGATCTTTCTCAATATCAAGAAAATAAACCAGAACCTTGTCTGCCTTCGCAATTTTCAGGGCGCTTTTATTGAGAATATCAAGAATTCTGTTATCCAGGACGCGACTGATGTTGATTTCAGAAACAGCCTCCTGAAGAATCATAAGCTCTCGAATCTTTTCCGCGTTTGTTTCAAAAAGTCTTGTACTGTGAATGATGATGCTCATCTGGTTTGCAAAAGTCAGGAAGAGACTGATTTCCTCGGGGAAAAATTTTGTTTCTTCTTTACACCAGGCGGCAATAGTGCCAATAACCTCATCCCCTATTTTAAGGGGGGCACAAACAATCGAACCCTGGTTGTATATCTTGGTCAACATGCGGTCGGTCTCTGTAATTCTCGGGTCCGTTGCCGCATCCTCGATGGCTATGGGTTGCCCGGACTTTGCAACTTTCGTTGAGATACAGTCATGTTCATCAAGACTCAAAGCAACCGAAAAGGCCTTTTTTACCTCTTCCGGATTGTAATTTTTCACAACCTTTGTTTCCAAATATTTTTTCGTCTCATCCATAAGACGAATAATACCCATGTCGAAACCAATCGTATCAACCACTTCATTTAAAATTTTCTTAAGAATCTTATTAACATTCGAGGGGGCGGTCAGAGAAGTGCTGATCCGGAAGATGCTTTTCAGCAATTTGTCCCTGTCAAGCAGAGGAGCGAAAGAAGCCCTGGGAGATAGTTCGTTCCCGTCTGTTACTTTTTCCATGTACTTTCTTCTTATAAATTTAAAGTTTTTTCAAATGAATTCTGTATGGCTCTCAGGTCTTATCATATGCAAAAAACTGCATGGAGAAAGTGGCTCTCCCCTGAGTTGCCGAGCGAAGATCTGTTGAATATCCAAACATCGCTTTCAACGGTACTTTTGCCTTGATTTCGCTGATCGGCCCTTTTGTGGCTATGGCCTGAATCTCTCCTCTTCTTGCATTGATGTCTCCGATGACTTCTCCCATAAATTCCCTGGGCGTGATGATATCCACCATCATGACAGGCTCAAGAAGCGTCGGGTCAGCCTGCAGACAACCATCTTTCAAAGCCGATGATCCCGCTATTTTATAACCGAGGAATGTAGACTCACCCTCTCTGAAGGAGCCCCCTACAACAGCAACCCTGATATCCACAAGAGGATATCCTCCTAAAACACCACTCAGGGCTGCTTCCCGAATGCCCTCTTCAATGGCTTCATGGAATTCGAAAGGGATGATGGATTTATCCGTCAGTCTGACAAATTCCATTCCCACCCCCCTTTGTACCGGCTCAAGAGACAGCCGGACATGACCGAAATGTTTTTTTTCACCCAGTTCCTTTTCAAAACGCCCTTCGACCTCCACCCTTTTTTGAATGGTTTCCCTGTAGACAACCCGTGGTTTACCTACATTTACGAGGGCGTTAAACTCCCTCTTCAGCCGGTCGATAAGAATATCGAGGTGGAGTTCCCCCATTCCGGAAATAACGGTTTGTGCTGTTTCATCTTCATATCTTACTTTGATTGTAGGATCTTCTTCCATCAGTTTGGCCAGGGCGATGGATAGTTTCTCCTGATCGGCAGGGGTTTTAGCTTCAATTGCCTGGCTGATAACGGGATCGTAGAACTCGATTGTTTCCAATAGAATCGGTCGAGACTCGTCGGAGATTGTATTCCCGGTGGTCGTCTCCTTCAGTCCTACTACAGCCACGATGCCCCCGGCGCCACATTTGTCAATCCGTTCCCTTTTGTTGGCATGCATTTTCAGTAGCCGCGCTATTTTTTCCTTCTTTCCTGTCGTGGCGTTATAAACCTCTTCACCCATTTGAAGATGTCCTGAATATATTCTCAGGTACGTCAACTTCCGTCCCTCGTCCTGCATGACTTTGAATGCAAGAGCGGCCAACGGCTCTTTATCATTGCTCAATCGGGTTTCTTCTTCTCCCGTCAATGGATTGATCCCCCTGACGGGGGGGATATCTTCCGGCGATGGGAGGAAATGAACAACAGCATCCATGACCGGCTGAATTCCCTTGTTTCGCAAGGCTGTACCACACATGACAGGTACTGCCTTCAGAGAAATCGTTGCCTGCCTGATGGCCGTGATCATCTCCTTGTCTGAGATGTCGGCGCCCTCCAGATACATCTCCGCAATGTGATCATCAATCTCTGCAAGCGTCTCAATCAATTTTTCACGGTGTTCTTTAGCCTGTGAAGATATAGCGGGTGGAATCTCCGACAGCGAAAGAGATATTCCTAATGAATTTTCATCCCATGTGATGAGCTTCTCAGCAATCAGGTCAACAATCCCGGTAAAGTTTTCCTCCTGGCCGTGTGGAATCTGTATGGCCAGAGGAATGGAACCGAATCTTTCCTCCATCATCTTGATTGTTCCGAAATAATTGGCTCCGATCCGGTCCATTTTATTGATAAAGGCAATTTTAGGAACCCCATATTTATCAGCCTGATGCCAAACGGTCTCGGATTGAGGTTCAACGCCCCCGACGGCGCAAAATACAACCACTGCGCCATCAAGAACTCTAAGGCACCTTTCAACCTCCATAGTGAAGTCGACGTGACCCGGCGTATCGATGATCTGAATTTCATGATTTTTCCAGCTGCAAGCAGTAACCGCAGAGGTGATCGTGATTCCCCTCTCCTGTTCCTGAGGCATCCAGTCCATTGTCGCTTCCCCATCATGGACCTCGCCCATTTTGTATACCTTCCCCGTGTAAAAGAGAATCCTCTCTGTCACGGTGGTCTTGCCGGCATCAATATGGGCCACAATCCCGATATTTCTGGTTCTTGACAGTTTTGACCTTGAAGACATGATTCAGGATCGTCCTTCCTTTGATCCGGGCGCCAGCAATTCCTTATTCATGGTAAATGGATGTCTGGTATTAATGTGTCCCCTGATAGACTCTACTTCCTTCCCCGCAATCAGCAGCTTCACTTTCTTAATGCCTGAGACATTTTTTATCAGGCTGTTTGTCAAGGAATAAATGGTAGCCATTTCGCTGGCGCTGCCACCCGGGTGACGCTGAACAAGGCTGTTATCAAAACTGACATGGGCAGTCTGTGAGTCGTCGATTGTTATGCTTTCCAGTGTCACTTTATCAGGAAAAGTATTTATAAGTTTCGTTTTCGAACCATCCAGAAGTGCCCTCACCACCTCTTTCGCCTGTTCTGTCGGAATATTTTCCTTTGGAATATATCGTTCTTCCGGTTTTAAAAATCTTTCGTTGGCATCCGAAAAGTAGAGAACGACCAGTTGTTTTTCTTTCTTTTTGGCGGCGGTATCTTTTGTCGGGGGGATAACATATTCAAATAGACTCACAAATAACAAAACGAGGAACACAACCACCGTGGCAACAATTAAAAAAAGAAATGACTTTCTGATACTTTTTTTCTTCTTTTTAACCTTGATCTCCGTCGTTCTCTTCTGTTTCTTCGTACCCATTTTCGCCTTTATCCCTGTCTCAGTCTCAGTGCTTAAATGTGAAATAAATATTGCAAGGCAACCGCCTTATTTGCCGTTGTGATTGCCGTTTATCCACCAGTCGCTTTTATCCTTGAACCACCATTCAGACGAATCTGTATGAAGAATCGTGTCGGCCAGCTTCTTTGCCGTTTCCGTATAAAGACGCATACTGGCAAACTTAATCCATTCCTGACTGTATTTATTACCAAGGTCCCCACATTCCTTCAGTTGAAGAATTAAGGAGAGTTGATCCGCGTCATGGGCGATGAGGGATTCTTTTGTCTTTCTTTCATTGAACTCCGTAACGGCCGCTTCGATATCCTTGCCGAAGAACAAGGTCTCCGTCAGTTCCTTTAAGGCCTTCTGTTCATCAACCGTTACATATTTCTTATACATATAGTTCATATCTCCTGTCCTGGCTTCAGGAAGGTCATGGACAAGACAAATCTTCAGAACCTTTAATTCATCCACATCATTTTCCATTTTACTTAATGTGTAACCGATAAACACTGTTCTTAAGATATGTTCCGCAACAGATTCATTTCCTGAACCAAGAAACTGAAAGCCCGTTCTCGGTGTTTTCTTTAACATACCTACTTCAAATAAGAAATTGGCGATATCCTGCATTTTATTCCTTTTTCAGCATTTTGATACGGTTTGCCATCATATCGGAAATCCTCTTCATTTGCAACTGAAGGGATGCAATTCCTTCCGGTCTCATGGTTATTAATTTATCCATCTGGAGTTTCCAGTATTCCACAACGGAGATCTCCTGTTCCCTTAGTTTCTTATCAAATCTGGCCTGGATCTCTTTTATAAAGGCTGCCTGCTTTTCCGCATCACCCATTGCACGATACCTCCTGAGCATCTTCCGTTCTCTGACAGAACATGAGGTCTCCTCACCTGACGCCGGAAATCCCCGGCGCATATGATATTTTATTTAACACGGGAATCAATTTACGTTCCAATGAATTCCTTCAAAATTTCTGAGGTATCTGCAAAAAAGATTTTAGCAGAACGGAATGCATTTTTCATGTTTGTCAAAGGTCTCAAAATGTGCTCCCGGTCAGAAAAATTTCAGTATTATATCACTTGACCTCGATCTTGCAACCCCGATCATCAGTATTATTTACGAAGAATGATCTAAACGTTGAGATCGAAATTTGACTTTTTACATGGACTCAGATATAGTTGCGCGCAGAATGTGACATGAATGTCCCAACTTTTTCAAATTCTCAAACGTTGAGATTTCGCGAAGGGGATTCATGCTAAGTTGCGAGTCACTCCATATTCTTTATTCTTTCGATAAGGGTAAAGCGATGTACCATGCACTTTTTCAAGTTCGTTATCTTGTTCTAATTCTGATCCTGTTTTTGGTAAATCCGCAATCGGTCGTCCTTGCCAGGGAAGACACGGCCCACCTTTCACTCAAGAAAACGGCCATCTCAGATCAGAAGCTCCAGCCTTATGTTGTCAAAAAAGGTGAATGGCTTTTTGATATCATGCGAAATCAACTGGGAATTACATCACACCGTTTCACCATCATAAAAAAGCTTAATCCACAACTAAAAAATCTGAACAAGATTTATCCCGGTCAGGTCATCATGCTTCCTGAGAAAGATCCGACCGGGAGCATCTCCGATCGGCACGCTACCGAGACGTCATACAAGGCAAGAAAGGGAGATTCCTTAACCCGCATTGCTGTCCGACAATTGAATGTAAAACCTGGCGATGTTGTTAAGACAGTCAACCAGATTAGACGATTGAATCCCGATATCAAGAACGCAAACAGAATTTATCCCGGACAGGTTGTGCAACTTCCAAGAAGAAGTATCGTGATTACCAAACAGGATGAAAAGACGTCTCAAGTTGATTCACCGGAGATAAAGAAAAGTGAGAAGAAAGAAAAAAAGGTTATGCCTCCGGAAAATCGTCTGGACATCATCAGGCATGTCATCGGCCGCATGAATGGCTCGCTCGTAACAGCGGGAAAGCACTATATTCCTATCCCGCAAACAGGTCAGGTCACTATTGACTGTGCCATGATCCCCGTCGCTGAACTTGAGGATGGAAGCACCATACTGGTGGATTTTACCGATCGGGTTCCGGATTCATTAAAAAAGTTGATCCAGGCCAACTGGAAAAATTATCATGTCGTTAAAGCAGACAGCACCGACGGTATCGTTGCCATTCTGCAAAAGATCATCAACGCCTCGGGCGCCTATACTATAACAAAGGAAACAAAACCCTTTGTTCTAGGTAAGAGTCCCTCTGTCCAGATTACCATTGACTGGCTGATTTCAAAAAAAACATCGGGAGATGGAAAATCCTACTCTCAGGGACTTGTTTTTCTAACGGATAACTCTCACATGCTCCCCGGACCGATGACTGCCTATGCCGAAAGGAACGGTCTGATTGTTTCCGAAATTGTGGATGGACAAGGGCTGGTGAGCGCTTCCAATCCGAAATACATTATTCCGGAGATACCTGTCCTCTTTGCCGGCGCAGGCAGAGATCTGGCTTACGCCCTTCTTGTAACACTCAACTATTCCCCGCTCAGGGCAACAGATGTTAAAATATTCGATTCGGTCACGGACGGTTTCAATCTGTCGATTGCGGCGGATCTCCTTGTAAAGAAAGGAGACAGACAGGTGATGATCCATTCAAAGAAACTTCCCCAACAATTTGTCGATAACTTAAGAAATAAGGGGATAGACACAGTCTTTCTTGAAGAAGGCGACAGCAGAAAATCGGTGATTGAAAAAACCATCCGCGTCATGAATATTCCCTGCTCTGCTGATATCTTTATGTTCTCAGAACCTGAGAAAATCAATAAACCGAAAGGAAGTGTCAGGTTCCCCGCATTCAAGGTTACCAAAAACAAAGGATTTCTTTACCTGATTGATTTCGACATGGATCGGGAAATCTATGGATACCTTCATACCAAATGGGAGGTGAATATCGTAAAATTTTGAAAGTAAAGGGAATATCTCTATTATCAGGGGGCCTGGACAGTTTACTTGCCGCGAAGGTTATTCTGGAACAGGGAATCGAGGTTTTGGGGGTCACTTTTGAAACCCCCTTTTTTAGTGCCCGGAAGGCCCAGAATGCAGCAGAACGGATTGGGCTTCCTCTTTTAACCCTGAACATTACCGATGAACACATGAACATGCTAAGGGCGCCAAGATACGGATATGGCAAAAACATGAACCCCTGCATTGATTGTCACACCCTCATGCTGAATAAAGCGGGCAGAATAATGGAAGAGAGAGAAGCCGATTTCGTTTTCACAGGTGAAGTGCTTGGCCAACGCCCCATGTCCCAGAACAGGCAGTCACTCTACATTGTCGCAAAAAACTCCGGCTATGGAGAATATATATTGCGACCATTGAGTGCAAAGTTCCTTCCTGAAACAAAACCGGAAATAATGGGCAAGGTTGACCGGGAAAGACTCCTGGATATCCAGGGAAGGGGCAGAAAACGCCAATTGGCGCTGGCAAAATATTACGATATTCAGGATTATACTTCACCTGCCGGCGGATGTCTGTTGACAGATCCCCTCTTTTCCAAGCGGCTTAAAGAACTCTTTCATCGGCAGACTGATTTTGAGATAAGGGATGTAGAGCTTCTGAAAGTCGGCAGGCATTTCCGAACGGCTACTTCCTGTAAGATGATTGTGGGACGGAACAGCTTCGATAATGAAACCATTTTACGTTTATCCGATAATGGAGACGTGATCATTCATATGGCCCATTATCCCGGCCCGACCGTTCTTGTTCCCGGTGGATGCGACGACAAAAACATTTTCCTCGCCGCGTCTATCTGCGCTCTTTACAGTGATGCCCCGAGCGACAGAGAGGTCATGACCATCTGCCGGACAGGCAATCTGGTAAAATCCGTTACGACAAAGGCGGCCCGCAGGCAGGATGTCGAAAACTGGATGATTTGATTCAGACGCATATCCCGCAAGCCCCGCCCCGAAGGCGGGGTGTTTCATGACCCATTCGTGAGATGTTGCTGCCGGAGCAAATCATCCACTGTTTTCACAGGGTTAAACGTATCAATAGGGACTTCGACAAAGATAGTGTTCCAATAAGCCATCGAACCATTCCATAAGCCCGGAAGTTCCAGTGCCTTAACCTCCCGGCCTTTTTCAGATTTTTTCGAAATTAAAAACGTATTTTTGTTAACGAAGTCCTGAAGATTGAATTTCTGACACCGGTAATCCCTGACGCCGCAGACCAGGTCAACAGGATTAAAATGTGTGGCTCCTGCCCAGATAACCCTCTGCTTATCAGACCCTGTATCAACCTGCGACTCCTCGATAATTTGCAGGGACAGCGTCCCTGTTCCGTTTCTATCAACAATCCAGAAAGGGCCGCCACCAGGTTCACCCTCGTTTTTAACCATGCCGCATACCCGAACAGGACGGTTGAGTTTTTTAAACAGGAACGCGCATTTATCGGGCAGTGACAACTTCTGGAACCATGCAGGTAAAATGATGTGAAGCTTCCTGCTGCAAAAAGAAGAAATCTCTTTCATTACATCATCGTCGATTCTTTCCGACACCAGAAGCTGCAGGTAATTGAATATCTCCTTTTGAATCCTGACGAGGCAGCCCCCCAAAGCTTTTTTATAATACACCATGGTGGATTTCAATCTGTCGGGCACCACATTATCGATATTTTTCAGGAAAATGATGTCTCCATCTATCTCGTTCAAATTGTTCAGAAGGGCGCCATGTCCGCCGGGTCTGAAGGCAAGACGTCCAGAAACATCTCGAAACGGCCGGTTATCCATATCTACCGATATGGTATTGGTTGAAGACTGCTGTGTGGAAAGCGTTACCTCAAGGGTCACACCGTAATGGTTCTCATATTTTTTCTTAATCCCCGACATGAAACCGCTCACGCTCTCTTTGTGCTCTTCGGAAACGGTAAAGTGAATACGACAGACACGATTGGCATCTTGAGCGTACAGAATCCCTTCTACTAAATGTTCTTCCAGTGCCGTCCGGGTTTCATGAGGATAGGAATGGAATTTCAGAAGTGCCTTGGGGAGGGATCCATAGTTCAGCCCCTTTGTTGTAAGAATAAAGGCAAGAATGTCGCCATATTTTCCTGTCTTCATAAACCTTTCAAGGCTTTCCCCATGCCTGTCGATCACAAGGCGCAGGTCACTCAGGAAAGCATATTTCTTGAGATTATCGGCAAAGATTCTTTCATTTTCCTCGGAATCAATGCCACCCGTCTCGAGATATTTGTACCAGTCTCTGAACATACGACTTGCTGCCCCGGAGGCAGGAACAAACTTCACCACCCTGCCTTCCTGCATACTTTCTTCGTACGAAGCTATCATTTCGGACAGATCTTTTTCGTCAATGGTTACAATCCCATCTCTGACGGTACAGGGTCTGTTCAAGCTGACAGGTACTGCCCCCGCCTCGAAGAAGGCAATCTGTTCAAGCACCCTTTCAACGGAGAGGCCTTCCGCTTCAATCTGCCGGATATCCGCTGCTGAAAACAATGTCTGAGAAAATGGATCATTCATCAATAGACAATACCAAGTTTATGCTAATAAAAAGGTGCTTTATTAAAGCACCTTTTCCCCCGGGAGCATCAATTTTATTTTTTTGAAAATTACTTCTTTTTGATTTTTTTACCGTCGCTTTTACGGATCCGGCTCTTTTCTCTTAACAGACGGGATACGTCTTTCTGTCTTCGTGTAATCTTTTCTCCCGACATAATAAAAACTCTTTTAGTCCTTGACGTAAAACTGCATCTTGAGTCCGCCGGTTTCTACAATATCTCCATCTTTAAGATCATACCGGTGTTCGATCTCCTCGCCATTAACTTTCAGGGATTTGCCACCGGAAGGCGTAATAAAATAACCCTCCTTCCTTTTGTTGACAAGGGCCACCACCTTGGGAGCAAAAAATCCCTTCAGCCGGATCCCCGCACTGTCATCCTTGCCAATCGTGGTAACCCTTTCTTTCAGGAGATAGTCTTTCTTGTCCGTTGAACCCTCAACAATGATAAAACCACCGATGACCTCCGGTTTTTCCTTGTCAGCGGACGCAAGAATTTTCTTTTGATCATCCGGAGCGATCACCATCGTTTCATCCATCGACCGGCCACGAACGGCAAAGCTTTTCGTATCCGCCTCCCTGATTTTATCGGACATTACCTCCATGGTATGCACACCGATCAGGACAACATCACCATGATACAACTCACTCTTGAAAACCTTCTGTCCGTTGACATAGGTTCCGTTAAGACTGTTTGTATCCTCAATGAAGATGTCGTTGTCCTCTTTGACAAACTTAGCATGGCGTCCCGACACGGCTTGATTGTCAATCACAATATCATTTTCTTCCTTGCGTCCGATTGTCATAACATCTTGATCAAGCGGTATCTCTTTGACCACGGCTTCTTTGAACTTAAGTAAAACCTTCGCCATACCTTACCTCCTGAACCATTCCCTGAAATTAAACAATATAGAAAGCCAGTTCTTCTTTTTTCTCATATACCCCGCAATGACCGTTATATTGTCCCTTCCCCCGTTTTTGTTGGCCATATCGATCAGTTTCTCGCATGTCTCGGCCGGGTTTCCCATCGATATGACGACAGAAAGGATATCATCATCGGACACCATGGTACTGAGACCGTCGCTGCACAGGATCAGGATATCCCCATCGGTGAGGGTCATTTCGTTAAAATCAACCTCGACGTCAGGAGAAATTCCAACGGCTCTGGTCAGTATGTTCTTCATATCCGATTTCTGGGCCTCATCCCGGGTAATCAATTCTCGCTTGACCTGTTCATAGACGATGGAATGGTCGTCTGTCAGTTGTTCAATGTCGCCCGCCCTGACCAGATAGACCCTGCTGTCCCCTACATGGGCGATACTCAGCTTATTCCCATTTACCAGGACCGCTGCTATCGTCGTTCCCATTCCTTGCAGTTTCGAATCACTCTTGGCAGCTTCGAATACCGCCATATTTGCAAGACGGACTGCCGACCCGATCCGGTTCGTCATCTCCGAGCAATCCTCCCGGTATTTTCCCACAACCGGAGCCCGCCCTTCATGTACATTTTTAAAATAATCTCTGATTACATCAACGGCCATTTTGCTTGCCACTTCACCTGACGCATGACCTCCCATACCATCCGCAACAACGAGGAGACCCGAGGATACGTCAAGGTAATAATTATCCTCATTATTCGCTCTGATGAGACCTTTGTCTGTTCTGCCTTCTGCGAAAAGTTCCAATGTCATTTTTTACACATTCATACATTCGGCAATATCGCGCACCAGATCTTTTCCATGCTGATATCTGGCTTCTCGATCCTTGGACAGCAATTTCTCAATAATGGGCACATAACAATCCGGAAGATCAGGTAACAGTTCTTTGATGGATACAGGCGATGATGTGGTGATATTAAACATGAGGGTAGCAATACTGTCTCCCTGAAATGGCTTTTCGCCGGCCAAAAGCTCATAAAATACGACTCCAAGAGAAAAAAGATCGGATCGACCATCCACCTTTTGCCCTGCAATTTGTTCCGGCGACATATAGCTTGGAGTGCCAAGAACGACACCGGTCTGAGTCTTGGAGGACGCCATCACCCGGGCAATTCCGAAGTCAGCCACCTTGATTTCGCCGTTTTTCAGAACCATGATGTTGGCAGGCTTGATATCCCGATGGACCACACCATTGTTATGGGCATAATCAAGGGCATGGGCAACGGCTGAAATAATCCGTGTTACATCGCTCTGGGGCAGCAAATTATCCTTTTGACAGTATTTTGCCAGGTCCGATCCGTCGAGAAGCTCCATCGCCATGTAGGCAATTTCGTAATCTTCTCCGACATCAAAAATGGTAACAATATTGGGATGAGACAACTTGCCGGCGGCCTCCGCCTCTCTGAAAAATCTTTTTTTCACCTCTGCAAGCTGTTCTTCATCAATTTCTTCATATCGCAGGGTCTTGATTGCCACTTCTCTGTTGATTTTAGGATCTTTGCCGAGATACACCGTTCCCATGGCCCCCCGACCCAGTTCCTTGACCACCTCATAACGTCCCAGGGTCGGTTTCGTCTCGGCGCTATCCATCAGGACCGTCCCGTCTTTTTTCGCACCTCCCAGCCCAAATATGACTGTTTCACCCGCTATTTTGAGTTTCTTGGCCCTTTCATCGATATCCTTGAAGTTTCCTTCCTGTCCGATATGCTCATATACAGCCACAGCTTTATTGAACATCCGTTTTCTTTCAAAATCAAGTCCAAGGTTGTAGAGAAGCTCTTTTATGGATTCATCCTCGATCGGGCATTTCCTGAATTTTTCGAATGCCATGTCAAGCATGCCCTGGCCCTGGAACGAGAGACCGAGCATCTTGTTGGTTTCAACGCTGTCCGCTTCGATTTTCTCCTTTGTTTTCTCCGTAAAAAAATACCTTTTTGAGACAAGCACCGTATAGCCGAAGACAAGAAGCAAAGACGGATATATGACCTTGATCCAGTATCCGTTTCGGATCAAAAGAAACTCTCCGGCGCCGATCCAGACCAGAAGAAGAAGCAGTGACGCCATGGCGCTGATTTTTGCCTTCAACCTGGGAATTGCCACAGCCAGAAAGATGCCGAACAGGACGATCACACCGATTTCGAGGGGAAAGGCCCAATCGGGACGTACAATATGATCCCTGTTGAGGACATTATCAACAACATTGGCAACAATCCCCCATGACGGGACATTGGATCCTATTGGTGTAACCTGCATGGTGCCGAGACCAATCGCGCTCTGGGAAATGATCACGATCTTGTCTTTAAATGCCTCAGGAGGCACCTTGTTGCTGGCGACTTCATAAAACGAAAAATAGGGGAAGCTTTTGTTGAAATTGATCAGCATCTTATTCCTGTCAAAGGTCGGAATATGAATATTACCGACTTGCAAGCCATTGTATATGCTGACATCTTTTATATCATAATTCAGATATTTCAGGATTAACTGCACGGCAAACGACGGAAATAACCGATCCTCATAACTGATAACCAGAGGTTCACTCCGTACGGCTCCATCCCTGTCAGCCACTACATTAATGTGCCCCAGGGCAAGAGCTTTCGATGCGAAATCCGGAATGGGTGGAATGATTTCTTTCGCCGCAAGACTGCCCGTCCCGTCGGATGAGGGCACCGAGTTGCGTTTTAGATATTCGGGCATTTCGGCCCCGCTTCCACCCATGGATCTCCCGAGAATGAAAACGGTGGGCAGGATCACTTTTTTGCTTTCCGCTATGGATTTAGAGAGTATGGCGTCATTGTCAAGTTTCTTTTCCGAATCCTTCAAAGATTCATAGATGTCACTGACCTGCCTGTTCTTCAATAATTTTGAATCTTCTTCTATTTTTTTTGTGAGCTCCCGAACTTCCAGCAATCCCTGATTAAAGTCATTTTCCGAATAAATGATATTGATACCGATTACCTTTGCTCCGTAGCTGTGCAGAAGATCAACCATATGGGCAACATAACCCCGTGGCCAGGGCCAACGCCCCATATTTGCAATGCTGTCATCGTCAATGGCAACGATGACTACGGGCGCCGTTGAGGCCTTTTCCTGGAGACTGAAGCCTACATCGTAAATACTATACTCCAGAGATTCCGTCGGTCCCCATTCGAAATAGAAGGCACAGAGCGTCAGAAGCGTCAGCAGAAGCCCGATGATAAAGTCTGACATGCCTGTTTTCATTAACTTCTTCATACGGTTTCCTCATTACACATGATGTTAATGTTGAACCTGCACATGAAAATCCCGATCGATACGTACACAAGAACAAAGAGAGTCGCCAATTAAATATATTAACATTACTAATTTAACAGCATTTTTCAGTAAATTCTACAAATATTTTCACTACTGTCCGGAATAATCCGTGAATAAGTTCAACTGGTTACTGTTTTTAT
>CAZIQY010000041.1:0-24112 GCA_964541605.1 uncultured Syntrophaceae bacterium | reverse complement strand
AACTTTTCATCCCCGTCCACAGGACGGGGTATTCAAGTTTTGGACTTTCATAAAAATCGATTGTAAAATATGGTGTTATAATTCGCTGAATGTGTGATTCATCCCCGGGTCTTAATTATTTTGTTGAATAAAAGCTTTCAGGGTGCATTCGACTCATCCGCGTGATGATATTGCCTGGGACTTTGAAAAATATGAATTTTCATTGATCGGGAAGAATTGTCATCGGAAGTTATGATTTACGGTTCGTCTTTACACATACTGTCAGGAAACTCCGCCCAACGACTCATCGTGCCACCGGCGCTCCCAACTTTGCGCTCTTCTTCTGCTTTCTGTATTTTAGCCGGCGGTTATCGAATGCCGGCAGCGTTCCTTCGAGGATATCCACCACTGCCCGGTTAATACACGCATCTTCGATGGACCCGGAAATGAAATCGAAGTCGTGTTTGCCGTCTTTCTTGTCGATCGAGACATGGATGATCTGTTCTGCATCGGCAACAACGGCGAGATTTGGATTATGAGTTACGAGGATGATCTGGCGTCGCTTCTTGGCCAGCTTGATGAACGTGACCAGTATTTCGTAAACGCTTTTGTTATCAAGATTGTCTTCCGGCTGGTCAATCACCAGCGGGATATCCTGCCGATCCAGCATGAGATAGAAGATCAGCAGCAATCCCCCTCGTTCTCCCGGCGAGAGTTCGCTGAGGTCCTTCTGATCGACCTTTAGGTCATACTTGGTGTCCAGATAGTCAAAGCCGAAGAGATAGTCATATAACTCCTGAACCGACTTCTGGCCCTTCATCTGTTTGAACACATCGCGGGCTTGATTCGACGTTGACACCTCATCGCGCTTGTCGGTATGCAGAGCCTCGACAATTGCATTGAGGGCATTGAAGACTTCGTCCTCGTTTTCCCAGTCATTCACGGAGTCGCTGAGCCCGCGTAGCATGACCCGTCCTTCCTCCTGTCCCCGGAAACTGCCGACTGCGCTTTGATTGATGAATTTCAGAAACTCGTCAAAGAACGTAGGGCTGAACCGCAGGCCCGCTTCGATGGAAATGTCATATTGGCCAAGATGATCCCGGCACTTGATGATTTCGCTGTCGATAGACTGCTTCACAGTGTTATAGAACTGCGTAAGGCCGCGTTTTTTGATGAAGACCTCCCTGCTGATGCTTTCCCGTTCGGCGCGGGCGCTGCGGCGCATCTCCGGATAAACAGTTTTGACATTCTCCAATTCCTTCTCTATCCCCTTACGAGTGTCGGTTGCTGGATTCTGATCGTCACCGCGGAGTTCCTTATTTCGATCCATCCATAATTTCAGGTTTTTCAGATACTCTTGGTACTCGCGAGCGGGTTTCCCCAACCGTTCGACGATCTCGGCCTTCTGAGCCTCCACCTCGGCTTTCTGGTGCACGAGACTTCTGGCCATCGCCGCCGTACGCGCCGACATCGCAGCATCGTCATCGCCCTCGATTGTTGAGGCGATTTGTTCCCTGGTCAGGAGCAAGGCTTCGATCTCCCGTAATCTCTGTTCTTTCGCGGAGACGACCCCATCAAGAGTACTATAGTCCACAGTGATCCTGATGATCTGATTGAAGGCCAGACCGGCGACCTTAAGAGCTGGCTGATACTTTGCCTCCAGACCTGTTAGTGCGGTGGCTTGGCGTTCTATAGCCTTCCGAATCTGCCGGAGTTCTTCGGCGGCCCGGCTCACTTCGACCTGCTCGGCCTCAAGCCGCGTAATTTGATCGGCAAGACGCGTAATGTTCTGCACGAGCCGTTTGATCTGCTCTGTTTCCGCCGATGCAGACCCGGCAGTCGCCTCAGGGTTCTGTTTTTCCGGTGGCTTTGCAGTGGCATGTGCCTCAAGCTCTTCTTTCTTCAGCTTAATTTTTTCTTCGAGTTTCTTGCGATAGTCCTCTGTCAGTTTCCCCTCGATTGAAACGACCTTCCCATTGGCCTGATGAAGTTCTTGCTTCTTCTGTGTAATCTCTTCTTCGTCCTGCTGCGTGCGGTATTTAATCAGGTCATCAAGATTGGTCTTGCCATACTGTTCCTGCGGCTTGACGTAGCGGAAGATGACTTCGTTGAGCGTCGCCCGGAACTCGTCATCCGCAATATTCGCGCAGATTCTCTCCAGATACTTTTGAGGTAGGTACTCGACTTTCTCCGGCAGGTGCGGTGCGATTTGCGTGTTGAGGAGCTTGTGGTCCAGACCCCCATCGTACCATTGAAGCGTGCCTTGAAAATACCCAGCGCAGCCACCTTTAAGAAACTTGTCCTTGTTCAGGAAGGAAAACAACTCCTCCGCTTTTCCTCCCGACATGCTCTTTGATGCTTGGTTGTGGCTGTTACCAAGAAGCCCAATGATGTCTGTAACCGCGCTCTTGCCACTGCCCTTGTTTCCGATGATTGCGACAAGCTCTTTGCCGAGAACAATCTGTTCGTTGCTAAACCATGTGCCATGCTGGTCTTGCTGATATCCGTCAATGCATGTGATGAGCAACGACTCGATATACCGCGTCTTGTGCTCGCGGACGCGACGCTCGATTTCGGGTTCATCACCGATAAACACACGGTTCCGTGGCTCGAAGATAATCTGTTTGAGACCTTCGAACGTGAGATCGGCCTTGATCCACGTCGGCTCCAGCACGATACCACTGCTTCTGTCTGAAACGACTTGGCCAAGACGCTCATCCAACTCCGAAAGGGAATGGGCATCGCACCCGGACAGGACGGGTTTCGGCTCGGTGTACTCCATCTCGTCTTCGGCGCGGTCGGTAGAAAGAAAATATTCCACGTTGCTTGCGTTCCCGAAGAAACCATCACTGAACTTGTCCACTTCATCGGTAATCAGGAGCTTGCGCTTCTTGCCGCGCTCAGCACGGATGCCGTCATTGTTCGCCGCCGTTATGATCAGAACGCAATCTATCAATTCCGCGGCCTTGCCGTAGGTATATTCAAGTGCCTCATGAATAAATGCGCGTGTCGTAGTCGCTTCCTCGAAATGGCTCTTCTGTATCAGCTCCGATGCCCGGACATTCCGGCCGGCACCGTCAGTCTTGCTCGTCTTCAAGGATGCCAAGAACGACCTGATCTTGTCCTCATGGTCAGGGCGGAAGGGATTGAAGATCAAGTGGATATTGACCTCCTCTTGCGCCTTATTGACAACATCGTTAGTTCTTAGCTCTATATTCGGAAAGAACACCTTGTCGGAATCTGGGTAGCTTTGGCGGAATTTCGCGCGCGCGGAGAAGTAACCGTCTGCAGAGAAGTAATCGGTGATTCCAAACGCCTGCACGTCGGAGTCATACAGCCGCTGGCAATATTTATCCCACACATTGCCGTCATGGGTCATGAATTGATCGTTGAGTTTCGTGCCAGGCGCGTGGATATGGAGATCCCACTTTCGCCACTCCGATCCTCTGGGCCAGGTTCTTTTCATAAAAGCACCTTTCTTATAAAAAGCTCCCATAAGGGGCTGTTACGTGCTGTAGTAACTCGCCATTAGTCACGAATAGCACGACCGTACAAAGAGGATAAACGCAATTGAATTCTATCATTAGGCACTGAGAATACAAGACAAATTCCAATATGGTATAATATAGGCAATGGGCAACATCTCATGATGAATCCTAATCTTTTTTACCAAACAGTCTTTGAATTACAAACTTCGCATCTTTCCCCCATTCCGTTCCGCCACAACTGCCTCCCACCCCGGCAAATAGGCGTTCATCAGGCTCTTGAAGAGCTTGCCATGGTTGGGCACCTGGAGGTGGAGGAGTTCGTGGACGATGACATAGTCTTGAAAAGCTCTCGGTTCTTTCAGCAAATCGGTGCTAAAAGAGACTCTCCCCCTGGCTGAGCATGATGCCCACTTTTTTGACATCCGCTGGACGCGAATTTGCGTCGGTTTCACCTTCATTGCGGCGGCCCATCGGGTAATTTCGGTTTTGAATTGTTCCTTTGTTAGCACTTTGTTCCCTCTGTTATGGATTGCCACGGCTACCAAGGGTCGCCTCGCAATGACAGCCGGAAATCAAGATAAATACTGGATTCCGTGTCGTGCTTCGCTTGCACGGAATGACAATAATGGTAATTATTACCTCTCCCATCAAGGGAGAGGGATCTTTCTATTTTCAATCCAGTTTCAAGAGCTTCATACAATCCCCAGCATTACATCCTCGAGGGAGAGGGAGATATCTCCTTATTTCCTGTCCAGTTTCAAGAGCTTCTCAACAATGCCCAGCATCAAATCCTTGCCGACGACGGGAAGAAGCAGTTTGTACAGTTCCGCTTTGAGCTGCCGCAGTTCCGCGACGTTGTCCCTGAAATTCGGGAAACGCAGAAAGGCGTTATTGACAATGGGCGCAAGCTTTTCAAACCACTTCACATCTTCCTGCTTGAGCAGCCAGTAGATTGTGAAAGTGTTGATGTCAAAGCCGGTCTCTTCCTGTTGTTTTCTGGCTTCGAGAACCTCCCTGATCAGCGCCTCTACTTTCCGAAGCGCATCGAGCGCCGTCACCTGCCGGTTATCGAAAGCCTCCTGAATGGCTTCCGCCCGCTCCCCGATGGGTTTCAGATAGGGACTATCGTCGCCTTCATCCGTCGCCGTTTTGATGATGCTGTTGATGAGATTGATCACCTTGATGTTGCTCGATGATTTGCTGTCTTTCAGCGCCTTCAGGGTCGTCTCATCGATCTTGACCGTCGGCGTGGTGGTCTCCAGGCCGAAGGTTTCTGCCTTCTCCCGGACCAGTTGCTCCGTCTTTTTGGCGATGTCACCGTAGAATCCTGTTTTCTTTCGGAAGGCATTGCGGACGATCTGATAGAGAATCGAAAGCAGGCCAAAGTCTTCGATATGGTCCCGAAGGTCGGGTGATGGAGACAATATCTCGTACAGCGTTTCCAGCTCTTTGAAGAATTTGTAAAATTCCTCCCGCTTTGCCTGGTCGATGAAGGCGTCGATAGCCCTTTCCACCATCTTGTCATCAACCTTGCCGCGGGTCAGTTCGAGATACGGCAGGGCTTGCCCCATCATCAATTCCAGGAAGCGCACCATCAGGACATCGATATTGCTGATCACGCCGCTGACAACGTCGGAATCGAAGGCCAGGGCTTTTTCCAATTTCTCGAAGATGCCGACAAAATCAACCACCAGCCCGCAGGGTTTCTTGATGTCCCCTTCTTCGTCATAGGGACGGTTGACGCGGGCGATGGCCTGAAGAAGCACATGGTCGCGCATCGGCTTGTCCAGATACATGCAGTACAGAACAGGGGCGTCAAAACCGGTCAGCAGCTTGTCCGTGACGATGAAGATCTTCGGCAGGGCATCCGGCTTCGGAAAAAGCTTTCTGACCGCCTTTTCCTCTTTTGCGGTCTGCTGGTATCTATGAACCAGGGGGTACTTCTCGCTGTCGTGCTGGGCGGCCGTATAAATCGCCCTTGAATATTCCGGCGGCAGAAGTTTATCGAGGGCTTCTTTGTAAAGGGCGCAGGCTTCGCGGTCCACGCCGACGACAAAGGCCTTATAGCCGAGAGGCTCGACATTCTCGCGGAAATGTTTGGCGATGAAGGCCGCCACCTTCCCTACGCGATCCGCCGACTTGAGAAAGGTCTTGAGCTTCACCGCCCGGTTGAGGATCTTGTTTAAGTCATCGACGTCACTGACGCCTTCCGCCTCGACAAGATTCAGAAATTCTCTTTCCAGCTCCTCTCCCGGCACGCGAATTTCATTGGGCGCCAGCATATAGTTGAGGGGAAGCGTCGTGCCGTCTTCGACGGACTCGGCAACGGAATATTTGTCCAGATAGCCTTTTTCGTCTTCCTTTCCGAAGATTTTGAAGGTTCCTTTCCCATAGGCTGTCTTGTCAATCGGCGTGCCCGTGAACCCGATCAGCGTTGCCTGGGGAAGAGCCGCGATGAGGTAATTGCCCAGATCCCCGCCGACGGACCGGTGCGCCTCATCCAGCAGAACGATGACGTTGGAGCGGGTGCAGATGTTCTTCGGAATCCCTTCAAATTTGTGGATCATGGAAACAATCAGCCCCCGAAAATCCGCCTTGAGGAGTTGCCGCAGACGTACCTTGCTGGTTGCCTGTTCGATGCTGATGTCATGGGATTGCATCTCGCCGAGAATCCGCTCCACCCAGCCGGAAAGCTGGCCTTCCAGCTCATTGCGGTCGATCATGAGGATCACCGTCGCCTTGCCGAAGATATCCTTGTTCTCAAGAATCTGCTGTGCCGCTGTGATCATGGTGAAGGTTTTGCCCGATCCCTGGGTATGCCAGATCAGGCCTGTCTTCCTGGTTTCATCGGCACAGCGCTCAACGATTTTTTCAATCGCCCTGGTCTGGTGCTGGCGCAGGATCGTTTTTTGAAGCTCATCGTCCTTGACATAGAACAGAATCCACTCCCTCAGCATCTTGAGGAAACGCTCGCGGTCAAAGAAGCGCTTCACTTTCTTCTCGAAATTTCCCTTTTCCTCGTCTTTCCAGTTGAAGATATTTTTCCGACTCAGGTTCCAGGTGGGACCATAGAAAAAATCGATCAGATGGGTTATGTCAAAGACCTGAGGCGCCGTGAGCATTTCCGGGGTCTCCCGGTGATACCGCCGGATTTGGATGAGCGCCTCTTCCATGCCGTTGGCCTTTTTTGCACTCTTGGTCTCCACAACGGCAACGGGAATGCCGTTGATGAGAAACGTGACGTCTGCGCGATTTGTTTCCCGGCCGTTTGTGTATTGCCACTCATCGGTCACCTGAAACTGGTTTATTTCAGGACGCAGAAAATCAAGGACCGTCACGTTGCGGCGCCGCTTTTCATTTTCATCGTAAATGGGCTGCTCCCCCCGCAGCCAGGAAAGGATCTCCGCATTCCCTTCGATGCTGTTCCGGACGGCTTCGAGGCGATGAATGATGTCGTCCACATTTTCCCTGCTCACCAGGCCCGGATTCATTTGCAGCAGCTTTTCTTCGAGAATGCGATAGAAAAACGGCCCGCTTTCGCCTTTTCTCAGGGAAAGGGCTTCCTCCCGGGAAACGACGCTCCAGCCGATTTCCTGCGCATACCTGATGATCGGGTCCTGAACGGTCGGTTTTTCCGTGCCTGAAGTCGGCGTCATGCTTTTCCTCTATTTAAAGTTCCCTTGATTTTCGGCAAAAATTCCAGTTGTTGCAAATTTTGCAACAATTGAGCTATCCGGAATTTCCGGACAGCTCGATTCCTGGTCAATTTCTTTTCAGGCTACTTCCCGATATCGCCTTCTTTGTCATTCTTCTGACGGTCCGAAATCCGCCGCCGTTCTCTATCAATCGCTGCTCTCTATCCAATTCCGCCCGCAGTTCTTCCTCTGTTGGAAGCACAAGCCTGTATTTGCTGGCGAAAAGCTGTTCATTCCCGTGCAGCACGGAATAGCGGACAACGGAAGCATCCTTCCTGGCGCAAAGAATGATTCCGACCGTGGGATTATCCTCCACTGCTCGCCTCTGCTCATCATACATACGCACGTACATGTCCATCTGACCGATGTCCTGGTGGTTCAGTTCGGTGGTCTTCAGATCGAAAAGGACAAAGCATTTCAGCAGGTAATTATAAAACACCAGATCAATATAGAAGTCTTTCGACTCCGTGCTGATCCGCTGCTGCCTGGCGACAAATGCGAATCCCTTGCCCAACTCCAACAGGAAGGCTTGCAGGTTATCGATGAGGGCTTGTTCTAGCTTCGATTCGAGGAGCTTTCCACTGTTCGGCAACCCCAGGAACTCCAACAAAACGGGATCGCGGACGAATTCACGGGGATTCTGATCAAAAGCTGCGATTTTTTGAGTTGCCTCCTCACGCACGGGCTGCCGGTCCCGGCTGGCCAGGAGCCGTTCATAATACAAGGTGCCGATTTGGCGTTCCAGTGCCCGTGTGCCCCAGTTTTGCGCCGCCGCTTCCGTCATGTACCATTCCCGTGCCTGTCTATCTTCCACCCGCAGCAAAAGCCGGTAGTGGGTCCAGCTCAATTCGTGACGCAGTGCGTCACAATTCGGGAATGCCTGATAAAATAGGCGCATGTAGCGAAGATTGGAAACGTCAAAGCCCTTCCCGAACTCCAACGTAAGCCGTTCGGCCAGACGCGGCAGCAGCCGGGCGCCGTATTGCGCGCGTCCCGCCCCGCCCTGTTCGAACTCGACGATATGCCGTCCCATTTCCCAGCAAGTGCGCACCTGAATCGGGTCCACTGCCCGAAGCGCCTGCTGTCTGGCTTGTGCGATAAGCAGTCGCAAACGTTCCACCAACCTATCGAAATTCATGGCGGAGCTCTGTATTACGCTCTTGTCGGCTTCCTTTTTCCTTTTCATGCGATTACCTCGGATACATCAATATCCAAATCCTTAACCCGTATCTCGCCTGTCATCAGTTTGTTCAGCATGGTCTTGAAGAGATCTTGCAGGGTGGATTTTTTGGCGGTGTGGAATCCGATTTTCTGATCTATGGTATGAATGATACGAACGATTTCCTCTTGTTCATTTATAGATGGTAGCGAGAAAATGATATCGGAGAGGGTCGAGCTATTTACACCATATTTTAGATTATTTTTCTTGTTTGCATTAATTTGATTCCAATATGCTTCTGAATTAAAGAAGTAATACAAATAATCTGGAACAACATCATTCAGCGGCCTTATCCTTATTAAATATGATGCAAAGACTGCTTGCGGTGGGTTCTTAATTATATGACTTTTTCCTGTTGTTGCACCTATACGGGCGAAGAGAATATCATTCTCTTTTAATTCGTATTTTGGGAATAAATCTTGTGAACAGCGACAATACGGGACAGTATCCCAATTCACCCCATTTTCAGTAATGTCGGTAATTCTAAGGAATCTAGGACCAATTTCATCAGCGACGGCGCTTTCAGTTAATCCATATTCTGGCTTATGACAATACGAACCAATTTTTGCAACTATCCAACTCTCTGGTATTTTCCCTATCTCTGTTTCCTTCAATTTCTCATTATGTAGCCCGTAAGTAAAAATTCTGGACTGTAACTTTCCGAAAATAGCTCGGAAAGCAACATTCAGAACCTCAGCCTTCTTTTCCAGAACGTTCAAATCCTCCAGTATTTCGGGTATCGGCCGGTACGTCTCCCTATCATTCACATCCACATATCTCGACGGCGACAGGTTGAAGTCATTCTCTGCCGCTTCCGCCGTCGTGATGACCTTGACGAATTTCTCGGCGTCTTCCCCTTTGATAAAGGCATTGGCGATCTTGCGGATGTTTTCATCGGGGATATAGTTTTTCGGCCTGCCCTTCTTGAATTCCCGTCCAGCATTGACCAGGATGATCTTGCCCTGCCGCGCCTTCGGCTTTGCCTTGTTGAAAACGATGACGATCCCGGCGGCGGTGGTGTTGTAGAAAAGGTTGTCGGGCAGCAGGATAACGCCTTCAATCCAGTCGCGCTCGACAAACCACTGGCGGACTTTCTTTTCACGGTCTTCGCTCTTGCTGCCGCTGCCCCGCGTCACGGCGCCCGTGTCGAGGACGATGGCGGCCCGTCCGTTCATGTTCAGGGAGGCGGCCGCATGCTGCAGCCAGGCCCAGTCGGCCTTGCCGGTGGTGACGCCGCCCTGGGATTCAAAACGGTCGAAGGGATCGGTTTCGTAAACGGTCGGATCGAATGGCTGGTTCCACATGGGATTGGCCACGACGATGTCGAATTTCTTCAGGCTGGAATCGGAATCCTTGAATTTCGGGTTGGTCATGGAGTTGCCGCGGACGATTTCACCTTCCATGTCGTGAACGACCATGTTCATCCGGGCGATGGCGTAACTGGAACCCGTGAGCTCCTGACCGTAGAGTTTCAGGGGCCGCTGGATCTTGACTTCCCGTTCCTGCAATGCCAATTCGCACTTAATGAGCAGGCCCGCGGAACCGCAGGCAAAATCGTAAACCTCCTCGCCCTGGCGTGGTCGCAGGATGTAGGCCATCAGCCACCCCACTTCCGTCGGGGTGAAAAACTCACCGGCGCTCTGACCCTGTCCTTCGGCAAATTTGCGCAGCAGATATTCATAGGCGCGGCCCAGGAAATCCGGTTCCACATCGTAGAGTCCCAGGCGATAGCGCGGATCGGAAAGGGCCTCGATCACGCCGGACAGAGCCGCGTCGCTGATTTCCCGTTCTCCGCTGCGGGTCTCGTTGTAATCCACAATGTCGATGACGCCGGTGAGGAAGGGATTGGCCTTCGCAATGGCGCGGACGGTCATGGTGAGCTGTTCGCCCAGTGTCTTGGGCTTGCGGTCTTCAGTCCAGTTGAACTTCTCCCGGCCGCTGACCACCGGCCAGCGCGCTTCGGCGGGGATATAAAACCGGACCAGTTGATGATCGGCTTCAATAATGGTCAGCGCCGTTTCCCTGTCGCCATAGGTTTCTGCCAATCGCTCGATTTCATCCTCAAACACGTCGGACAGGCGCTTGATAAAGACGAGGGGCAGGATGTAATCCTTGAACTTTGGCGCGTCCTTTTCACCGCGGATGGAACAGGCCGCGCTCCAGAGCATCTGCTCCATGGACTTCGTGCTGAGGACGTCTTCCTTCAATAATTTCCGGCGGCGTTTGTTGAGAGCGCCGTTGACGCCCCCGCCATTTTCCAGATCCGCCCGGTCGAGACCAGATTCGTCTATCAGTTTCAGAATGGCGTCCCTGGCTTTGCCTCTGGGTGTTATCTTCTCGTTTTCCCAACGGTTTACCGTGGCGAAGGAGACCCCGAGTTTTGTCGCCAATTCTTCCTGGCTGAGGTTTAATTTGATTCTGATTTCCTTGACGACCCTGCTGATATCCTTACTGTCCAGCATAACAACCTCCGATAATTGGTGGTTATGCTATAGCATTATGACGTTTAAGTCAAGGGGTTTTTCTATCCACCCGGTTCATTCTTCGTCATGGCTCTGATGATCCGGATAACCGCCCCACCAGTAACCCTCTTCACTGTGTTCCTTACAGATCAGCTTCGTAAGGGAATAATAGGGCGTTTGGGGCTGGGTTTGCTTCCAACCGGAGATGGGGAAGGAAGCGCCAATTTTTTGATCTGTCCTGTCGAAATCGGCCGTTTCCAGAAGCCGGTGCTCTTCCAGGGAGCATTCAATCTCGACGGACTCCATCCGGTAGGCAAAGTTCTCGTAACCTTTAATCGCCAACCCCTGCTCTTTCCGGGATTTCAGAACACTCTCTATGAATTCCCGCTCTTTCGGAACCACCTTGAGCCAGACTTTGGAGGCCGTATCGGAGATCAGTGTTATACTGCCCACATCGATATAAATGGCATATACATTGTCCTCGCCCAGAAGGCGCCAGGGCTCCCCGACAGCGGCCAGCGGCCAAGAGAAAAGAGCAAGCCATAGAAGAATGACCGGAACCTTCATGTTCATCAGTAATCCGTAGCGTTTAAGCATCGCAACTCCTTAAATGATATCCTGTTATGGGAAAGTACCCTTTTAATAAAAAATGGTGGCTGTTGCCGATTTATTACTCCAGCAATAAAACATAACAAATGTCATGTTGGACTTGATCCGGTATCCAGTCCAATTCTGGATTCCCGCTTTCGCGGGAATGACGGCTTTGACATATATTGCTGCCGGAGTAATAACTACCAATAATTAACAAATCCTAATATTTGTAACGTCGCTATAATGAGGAACAGTCCGATGCCGGCCATTATTATCTGTATGATGATGTCCCGAATCAATAATGCTTTTTTCGCCATCGCATCATCAGGGCTTGATTTTACAGACATCCAAAATTTATAAAGGTTGCTGTAATACATTTGCCAATAAATGACTGTAAAAATTCCAAGCAGAATTCCACCTATTGTCTTCATTGATTGACTCTCTTTCTGTAAACCTAAAAAAATCATCTGATTACTTTTTCAAAAGGAAGATTGTCCAAATCGACATTACCGCCCGATATAATAATCCCCACCTTCTTGCCTGCAAAGTATCGAGGGTGCTCCATCATGGCGGCAACCGGCACCGCGGACGACGGCTCGATGATGATCTTCATACGCTCCCAGATCATTCTCATGGCTCTGACGATGCCCTCCTCGGTAACCGTCAGAATACCATCGCATTTTTCAGATATAATCGTATAGGTTAATTCGCAAAGCGCAGTGCGTAAACCATCAGCGATCGTATTCGGGTTGACGGACGGGTGAATCGTTTTATCGCGCAGCGAGCGGAAAGCATCATCGGCGTTCAGCGGCTCCGTTCCGTAAACCTTGATGGCAGGATTAAAACCTTTTGTATAGGCAAGCGTTCCGCTCAACAGCCCTCCCCCGCCAACCGGAGCGATAACAATATCCAGATCGGGATACTCTTCGAGCAGCTCAAGCGAAGCGGTTCCCTGACCACATATGACATTAAAATTATTGTAAGCATGGATAAACACCGCACCAGTCTGTATCTGAACCTGATTCAGTGCTTCCTCTCTGCCTTCCTGGGTCGGTTTGCAGAACGTGATTTTTCCGCCGTAACCCTCAACGGCTTTTTTCTTGATGGCCGGCGCATTATCAGGCATCACAATATAGGAAGGAATCCCTCTCATTGAAGCGGCCAATGCCACTCCCGCCGCGTGATTTCCGGAGCTGTGGGTTGTGACGCCTCTCTTTGCTTCACTATCCGTCAGGCTGAAAACTGCGTTGGACGCACCACGGAACTTAAACGCGCCGACCTTTTGAAAGTTTTCACACTTGAAGTAAACATCAGCATTAATTATCGCGTTTACACTTCTTGAAGTGAGAACAGGTGTACTGCGAGCATATTTTCGAACTGTTTCATATGCTTTTATAACATCTTCTATGGCGGGTAATCGGTGTCGTGTCATATCGCTATATATTTTTGATCACATTCCAGATTTTTTCCCTTCCCTCTCCCGTTTTTGCGGAAAAAAGGACAGGATCAGACAGAGGTTGTATCCCCAGGCTTTTGATAATAGCATTCTTGCGAACCCTGGCCTGAGATCTGGACAGTTTGTCTATCTTTGTCAGAACGAACAGATGAGAAATACGATAAAAATTGAGCCATCTGATCAGATCAACATCCTCTGCCGAAGGATCTCTTCTGACATCGAGAATGAATATCACGAGCCGCAACGCGCTTCTTTCCTTCAGGTACGTCTCCACCATGGGCCCCCATTTCTTTTGTACGGACTGAGGGACCTTCGCAAAACCGTATCCTGGAAGATCGACGAAAGAAATCTCGCTGTTGATATTGAAAAAAATGATCTGTTGCGTACGTCCGGGGGTACGGCTTGTCCGGGCGAGACTTTTTCTTTGAACAAGCCTGTTGATCAGGGACGATTTCCCCACGTTGGATTTGCCGACAAACGCCACCTCGGGAAGGTTAACCTCCGGATAGTGAGACGGGTCGCTTGCAGCCGCGACGAATTCTGCCGATATGATTTTCATCGTCCACCCCATCAGTCCCGTTCGAAGGAAATTTTGTATTTCTCAAGTTTTCTCTCAAACGTCGGGCGCGAAATGCCCAGGATTTCGCAGAGTTCACCTTTGGTTTTATGACCGCTTTCCTTGATGACTTTTCTGATGTATTTTTCTTCCACTTCATCGAGGCTCAACCACATTCCGGGCTCGGAGACGGGATCACTTTTTTTCTCCGCGATCTGTTGTTTCCGAACCCCCTCCATGAACTCCTGGAAATCTTCTGTGACAAGAATCTGTCCTTTTGCAGCCACAGCGGCGCTGACGAGAAGATTCTCCAGTTCGCGGACATTTCCCGGCCAGTCGTACTTCATAAAGACATCCATCACCCCATCGGCAACTCCCAGGATGCGTTTATTCAAGTCCAGATTGATCTTCGCAAGCAGATGGTCAATCAGAGGGGCAATATCATCTCTCCTGTCCCGCAAGGGAGGGATGTGAATGGAAACCACATTCAGCCGATAAAACAGATCGTCCCGGAATTTTCCTTCCTCGATAAGGTGTTTGAGTTCCTGATTCGTTGCGGCAATGATTCTCGCGTTCACCTTTACCCTGTCCTTGCCGCCGACCCTTTCAAACTCCATTTCCTGAAGGACTCTCAGCAGCTTGGCCTGAAGGTTCAGGGACATCTCGCTGATTTCATCCAGAAATACCGTCCCGTACCGGGCAAGTTCGAATTTACCCAATTTCCGGGAAATTGCGCCCGTGAAGGAACCTTTCTCATGGCCGAAAAGTTCCGATTCAAGCAGCGTCTCAACAATAGCGGAGCAGTTCACCGCTATAAAGGGTTCCTCCGGTGTTGTAATCCGGTGAATCACCTTCGCGATCAATTCCTTACCCGTTCCGCTTTCACCCTGGATCAACACCGTCGTTTTGCTCTGGGAAACAATGCCGATTGTTTTAAAGATCTCGCTCATTTCCCGGCTTGTGCCGATAATATCACCGACCTTGAAGCGCTGAGGAGATTTCAGGAGAAGATCGTCAACTCTTTTATCCATTTCCCTGGCTTTGAGGGCTTTCTGAATCGTTAGATTGAGTTCAGTTGCATCAACGGGCTTTTGGAAATATTCGTAGGCGCCTGCCTTCATGGCGTTAATGGCGGTATCCATGTCGTGGACGGCCGTGATCATAATGACCTTGAGATTCTCATCCTCTTCCCGCAGGTCTTCAAGAACAGTAAATCCGTTAATATCGGGAAGACTTGTATCCAGGATGACGACATCCGGGGAAGTCTCTACAAATGTATTCAGCCCCTCCGTGCCGGTCTCAGCGGTAAACACGTCATAGCCCTTCTCTGTCAGGTAACGATCGAGGCTCTTACTGACATCATGGTCGGCGTCAACGATGAGGATCTTCGCCATAATGAAATTCCTTTATGTTTTCCTTTTATAACGTGTCACCTGTTGGGTGAGAATATTTATAACAAAAATCTAAGGTTTAATGGTATATAATGGTACAAATTAAATATTTCAATAAAAATCTATATATCCATCCGCATTTAACGTTTCGTTAAACGCTGCCTTGCAATTGAATATAATGTTAAATCCCCTGTCTTCCCGAACACGATACCACGATCATCTATATACATTTCTCAAGTCATTCCGATAGATTACAATAAATGCCCGATTTGAAGAACCTGGCATGTCTGTTGCAGACAATTTGTCGGTTTACGATCATATTCTCATAAGGGAATAAAGAGTTTATTAATAACCGAATTAAGAAAGGAGTGCAAGATGTTACGTTTAGTATTAACTGGATTATTGACAGCAGCCGTTTTTGTACTGTCTTCACAGGCGGCATTCGCAGTGGAAGCGGCTAAGGCGGCGGCAGCCACCACCGGTGGTGGAGAATATGTAAAGGTCATTTTCGCTATCGGCGCCATGTTGGGAGCCGGTTTGGCGATGGGTATCGGCGCCGTTGGCGCCGGTCTTGGAATTGGTACCGCATGTAGCGGCGCCTGCCAAGCAGTGGGAAGAAACCCCGGCGTGCAGGGTAAAATCATGATGACCATGCTGATCGGTATGGCCATGGCAGAATCGATCGCCATTTACGCCCTGGTTATTTCGCTTGTTCTTCTCTTTGCAAACCCGTTTATGAAATTCTTCCTGGGTTAATTTACCGGAAAGAAAGTCATCAAGAATGTCAAAGCCGGAAGTAACGCTTCCGGCTTTTTTTTCATTTCTAACCATCATCACTTTTTTTTCTTTCACTACCGACATCACAGCAACGGAATTCACAACTTTTTCCCGTCAATACGGTGTCTTTTCCCCTGAAAATTCTCATCTGCAAAACGGATATTTCCATTTGACTTGAAAATGCAAAACTGGTAGAAAATTCATGGCCTGAAATCTTTTTCGTCGCGTAACATTTCCACAAGTAAAAATCTTTTGATTCATATGTGTTATGCCGGATTGTTCGGAATTGTAGATGATGTCTTAGACAAAAGTTCACAGGAGGGATGAATGTCTAATAAATACGTTTATGAGTTTGGCGCAGGCAAGGCGGACGGCAGGGCCGACATGAAAACACTGTTGGGTGGAAAGGGAGCCAATCTGGCTGAAATGGCGAGCCTCGGGATTCCTGTTCCTCCGGGTTTTACCATCACCACGGAAGTATGCAATTATTACTATAAAAACAACAAGTCCTACCCGCCGGAACTCGAAGCGGAAGTGGCAAAAGCTCTGGCAAAAGTGGAAGCCATCATGAACGCCGGATTCGGAGACCCCGAAAATCCACTGCTGGTATCGGTGCGTTCCGGGGCGCGTTCCTCCATGCCGGGCATGATGGAAACCGTTCTGAACGTCGGCCTCACCGAAAAGACCATCAAGGGACTTATCTTAAAAACGGGCAACGAACGATTTGTCTATGATGCCTATCGTCGCCTGATCATGATGTACTCCGATGTGGTTATGGAAAAAGCGGCCGGTCTTGAACCCGATGAGGGAAAAGGCATCCGGGTTCAGCTCGAGCATGAGATGGAAAAAATGAAGGCGGCTCGTGGTGTTGTTCAGGATACGGAGCTCACTGCGGGAGACCTGAAAACGCTGACGGATGCTTTCAAAGTAAAAATCAAAGAAATCCTTGGAAAGGAATTCCCCGATGATCCTTACGAGCAACTCTGGGGAGGAATCGGCGCCGTATTCCGAAGCTGGGTCGGCAAGCGCGCCATTGCCTACCGGCGTATCGAGGGCATTCCTGATGACTGGGGAACGGCCGTAAATGTTCAGTCCATGGTCTTCGGAAACATGGGAGATCATAGCGCAACCGGTGTGGCCTTTACAAGAAACCCCGCAACGGGCGAAGACATCTTTTACGGCGAATGGCTGGTCAATGCCCAAGGGGAAGACGTCGTGGCAGGCATCCGGACACCGAATCCCCTCAACATAAAGAACAAGACGGAGGATACGAAGCACCTGACGAGCCTCGAAGAATCCATGTCAAGCTTGTACAAGGAACTGGCGGATATCCGCAACAGACTGGAAACGCACTATAAAGACATGCAGGATATTGAGTTCACCATCCAGGAGGACCGCCTCTGGATGCTGCAGACCCGGGTCGGTAAACGGAACGGCACCGCCGCCGTAAAAATGGCCGTCGAAATGGCCAGAGAAGGTCTCATCGACGAAGCCACCGCTGTCCTGCGCGTACGCCCGGCGCAACTTGACGAACTCCTTCATGACATGCTCGATCCCGCCGCGGAACTCAAGGCCCCCGTCATTGCGAAAGGCTTGCCGGCGGGGCCGGGTGGTGCGACCGGCCAGGTCGTCTTTACAGCAGACGACGCAGAAGCATGGGCAAAAAAAGGCAAAAAAGTTATCCTCGTGCGGAGTGAAACATCCCCTGAAGATGTTCATGGAATGCATATCGCCGAGGCAATCCTGACAGCCAAAGGCGGCATGACCAGCCACGCGGCGCTGGTTGCCCGTGGATGGGGAAAATGCTGTATCGTGGGTTGCTCCGCTCTGGCAATCGAGACGCATAAGAAACTGATGAATGTCAACGGCCGCGTCATCAAAGAGGGGGACTGGATCTCGTTGAACGGCACGGTCGGCCGCGTTTATGAAGGCAAGATTCCGACGGTCAGGCCCGACCTGGAGACCAACAAAGAATACATGCAGCTTATGGAATGGGCAGACAAACTCCGCAGGCTCGGCGTCCGGACGAATGCCGACCGGCCGCAGGATGCCGCTCAGGCAAGAGCCTTTGGTGCGGAGGGCATCGGCCTCACACGGACGGAACATATGTTCTTCGGACCGGAGCGCATCATGGCCATGCGGGAGATGATTATTGCCGAGAACGAAGCGGACCGGCGCAAAGCCATCATGAAACTCCTGCCGTTCCAGAGAGAGGATTTTACCGGCATCCTTGAGGCCATGCATGACCTGCCCGTGACCATCCGCCTCCTCGATCCCCCGTTGCATGAATTTGTGACCCTTGACGGGCAGCAGACGGAAGAGCTGGCCGAACAACTTGCTATCTCCGTTGAAAAGCTGAAATCCCGGATCGAGTCTCTCCATGAACTCAACCCGATGCTGGGCCACCGGGGATGCCGTCTGGGCATCGCCTATCCGGAACTGACGGAGATGCAGGCCCGGGCTATCTTCGAGGCCGCTGCGGAGCTGACCAAGAAGGGCGTCAAGGTTTACCCGGAAGTCATGGTGCCCCTGATAGGGACCGCCGCGGAGTTCAACCACCAGGAAGCTATTATTCGCCGCATGGCTGACGAGGTGATGAAAGAGAAGGGGATCACGTTCGATTATCTTGTCGGGACGATGATCGAAATCCCGCGTGCGGCGCTGACGGCCGACGAAATAGCAAAGACTGCCGAGTTCTTCTCCTTCGGGACGAACGACCTGACCCAGACCACGTTTGGTATTTCACGGGATGACATCGGAGGGTTTCTGCCCATTTACCTGGAACAGAAAATCTTTCCCGAAGATCCGTTCCAGAGCCTGGACGAAAGCGGAGTCGGCCAGCTGGTCGAAATGGGAACACGAAAGGGTCGATCAACGCGACCAAAACTGAAGGTCGGCATCTGCGGCGAACACGGCGGCGATCCAAGATCCATCGATCTGTGCCATCGCGTCGGCATGGACTACGTCTCCTGCTCGCCATTCCGCGTACCCATTGCCCGCCTGGCAGCGGCCCACGCCGCTTTGCTAAACAAGTAAATCCTTTCACACGGGATCGTCAAAAAATCCGGGCGGCAACGAGAATATCATTTCCGTTGCCGCCCTTTTATTTTGACTTCTGATCAGAAAGATACTCAAGCGTGTCGCATATTCAAATCGTATAACAATGACTCACCTGCCGGCGGCCAGCCGCCTGTAGGCATTTTATAACCATTTCCGCGGTAATTTTTCCTTCTCAGATTTCTTAAGCTTATTTCCGCTTACCATTATTCCTATATATAATCCTTGACATGATCGTTTTGGAAGCGTATAAGAGGTTCAGTTTTAGAACCGGTTTTGGTCCACAATGTCCCCAGAGCCTGTAAAAGAGGCTTCTGGGGATTTTTTATGCCTCTTCGGTAAGCGAAGAAGAAAACCGGTAAATCAACGTCAATACAAGACGTTCAATAGAAAAAAGGAAATGGAGTACATGCAAAAAACAAAAGCAACAACTGGTGAATTATCAACGAATTTTAAAACATTTAATTTATACCCCCAAATCGAATCGGGTATCGAAGTATCAGGCTACACGGAGCCCACGCCGATTCAAACCCGCTGTATCCCGTCTATTCTCGACGGCCGGGACGTAATGGGGCTGGCCCATACCGGTACAGGAAAAACGGCGGCGTTTGTGCTGCCCATTTTGCAGCGACTGATGGATAGGCCGCGAAAGCTTGCCCGGGCGCTGATCATCTCTCCGACACGGGAACTGGCGGAACAGACACATGAAGCCATTTCTCAGCTGGGTCGGCGGACGAAGCTGAAGAGCGTCACCGTTTATGGCGGTGTGAATAAAAATCCCCAGATCACGAAGCTCCGTCATGGCGCCGAAATCATCGTGGCCTGCCCGGGAAGGCTTCTCGATCTGATGGACCATGGCGAGATTGATATATCTCACATCGAAATCCTCGTCCTTGACGAGGCGGACCGCATGTTCGACATGGGGTTTTTGCCGGATATCAGAAAGATCATCAAGCGGCTTCCGGCCAAGCGTCAGACGCTTCTGTTTTCCGCCACCATGCCCGATGACATCCGAAGCCTTGTCCAGGAAATCCTGCGCAATCCGGTCAACATCCAGATCGGCAATACCACTCCCGTATCCACGGTCTCACATGCCATCTATCCCGTCGAACAGCACCTCAAAACAGCTCTTTTGATGAGGCTTCTGGAAGGCACGGATACGGAGTCAGTGCTCGTTTTTACGCGCACCAAGGGCCGTGCGACCCGCCTGGCGGAACAGATAGCAAAGGCCGGTTTTGTAGCGGCGTCCCTGCAGGGGGATCTGCCACAGACCAAGCGCCAGGCAGTGCTTAGCGGTTACCGCAACGGCAAGTACCAGATTCTGGTGGCCACGGACATTGCCGCCCGGGGCATCGATGTTTCCGGCATATCGCACGTGATCAATTACGACATGCCCGACACTGTCGACGCTTATACACATCGCATCGGCCGCACAGGCCGTGCTCTAAAGACCGGGGACGCATTTACTTTTGTGACACTCAAAGAAAGGGCCTTCGTCTGGACCATCGAGAAGGCGCTCGGTGAACAGATCGAAAAGAGGACGCTGCTGGACTTCAACTACGCCGTCCCGGCGCCCGCGGGGAATGACGGCGGACACAACCGCCCGCGGCAACAACCTGCGAAACGAAAGAGTTTTATGACAGCCCAGGGACAACCCATGATGCAACGGTCATCCGCTTCCTCGCCTGCACTAAAAACCTCTTTTACCCTGAGAAACAGAAAAAAGCGCTCCTGTCGTTAAGATGTTAAGGGTTCAGGTCTCAAGACCTGAACCCTTAACATCTTCATCCATCAAGCTCACCGCCTTATCTTGAATATCCTGAAACCGCAGGGTTCTATATCAATCTTGATATCATCAATCTGTGTTTCGAAGTCGGCTCCGCTGATCCTATCCTCCAGTTGTATTGTATTTGTTATCATAAAAGAGGAAAGATCAACCCGGAGGCTATAGCCGTTATGAATATCGAAATTGGCAAATATCATATAGCCTGTGTCATTCCCCTTGACGGGGCGCCGCAAGGCTCCCAGCACCGCGCCGTGACCGCCGTCAATAAATTCCAGGTTTCCGTCCTGATGAAACACGGATGATTCCGCAAGTACCCGGTTGATATTTCTCATGCCTTCAGCGATGAAATGATTTTCCTGGAATTTACACTTTTCTTTTCTGCCTATAAAATCTATTTTCTCCGGATAGCCGTATTCGGATCCCTGGACAATGCCCGTTTCCCCTGTCCCCATGAGAGCTGTTACGGCATAACGGGGCACAGCGGCCTCCGCTTTGCCGAAAAGCTGGGCCGGCGCGCCTGTATCATGAGTGGTGATGGGAAGGAAATAGCGTACCTTCCGACCTATATCATGAATATAACGAAGGTAATTCCGAAGATCACCGGCATAGGGGTATTCCCACTGATTAGCAAGAAATAGATTGATCTGCCAATCGGCCGCTTTTTTCAGAACCGTATTGGAATCTGTAAAGAACTCCGCCATGATCATCAGATCAGGATAGGCGCCGCGCAGATCTTCGAGCAGGTTCGCAATAAACTCTTCATTGCTTGAATGGAGGTTGTCGAGACGGATCATGCCGCCCGTAAGGTGGGCGAAATAGGCCCAGAACAGGGAATATTTTTTCATGTAATCCCAGATATCGCGGCGGATTTCAGGATGGGGATGATCATAATATATTTTTACAAGGTCCCCCCATTTTATCCATGAGTTCATATGCCAGCATCCGGCTCGTTTCAATCCGTCTTTCTCGCTCTTGTCAGGTATGATCCACTCAGGGCACATGCGCGCCATCTTGCTTCTGATCCCTATATGATTCAATACCAGATCAAAGCAAAGCCGGATTCCCAGCTTACCGGCTTTTTCAACAAACTGTTCAAAGAGATCAAAACCGGAATGCGCTTCTTTCCCGCTGTAAGCTTTGTCGATGGAAAAAAGATCATGGGCGGAATAGGGGCTTTCAGACAGATCAAGGCTGGTAAGGGGCATAAGATGAACCGTATTAAAACCAAGCCCGGCGATGTGAGGAAGCATCTCTATCCAATCCGTAATGGCACCTGAGATAGGCAGAATCAGGGTATACATCCTGATATCCTTCGTAGCCTCCGGATCCACAATCACCTCGCTGAAAGGAACCCGGTCCCAGTACCAGGTTTTGCCGTTATCAAGGGTATATTTTATTTTGAATTCATATCTCCCGCATTGTCTGACCTTATACGACAGGCTGTAAATTCCTCCTTCTTCGCGGCTGAACTCCAGTTCTTGCCACTCATCTGTCGGACAGTCGATATTCGTATAAAGAAAAATCCTGGCGTGGTCTTCCTGATGCTGGAATTCGACTTCTAGATGAAGATCCTCGTTCTGATAAACTCTGAAATAATCATCAGGAACAACAGAAAAAGAGCGCCTCAATAAGCCTTCTCTCCCTATTCTCATATTCCTGGATTTTAGTTCGGGTATCTCAAAAGGAAGGAACGATGGTTTTACTGCCATAGTCTGGATCATAACAGAAAAAAGTGAGTTGGGGTCACCGAATCAGGATGCTTCCGCGTGTCCCGTTAAGGCGTTGCGACGTCCACGCCCTGATAATAATATCGCAGGATATCCCTGTATCTACGCCCTTCCCGTGCCATGACGTAAGCGCCCCACTGGCTCATGCCGACACCATGACCATACCCCCTGCCCTCGAAGCGTACCTCCCGCGCATTTTGATTTATGGTGAAAAGGGTACTTTTGATCAGGACAGGATCGATTTTGAGCCTGAAATCATTGCCGTTCATAATTGTTTCCCTGCCCCCGTGAGACATTTTGATTTTCATGACCCTGCCTGACGGACTGATATCAACAGCAGCAATGTTCTCGACGGGACCGAAGTTGGCGCCCTTCTTGTTCAGAGCTTTCTGAATATCGTCAAAACTCATGGAAACTTTCCATGAATTTGCAGGAGCCTTTGTACTGAAGTCGTCACGAACCGCTTTCAGGTAAGGAATTTCCGCTGTCCATACCCGCTGGGCATCTTCCGTCATTCCGCCACTGTTTGAATGGAAATAGGTGAGCGCCAGTTGACCGTTGTGACGGATCACCACTCCCTTCGTTTCATCGACGGCCCGACTGGCCTTCTCAGCTTCTACCGACATTCCGCCATACACCTGCGACGCCGTCGTCGATAAAACGTCGAAGTCGCGGTTTTTGCTTTTGTCCATCTGGTAAAGGGCGTATGTTCTGGCTGCTACAGCCTGCGCTTTCAATGCTTCGGGGAACCATTGAGGAGACATTTCTTTCGGAACGACGCCATAGAGATAACCTTCCACGCCCAGGATATTGATGATGTCCAGACCTCCTTTGGGATTTTTCTGGATTCTTATTTTTCCTCTGTACGGGTATCCATTCAGTACCAGGATACCGCCCTCGGCAGGAGCAATGACCAGTTTTTCATGGACCATCCTGTCGCCGTTCAATCTCACCGTTCTGTGATGAACGTCTATGACGGCAGTTTCAACCCCGGTCAGCAGACTTTTTTCGCCGATGTCTTTGACTTCGAGAAGGGAAGTGCCTTCCACCCGAATTTCGGGAACAGCCGTCATTACCAGTACCCTGATGTTTTCATCCACCGGGATTTTGGAGACTGTTTTTTTCTCTTCCGCTACGGTAGGTGGTCTGGAACATGTTTCGACCATGAATTCCGCCGTTTCGCGCCTTTCTCCACGGGGATATTTTTCGATGTACATTCTAAACTGTTTTAGCGCCTCACCGCACCGGTTTCTTTCGTAAAGGATCATTCCGGAATTGAAGTAGGCGTTTGCGGCGTGCATACTTCCGGCATACTGTTTCTTTACGACGTCATATTTCTCCAGCGCCATGTCGTAATTGTTCAAGAAATAACTGTAGATGTCCCCGATTCTAAGGATTGCCTTCGCCTTCATGTCCGGATCGGGAGCGCGTTCAGAAATCTCCTGATAGGCGCCCACGGCTTCCAGATACTGGCCGTTTCTCAGGTATGCGTCCGCCTCATCCATGGATGTTTTGAAATCCTGGGCGAAACCCTCTCGGGAAAAACAAAAAAGAAGAACAAGCATGAAGGCCGTGATGAAATATTTTACAAGACCTGCATGGCCGAAAAAAAATTTTCGGCCATCGGGGAAGACTTTCTGGAGGATTTTCCTTGCGTGCATCATATTACGGTTTTAACCCTCATTCTTTAGGTTATTCCCGTGCAAAGGGGAATCCATTTTAATATAAGATAATGTCAGACCAGACCGTAAGCCGAGTTCTGTTCCGCCCCCCGGTCACCCGTGAGACGACGATGATCATTCCTCTGGGACAACAGTTGCCTGCTGCCTCAAGCGACACTACCCGAGAACGTCGAGCGGGCCGCTCTTGATGTTCTCCTATTTGGTCTTGCTCCGGATGGGGTTTACCAAGCTTTCCCGGTCACCCGG
>CAZIQY010000040.1:0-24146 GCA_964541605.1 uncultured Syntrophaceae bacterium | reverse complement strand
CCGCCATCTTGGGTGGAAAGATCAAAGCGGGCGATATCGTCGTCTTACGTTACGAAGGGCCGAAGGGCGGCCCCGGCATGAGGGAGATGCTCGGACCGACGTCCGCCATCGCGGGGATGGGGCTTGATACCAGCGTCGCGCTCCTGACCGACGGCAGGTTCAGCGGGGGTACCCGCGGCGCCGCCATCGGACACATCTCTCCGGAAGCGGCCGAAGGGGGTCCTATCGCCCTCGTCAAGGAAGGGGATACGATTGCCATTGATATCCCGAATAAAACGATCACCCTGAAAGTCAGCCCGGATGAACTGAAGAAGCGGCAGAAGGCCTTCAAGCCGCGCCCGCCGGCGATAAAAACCGGCTACCTCGCACGGTATGCGAGCCTGGTCACATCGGCAAGCACCGGCGCCGTTTTCAAGGACTGAAACTAAAATATCCAAAAGAACCGTAAAATAAAAAGCCCCATTTCTCGCAATGAGAAACGGGGCTTTTTCTGCGAACACTGTCTTTCTCCACGTTAACCAGTTACTGCATTTTCATATCCTTAATGCCTCAGCATGTTCATAAGATATTGGTTGACCCGTCGCAGTTTCTTGATACCCTTTTTCCTCATGGGAAAATTCACTAATGGCTTTAGCCGAATATCCCTTGAAATGCTCTTTTATTGTCGCCAATATTTTCAGCTCACTGTCCGAAAAGAGCGCAAGATCAGGTTTTTCCAATGACCTATATTCCTCGCCGATAAAGTCTTTCCATTCGTAAGAAATTTCATTGACGTCGATTGCCCTTTCATTGACTAAAGTCGCAAGATAAATCTCGTAGTTATCCGGAACAGGGCCATAAGGCAGATGTACATACCAGGCGCCGGTTATGCTAGTCTGGTACTCTTTGAAGTGTTTGAAATCGGCGTAGAAAAGATGCTTGTTAATGGCCGTCTTAAGCAACCCACCATTACAGAAGTAAAGTATGCAATTAATGAACTTATCCAGATCGAAAGATTTGAAGCCCGAATACACAGATATCTCTCGTTTTGTACTCCATTCTTCTATGTATCGCTCAATAGGATACTCATTCTTCGCTATCTTTTTAATATTTGAAACCAGTTGAGTCCTTTTTTGCTCCCTCAATACATCTGAATTCTCGGTAAGTATCTTGAGCATATTCCGAGGATCCCCCAAAAGCTTCAGTTGATTGTCGTGGGTCTTGTCTTGAAGCGCGCCATTTTCATACCTGCTTAACGTGGCGCCACCCCAGCCAAGGAGACTGCTGAGTTCGCCTTGCGTAAGCCCATATTTTCTTCTAATTTCCTTAATTTCCTCGGGTTGCAACATATTGTGCTTTTTTCGATAAATGGCGTAGGCAGACACAAATGGATCATGCTCAGTTTCGGTATCCATATACTCTTCACCGCATGCATCGCATTTAAAAACTTTATACTCCACATCAATGAGTTCACCCCGAACATTCATTGATTCTTTTTTCTTTATTACCTTTGCCCGTGATTCTTTCTCACAAATTGGACATACTTCTTTCATTTGAATTCTCCTTTCCTTTTAAATGGATATCTTGCCTCTCTTTCAAAGAGGTGAAAGGAAATACATACAGGCTTATTGCCGGTTTTTAGTTTTAACTTAATATAAATGTCTTCATATTCGATCAGCTTCCCGAACTCCCAAACTTCACCTGGGAAATCTCTGTCTTCGTATCAAAAGCAGGCCTTTTTCCGTCACGCATTTTTTGAAGTAGCCAAGAAATTTATTTATGCCATCCTGATCAACCATTCCATAACTCCATCGCGCGTGTAATCATATTATATCATATGATATTATATGTCAATAAATATTATCATATAGTATTATTCAATGGATCATCATAGAAGTAAATGCACGGTCGGTTACGAGCCTTTATTCATCAAGGGTTAGATTGTTATCAAAGAATGGAGTTTGTTTATTGATTTTAATCTGTTCAGGCAAGATTTTTGGACGGCTTGGATGCCGCTGAAGATTCCGTAGCCGGTTCTTCTGGCGCCTCCTGAACCTGTTGTTCAACCAGGGCGCATACTGTACGGAGATCGTTCAACAGCTTTTCCAGATCGGTCCTGGCAAATTTCCCCTTCCCCTTTTCGATCGCCGTCTTCATAGCCCGCAGGTTCGGGTAGTATTTTGCAAAAGGCTTGGGCTTCATGCCGCTCAGGTCTCTTTTCACCTTTGTACAGGCTTTGAGCATGCTGGTCAGGGCGGCATTCGTAACAGGTTTTTCCTGAATGGCATTGAAGACCTCCATGAGACCAGGATTATCCAGATTGGCGGCGAAGATATAGCCCTGGGAGACCCCGATGAGACCTTTCTTGACGGCACTCTGAATCTCCGGCGGAAGCTTCAAAAGTGTCAGGGTGTTTTTGATTGATGTCATTGATTTCCCTGAGCTTTGTGCGATTGCGTCAACAGTTGACGCAAATGCGTTATCGACCCTGCCGGGATCGATTCCGTAAGAGATAATGTTATTGAGAATCTGATTGAACTCCGCGTTGTTATGCTTCACTTTTATGAAATCAACAAAGGCGTTTCCCATGTCGATGGGATCGATGTCTTCCCGCTGAAAGTTTTCAATCATCTGAATCTCGATGATCTCCGCCTGATCCCTGACCTGATCCAGTACCCGTGCCGGAATGGCAACGAGGTCGAGTTGCTTGCAGGCGAGAAACCGTCGCTCGCCGGCCAGAAGAAGATATTTATCCTCCTTCCCGACGACGATGACCGGCTCCAGGATACCCCTCGCCTTGACGGAAGCCACAAGAGCTTTGAACGAATCCGACTCCATATCGATGCCGGTTCTGATCTGTTTCTCCACGATAATCCGTTCCAGGGGAATGTACATATAACCGCCGCTTGCCGATGCCATTGTTGATTTCTCCTTTACGTCAAGAATTTCCTTATCTTTTATTCATCGAGGACGTGATGCGGAAGCCCGGAGGGAACGCATCATGTCCTCGGAAGGTTAAGCCATTCCTTTTAATCACTTACTTAACAATGAGGACCGTTCCCTTTTCTATATTCACCGTTTATAGATTCTATATTCTTTGTTATTTTAATGGCCAGCCGCCGTGGGCGGCGATGACGCGATCGATTTACTACCAAGAGGCAAAAAGATACCGCCCATGCAATGAGTTACTTGAGTTGCTTACGTTTCCGGGCTGCAATCTTCTTGATACTTTCAACCGAGGGGAGGTCTTCCGGCATGGTTCCGCCGAGTTCTTCTATGGTTTTGCGGACTTTGGCCCCAACTTCAAAA
The DNA here is from genome assembly GCA_964541605.1 of uncultured Syntrophaceae bacterium. Lineage (GTDB taxonomy): Bacteria > Desulfobacterota > Syntrophia > Syntrophales > UBA2185 > CAZIQY01. Next base: position 20,858 of record CAZIQY010000040.1, on the reverse strand, counting down.
TGGGTGCGATGCGCCTGATCTTTTCCCTTAACTTTGTCACGTCGCAACTTGTCCTCGGTTTGCGTCGCACGAAACAGGTTTGCAGCCAGTTCCGTGCTCTCCATATGATCGAGTATCTGCTGGCTTTTCTTCAGCCCTTTTCGACGGTGGATATCTCTGGCCCCAAGCCCGCCATAGAGGCCACGGTAGCCGTGATCCTGAAAAATTGCGTAATCTCCGGGCTCGATTACACCTGAATCTTTGGCAGTGCCCGCCAACCGGACATTATGCATTTTCATCTCTTCGCGCAGAAGCAGGCGCAGCTCCTGTTCGGTTGCTTTGTCCGATAGCTCCTGCCGACGGGTTTGAAGGGCAAAATAGGTCTGTCCCAAGGCAACGATGTCTTTTGACGGATCCGCGTTCTGCACGATCAGGTAACAGGCATAACGGGAAAGCAAAACAGTCTTGACGGGTCTCTGCGCCCCGCTACCGATGGCAACCATTTCGGTAATGTCAACGAAATGGTCCTCGATCCGATGGCCACTGTTGAAACACGACAGACGTGCTTTGCCGATGACCGATTCGAAGTTTCGGTAATCCGTGTATCCGAGAATGCTCGCAAAATCGCGGCTTGACCAGTGCTCAAAACCTGCCGTGTTTGTGCGGCGGATGCGCTCGAAGGGAGACATGTTGTCGGATGTGGGAATATTTTTATCTTTATTCATACTGCCTCCTGTTCTCATCACAACTTACTGGCCATAAATGCACCCGGCCAGCCGCCGTGCTCATCTGTACTATTATCAATTTCTTCTATCACAGTGAATGAAGACTTTGTTTCAAGTGTTTCCGATTCTTTGTACATGTTATATTCCTCTAATAAAGTCTTTTCTTTTAATCAGTTACTAAACAATCAGAACCGTTCCCTTTCCTACCTCTATATTCTTTTAACTTTCATTCGGCCAACTGATTCATCAAACTTGACCGCCATTCCTTGTGTGTGCCTCCCCTCAGTGCGGCAAAGAAATCGTCATAGTCCGAAGGCGTGAGAAATTTGAACGAATATTTCTGTGCAATGCCATTATTCTTGAGGGCTGCATTTAATTCCTCAAAATGCTTCTTACCGTCACGATACTTTGCGGCATTCTTTTTGTTATCATCACCATCTTTCTTTATTTCTACTACGATTACATCATCATCCTTCTTCAAAAAGAAATCGGGATTGAAATTTTCCTGCCTGGTTTTTGTTCTCGCCTTTGTTTCCGGCTTGTATGAATAGGGGAAATAATAAAAGGATTTGTCGGGATTCTTGATGAATGAATCAATGAGACCAGCATGGTCATAAATCTTTTTCACGAACTGATGTTCCGGGGCATATGTCACATATACAATACCAAGGGGTGTTTTGAATTTTTCTTCATTGATCGGGTGAAGATTGTTTCTTAGATATTTAATTTCGCCCATTCCATAACCGGCAGTCTCCAGAGCCTCAGAAATCTTTTCGTAATTTTCTCTCTGTTGCGTCAGTTTCAAAAACAGAACCTTTTGATCGCCCTTCAGCCATTCATCACTGCCCTTCGTATAAAACATCATCCCGTCGTTTTTAAGCGACCCCTCATTGAAGGGCTGAACGGGCATCGCTACCATTTGAACTCCCTTAATCTCGTCGGATTTTAAACTCATCCGCGGATTTTCTTCGTGTAACTTCCGCATCGTTGGTCCAAATGCCTGTTGCAGTTTGAGATAATTCTCCCTGCTCAAAAATGTGACGTCCTGTCCCTTTTCCTTTAGCTCCTTGACAATCATCTCTTTGATTTTTTTTCTCGACCACCTCGCCGCAATCTCCGGTTTCCCTATCTGTTTCAGATAACCGTGAAGAAAAGTTGCCGCCGCTTCAATGTCGTATATCCCCTGGATGTAGATTTCAAAGCTGTATTCCCCGGATTCGACAAATTTATCGATACTCGTATAGCTTCTGCTCTGGGGTACAAAGCCAAAGGTTTTAGGATCTGCCGCAGGTTTATTCTTGGTTTCTGTTGTGGTCTTTACCGGCTCGTACGAAAGATTATGCAATGGAAAAGAATATTTTGACCTTGCCGGATCATAGCCCCAGGAAAGCCGGTTCTCGATTTCCAGCACATCTCTATAGAGATTTTCAATCTGCGTCGTCCATCGTTCGTGATTGTTGACCTTAAGAAGAATTGGGTTCTCTTTTCCCCTAAACAATTCCGGGATGCGTAACCCCCTACCCAGGACTTGAGCAATCAGCAGTTTTGAATTGAACGCCCGATTTTCGTGGGGAACCACTTGGAAGACGTTCTTTACATCCCAGCCTTCCGTGAGCATACTGACGGACACAATCCATTCCACAGGATTATCCCGTTCATCGACGGTTTTCAATAGCTGTATATTTTCTTTCCTGACTTTTTCAGGCGCGCTCGCTATGATCTGCCGAACGGCCTTTCCGTCTTTCGTGCTTTCCGCAGGCACGCCGGAAGTTACCCAGATGACCTTTTTCTTAGCCTCATCAAAGGAAATCTTCTCTTTGTCGGCGATAAAATCAACCAGTTCTTTCCAAACCCGAATACAACTGCTGATCTTTTCTGTAACCACGATAGATATGGGCTTCACATATTCACCGTAATCCTCCCAGTTTTTACGATGATATTCGTAACTGTCCTGGAAACCTTTGTCAATCTGAAGCCCCTCCTCAAATTTGTAATCCACCTTTTTGATAACACCGGCGTCAATGGCGTCGCGAATGGAAAAACGGTACAGGATGTCGTGAAAATATTCGTCACCGATATATGGCGTCCCGGAAAGATTGACGATGTAATGAAAACCGAAATCTTTGTCTCGCAGGAAATCAAGCCATTTTTTAGTTATGCTATCGGTAGGGCTGAAGATATGATGGGCCTCATCATTGATAACCAGCACTCTTGCCCCTTTTCCCTTGAAGCTGTCCTCAACCGATGATCCTGTCCGTTCGTAAGTGGCATGGATATTTTCCACGCAGATATCACCATCCAGGATAGGATCATTTGAACTTTTGATGGACGGGTTTTTATGTACGGCGCCGGCATCAACAATGATTTGCTTCAGGATATGGTCGCCAGCCATCTTTTCGAATTTGTTCGTGAGACCTTCTTCGATGGTCAGGGACGGGCAAAGAACCAGCACCTTATCCACCAATCCTTCAGCCAGGCAAATCTGCGCCAGGGCGTAGATCACAAAGCTTTTGCCTGTTCCCGTTGCCAGATCAACACTACACGACTTTTTATCCTTCAAGGGAAACTTTGACAAATAATCGGCGAACTTGGAATATTTCTGCTTTAGTTTACTGTTTTGTCTGTAGTTCTCACTCGCCAGATCGACAATCTGCTGGTATCGCTTCGAGAAAAGGAACTTGATGACCTGGATGACCGCATCCTTTTGAAACGCATACTCACCCTTACAAACCGTGGATAAAAAAGCATCATATTTATGCACCACATCCATGACTTCCGGCGAATCATCGGTGAGAAGCAATACAAAATCGCTGTTTTTATAAGTCACTTCAGGCATTTTTTGAAAAATCCTTTCTTTTCAGGATTTGTTTTTTTTCATTGCCGTATTTATCGACAAAAATGATCATCATGTTATTTGTTGCCTTTTCTTCCGGTATCCTGACATCCAGGTAATCGCAGTCTTTGACCCGTTCTGCATATTTTGCCGTTGATGTCAGGTCTTTTCTTTTCACCTCGGCGTTTACGAGATCTTCCGCCCAATACACCGCATCGAGATCGAAGACCTTGCCGTCAAAGTTGAAATCAATAAGGACCATCGATAGGGTCTCAAAATTCTCAAAATCTTCGGGGCTGGAGGCCAGAGTATCGGATCTAAACTCTTTGATCCGGATGACGAAGTCCCGACGCTTGTGTGTTAAGAGATCAGGGTTTACAGGGGCCAGTCGGATACACTGCGTTTCAGCCAGAGGCGGTGAAATAAAATCAAAGCCCACGGCGTCGATAACCTCGTTCACATCGGCCTCGGCGCAGGGCTGGGGAAACGCCCCCAGGGATTTGTGCTCAATGAGACGGGCCAGAATAGAGATAGGAACTTTCAGAAAGACATATTTCGTATCACCAAAACGGAGCTCGTCCATGAGGAAAGCAAAGCTGATAACAGGGGCAATGAGATAAAATCGGTCTCCGGCTTTGCCGCCCATGACACGATGGAGGGATTCCACATAGTCCTCATCGAGGGTTTCATTTTTGCAGTTGGGGTAGTCCCATATATAGGCGCTGTCCACACCGATATATCCGTCCACAGGAAAGCCATTGATGGTATGCTTTTCCTCCCGGACCTCAAAGAGCTTCTGAACGAATTCGCGATAGGTCTTCCAATCCAGACTTAAAATTGCTTGATTGTCGTAGATTCCCGCATTGAAGAGGGTAAACGCTTTGCCGATAAGTGGCTTTTCCTTGTCAGTTTTCTCTTTGGGTTCAACAAAGGTAATAGTATAGGTTATGTGTTCTCTTTTTATGATTTTCCTGCCGTCTTCACCTTCTTCAAATGACTGTATTCGGAATTTCTCTTTCGGGCAGATCAGTGTAAACTCTCCGCCTTTCTGAGTTAGGGATACAAGGGAATGAAGAGTTTCCAGAAAGACTTCATCAATCTCAAGCTCGCCCTTTTTTGCCTTTTCATTGACAACGAAAACTGCCTTTGATTTTTTGAGATGATTGTCAAAATCTTCAACACGATCGAGAAGTTTCCGTTCATCTTTTTTTGCCGAGCCGACCTGTGTCGTGAGATTGAGCATCCGTTTCTGAATGGTGTAAATCGCCAGCTTCCCACAATCAATGCCGATCCACCGTCTGCCTAACTTTTCCGCTACAGCAAGGGTGGTCCCCGAGCCGGCAAAGGCGTCGAGGACGATGTCGTCGGCGCTTGAGGAAGTTCTGATGATACGCTCGACAAACTGTTCTGGCTTTTGTGTCGGGTAGTTGATCCGTTCGGCTGCCTGGGAGTTTACCGGAAAAATATCTTGCCAAAGATCCATGACGGGCTGGCCGGGAAGTTCATCGAGGTACCTTTTGATCCGAGCTACGCCTTTTTGGGTGTAATAGAGACGATTCTCAGCTTCATACCTTCTCATCGTGTTAATGGGACATCGCCATATTTTCTTAACGCCCTTCCACTCATATTCGTACCCACCCCCTTTGAGACCGGCACCGATTAAATTATCATCAGCAAAACGTCTTCCATCATCGTCTATATATTTGTAACGTTGCGCTATGTGGCTGTCGGAATATCGACTGTACTGAGGAATAAACGATGCATTCTCCGATCTTGTGTAAAATAGAACGGTATCGTGGACGTTGGCGTAAGTTTTTGAGTCGCTATGGGCAGATGTACGTTTCCAAATAATTTCGTTCTTGAAGTTGAATTCGCTGAATACTTCGTCCATTACGACCTTGGCATAGTGAATCTTCTTGGTGTCCAGATGCAGGTAAATGCTCCCATCTTCCGCCAGAACCTCCCTCAACAAGATCAGGCGTTTCCGCAGAAACTCGATGAACTGGGCACCGATGATCTTGTCCCGATAGGCCTTTTCCCTATCCTTCATGAAATCCTGTTTTGTGGCAAAGGGAGGATCGATATAAACGAGTTTGATTTTGTTCCGGGTGCCGTATTTATTTGGTCCCCGCTGGTCTTCGTAGATCGCCTTCAACGCCATCAGGTTATCGCCGAAGATGAGCATGTTCCGCCAGCTGTCGGGAAAGATATTTTCGGTGTTGAAGCTCCGCACTTCCTGGAGCGGCGACTCCAGGGTTTCGGCAATAATGTCCTCTTTGCGTTTCTTCCCATGGTAGACAAGCTGATACACTTTCGTCAGTTCGACAAATTCTGTATCCTCTGATGGAAACAGCTTCGATTTATAAATGTCAGGAAGAGGCTTCCCCTCCTTCAGCAGTGCAATAATATTTTCTTTTTCCTTATCGTTCAAAACCGACATAGTCCTCCCGTTATATAGAAAAAAACCCCGACCTCTTTTTCGTGAGAAACGGGGTTTTTTGAAATCAGTCCATCTGTCCCTCTTTGTTGATGAGTTGAAGGGAGTGTTACAATATTGTCCTCAATATCCGCTTGAAATTTATGAGAAAAGTATACCTGAATGTGGAATTCGTCAAGGGATTTTTCGAAGGAATAGATCCCGGATCAAGTCCGGGATGACAATGTGGGAACTGGATTCCCGCTTGCGCGGGCATGACTGAGGGTGTTTGGATGCCGGATCAAGGTCGGGATAACGGGGAGGGAAGATTTCTCAGTCACTGCGTTCCTTCGAAATGACAAAAGGGGGGGGTGGCTGTAAAGCCATAATCCACCGAATAACAAATTTCTTCGGGCTTGTGTTCTTTCCACCTACTCTCCATCGCCCAATTCCTTCAACTGTGCGTCGAGGAACCGTTCCATCGCTTCTTTTTTCGGTAGTTCGAGTTGGTATTTAGAAACAAAGAGGTGGTTATCAATGCCGGCAAGGGCGTATTCAACCAGAGTGTGATCTTTGTCTGTGCAGAGTAGAATTCCCACAGGGGGATTATCTCCTTCGGTCATCTTGTTTTTCTTGTACCATTTTTTTGCAGAAAGAGGAAATCCGCCTTCCAGTAAGAGTCGCTTCAATTCGGGATTCACTGACTCCCGAATCTGAGGGTAAATCTGGTAAAACTGCCGATAGCGACGCAGTTCTCGTGATTCAATGCGTTTCAGGCCACTCTTCTGAAGTTGCTCAGCCACGCGATCCAACAACCTCTCGCCATACTGCGCCCGGTCAGCACCGTTTTGCTCGTACTCGTGGATGTAGTGGCCGATAATCCAGTTTCTTATGGTCAGACTTATGTTGACGGCTCTTCCAGCCTGGGCTGCAAGTTGTTCATGTGCCTGCCGGATGGAGGAAATCAGTTGTTCAAAGGTTAGTGGCATGTTCTTCTGCTGGTTCATAAAATCACCGCCTTCAACTCAGTTCCACAAACTGGACAACGGAAGGTTTCTTCATTAAACAAAAACCCGCTCTCTTTTGAGTAACGGGGTCGCGAGAAATCAGTCCATGTGTCCCTCTTCATTGCTGAGTTAAAGGGGTGTTATAATCTTGTCCTTAATATCCGCTTGAATTTGGAGTGAAAAGTATATCTAAATATGGAATTCGTCAAGTTATTTTTCTGGAATTAAAAAAACTGGATTCCGGATCAAGTCCGGGATGACAAGGGAGGGGGGCAATGACGGAAAGGGTCTGATATCATTTCGTCCGATAGGTGGATCGCGGCTCCGCGACGCCAAGACGTTTCTGATGTTTTTCCCTCTTCAGTTCGACATGAACTGTGGCCCCGAGGTATCCTGCAACACGCCGCAACATGCTTAGAGAGTGCCCCTCATAGGACGGTGATTCAAGACGACTGATCTGCTGCTGAGTCGTACCCACCTGTTGCGCCAGTTCCTTCTGAGACAATCCGGATTCCTTCCTCAATGCGGCAAGTTTCAGTGCAACATCCCATGCCTCACCAGCTTTCGTAAAACGAGCGGCAAAATCCTTGTCTTTCAATTGTTCATCAAGATATTTATCAAAGTTTGTTTTTTTCTTCATCACTTATACCTTGCCAACCAATCGTTTCTTCTCTTTATAGCGGTTTCCCGATCTCTGGCCGGTATTTTTTTCCCCTTGTGGCGTATTCCATGAACAGCAACAATACGACGCCCTTTCATGAAAAAATAAAGTAGCCTCGTATTCAGCTTGCCGACATGCCGCAATTCGAATAGATCATTTCCCACTGCCTTTGATAATGGCGGTCTGTGGTAAAGCCTATTCCGCAATTTAGCGAGACCCGCTACGACGGAGGCAAAATCATCCGGGTCCGAATCTTTAAGGTCATTCAGGAAGTCGCGGACCGGACATTGACCTGAAGCTATTTCATAAAACTCTACTGTGAATTGCATTGTTTGTCAACACCAATATTAGTGTAATATCTTCTCAGTGATCAGACCCTGGTCGGTCATATCAGCCTCCTCGATAAACTTGATATTCCACTTTGGCACATCAAGTTCTCTCCGCTTTCAATTCCGATATGCGTTTAAGGTCACAAATTGTGACCTTGAATCATCTTTAGTTAACAATTTGATGCCTTAATCGCTTCTTGAAGTCACAATGTGTGACTTCAAAATCTTGTCCTTAATATCCGCTTGAATTTGCAGCAAAAGTATACCTAAATATGGAATCCGTCAAGGGATTTTCCGAAGGAATAGATCCCGGATCAGGTCCGGGATGACAATACGGGGACTGGATGCCCCCGTATCGAGCCTGTCCTTGCGGAGGCGGGGATACGGGGCAGGCTTATCAAATCCGGCATGAAAGGATACGGACACTGGCATTCCTTCAGTTATAATATAGAACTTTTCTGAAAGACGTGTTATTATGCCCTATCAAATTTTATTTGATGACGTTTGAAGACAATTGAGGGGGTAGTTATGCACAGGACGATAGAAGCCTTATATAGAGATGGGAAAATCATTCCTCTGGGAGATGTTATCCCTGTTCGGGAAGCAAGGGTGCTGGTCACATTTATCGAAGAGGAAGGAAAAGCACCTAAAAAGAGAAAGAACTTGAAATTTAAAACATATTGCTGCGGGGGCAAGCTTCGGGATTTTACAAGAGAAGACGCATATGACACCAGAATCTGAAAGAGTATTCGTAGATACCAATATTCTGATCTATTCGACCTTTGAAGACTTTGACCCGGAAAAGCACGTTCAATGTACCGATACTTTGAATAAACTGCTGCAGGCAGGTACCCCCCTTTTTATTTCTTCCCAGATCCTGAGAGAATATTTTGCTGTTTCAACCAATCAGAACATCTTCAAAAAACCGCTTACTTACAAACAGGCTGTATCGAAGATGAAAGAATTTCTTGCACGATTTACCCTTGTTCATGAAAAAGAATCTACAATTCATATCCTTATAACCTTAATCGGGAAGTATGCCGTTTCACGCCAAAAGATACATGATATGAACATCGTGGCAACCATGGTCGACAACGGTATTACCCATCTGCTCACTTATAACGTTCAGGATTTTAAACAGATAAACGAGATTCAATTCTTGCCATAGATATTTTCCAGCAATATACTTCACTTAATATTAATATCTCCTCGACATAGGGCCGCATGACTTTTTCCACACAGCACACGCGGTATATTATACATAATCAGTCAAGGCATTTTTTCGTAATTCTAAGGGCGGGATACCTCCGTATTAAGTACAGGATGACAATGTGGCGAAAACACCTGTCATGTCATTTCGACCCCTTCGCATTAACTCAGGGTAAACTCCGGGAGAAATCTTGAAATCATTAAAGATTTCTCAGTCTCTACGTTCCTTCGAAATGACAAGGGGGACTTGAAATGACAGAATTAGACTTTTTACGGTTTCATCAACTTTACAGCCCCATAAAGCGGGCGGCGATAGTCTTCATGATTTCGTTGGTGCCGGCGAAGATACGGGTCACCCGGATGTCCCGCCAGGCACGAGCGATGGGGTATTCCTCACAGTAGCCATAGCCGCCGTGAAGCTGAAGGCACCGGTCGGCGACGCGACAGGCCATATCCGTCGTCCAGTACTTGGCCATGGAAACATCCACCACGATATTTTTGCCCTCCATGTGATCCACGATCAGCTTGTCCAGAAATGTCCGGCCGAGCCTGACTTCTGTGGCCATCTCCACGATCTCGAACTGTGTGTTCTGGAATTTGGAAATAGGACGACCAAAAGCCTTTCTTTCCTTGCAATAGGTAATCGTCATTTCCAGCATGTTTTCGGCGGCGGCCACGGCGACGATGGCGCACACCAGCCGTTCCTGCTGAAGTTTTTCCATGAGTTTCATAAAACCCGTTCCCTTATCGCCCAGACGGCCGGTTTTGGGAATCCGGCAGTCGGTGAAATACAGTTCCGCCGTGTCCTGGCTGTGCCACCCGACTTTTTTGATCCGTTTTCCCTTCTCGAAACCGGGGGTTCCCGCTTCCACCAGATAGAGGTCTATGGCGTTGTAGGGGTTCTCCACTTTCGGGTCCCTGGCGGCAAGGATCAGAAGGTCGCAGTTGATCCCGTTGCTGATGAAGGTCTTCTGACCGTTGATGATCACATCGTCGCCGTCTTCCAAGGCGGAGGTCCTGATGGCGGCAAGATCGCTTCCCGTGTTGGGTTCTGTCATGGCGATTGCGGTGATGGTGTCTCCGGATACGCAGCCGGGCAGGTATTTTTTCTTCTGTTCTTCCGAGCCGAAAGCGGTGATGTAGGGAACGATGATGTCGCTGTGGAGCGCGGCGGCAAGCCCGGAATGATTCGTTTTCGTCATCTCTTCGGTGACGATCACCGAATAAAGAAAGTCCGCCCCGACGCCTCCGTAGTCCTCAGGAACGTCCATGCACAGGAACCCCTGGTCTCCCATTTTCTTCCAGGCGCTTTTCGGTACGATGCCGGCATCTTCCCAGGCGTCCACGTGGGGAATGATCTCCTTCTCCAAAAATCTTCGGAGGCTCTGCCGGAAGATGTTATGTTCTTCCCTGTACTGGAGAATGTCCATGGTTGTTTCCCCTTTTTAGTTTGACAATTGGATTCCCGCTTTCGCGGGAATGACAAAAACGGGCCAAAATTGACTTTTTACGAATCCGTCATTTTTCGTATTTCCCTACAATCGAAATGGCGCAGACGTTCTGATGGGGGAATCCTCCCAGATTGTGGGTCAGTCCGTAACGGGGATTGCTCAGTTGTCTTGCCCCTGCCCGGCCGTGGAGCTGGAGGTACATTTCATAGATCATCCGGAGTCCGGAAGCGCCGATGGGATGGCCGAAGCACTTCAGCCCTCCGTCCACCTGGGCGGGAATTTTACCGTCCCTGTCGTAGAAACCGTCCAGGGCGTCTTTCCAGGCCCTGCCCTTTTCGGAAATGTGAAGGTCCTCGTAAGTGACAAGCTCCGTGATGGAAAAACAGTCGTGGAGTTCCATCATGCTGATTTCCGTCTTGGGATCGGTGATTCCGGCTTCCCTGTAGGCTTCCGTACTGCACTTGCTCGTGGTGACGAAGTGCTCGCCGTCCCACTCGTTGTACGCCCCTTCGTACCCGCTGCTCACGGCAAGCTGGATCGCTTTAACAGTGACCAATTCTTTCTTCCCCATTTTCGCAGCTATTTCCGGTGTGGTGACAATCGCGCAGGCCGAACCGTCGCTGACCCCGCAGCAGTCAAACAGCCCCAGGGGATGGGCGATGATGGGCGCGGCCAGCACCTGTTCAATGGTCACGGGTTTTCTCAGATGGGCCTTCGGGTTCAGGGCGCCGTTCGCGTGGCTTTTCATGGAAACATGGGCCATGGCTAGTTTTACGTCTTTTTCCGGAATCCTGTATTTGGCCGTGTAGGCCGACGCCAGCTGGGCGAAAAGTCCCGGGGCGGTGGCATTGGGAAACCATTGCCAGATGAGAGATCCCGCGTTGGAGCCCGCAAGGTTGGGAAGACCGCCGTAGCCGACGTCCTTCAATTTTTCCACGCCGAGAGCGAGACAGATGTCATAGGCCCCGGATGCGACGGCGTACACGGCTCCGCGAAACGCTTCCGTGCCTGTCGCGCAGAAATTTTCCACCCGGGATATCGGTATATGGGGAAGACGAAGGGTCACTCCCAAGGACGTGGCCGATTTTCCCACATTGCACTCTTCCATACAGGTGCCGAGCCAGGCCGCCTGGATATCCTTTTTTTCTATGCCGGCGTCCTCAAGGCACTCCTGGAAGGCCTCAACCATCAGCTCTTCGGCCCCTGCATCCCAGCGTTCCCCGAACCGGGTGCAACCCATACCGATTATCGCCACCTTATCTTTTATTCCTGAAGCCATTCCTCTTACCCCCTGACGTTTCCATATAAAAGCTTCTTACGATATAAACGACATCACGGCGGAACCGGCGTCGTTCAGCGGTCCGGCCCCCTCCATGCTGTTGATTTTTGCCCAGTTTTCCCGGATGTCTTCCGGTGTCGGGGGAGTTTTTTTGTCTCCCACAAATGTCCCGCTCCCTGTCAGGATCGCCGCACGGCTGAAGAAACCGGCTCCCACATTCATGACAATTCCCGATTCCTTACACGCTTCGGAAGACAGATAGACCACAAAACCGGCCACGAATTCCGGTGTCATTTTTTCTTGGAGATCGGCGGGCAGCACATCGGCCGTCAGTCGGGTTGCGGCGATGGGAGCGACGGTGTTGACCCTGATGTCGTATTTCTCCCCCTCGATCTTCAGGGTGTTCATCAGCCCGACCAGAGCCATCTTCGCGGTGCTGTAGTTGGCCTGACCAAAATTCCCGTACAAACCAGCAGCGGAGGTCGTCATGACAATCCGGCCGTATCCCCTCTCCCGCATCACCCGGAATGCCGGCTGGGTTACATGAAAGGCACCGTTCAGATGAACGTCCATGACCCCGCGCCAGTTCTCCAGCTCCATCTTCGTAAAACTCTTGTCCTTCAGTATCCCCGCATTGTTGATCAATATGTCCACCCTGCCGAAAGCGTCGAGGGCCGTCTTGATAATATTCTCTCCTCCTTCCGGAGTGGCCACGCTGTCGTAACTGGCCACCGCCTCACCACCCGCCGCCCGGATTTCCTGAACCACTTTATCCGCCGGACCTCCGGAACCCTGACCCGATCCGTCCCTGGCGCCGCCGAAATCGTTCACCACCACCTTCGCGCCCCGACGGGACAGCTCAAGGGCGTATGCCCGCCCCAGTCCCCCGCCGGCTCCCGTCACTACCGCAACACGATCGTCAAAACGAATGTCGAAGACGGCGCCTGCATCAACTGCCTGGGGAACGGCTTTCCAGAAATAGCCTGCAAAGCCCCGCTCAGGATCGCTGTACTTCTTGCGGAACGACATTCTGACGGGCATTCCGACCTTGAGCCCCGTCAGTTCGCAGTCCGTGAAATCGGCCATAAAGCGTCCACCGCCTTCAAACTGAATCATGCCGTATATCGCCGGTGGATCGACGGACACGGCCAGCAGGTCCCCGGTGAAGGTCTTGATGCGGGCCGGAAGATCGGAAAACTCGTAATCGTCCTGAGAATGCAGGTGGTTGCAGTCCGGCTTGACGCAGATATCCATCTTCGGGTACTGGGGGGTTCCGCAATCCCGGCACTTTCCCCCCACGAGGCCGGTAATCATCTTCCGCTGCCTCCAGAGGGTGGTCATGGCGGTCTGTGTCTGCCCCTCCCCGCGAATGCCCACCTCCGGCTGGATCAATCCCCTGAATTGAAGGAATTTCATGTAGTTATCAATGGATTTTTTGTTCTCCAGAGACCCCTTTACCCCGCAGCGGGAGGGCAGCTTTCCGATGTTTTCCGTGACTTTGAAATAAAGGGCGTCGCATCCCTGGCCAAAACCTGCCACAAGGATTCCATCTCCTGGTTTTGCCCGTTCGAGGGCGGCGACCAGCATCAACAGGGGATGGGCGACGCCGGTCTCGCCGCAGACGTCATGCATCGTATCGATCACTTTTTCCGGTGCGACGCCTAATTTCTTTGCAATGCTGCGGTGTTCCGCCTTGAAAAAGCACGGAAAAACGAGATGATCCACCTCGCCCGTGGAGATATTCAATTTTTTCAGGAGGGCTCCGACGGCCTCCGGAATGAACTTGGAGTAGCCTTCTTCCCGAAGCCAGCGTTCCTCCCAGGTGTAGTCGAAATGGGCGGAAGCACTCCGGTAGTGGTCAATGAAATCATAGGATACCGTATGCGCCCCAATAAACTCTGCAATGACGTTTTCCTTCCCGACAAGGAGAGCTGCGGCGCCATCGCCGAACCACATTTCGTAGAAGGAAGCCGGCTTTGTTTCACGTTTGTCGGAAGCGGTTACGAGGATATGACGCCTGCTTCCCGCCCGGACCACATCCAGCGCCGTGAGAAGTCCCGTGGTTCCCGCACGAAGCGATGACGTAAAATCCGCCGTCACAATATCCGGTCTCAGATTCAGCGCTGTGGCCAAAATACCCGCATTCTGCCGGTCGGAAAAGGGCAGTGTGGTTGAACAGAGATACCCCGCATCAACGGCATTCTTATCCATGCTCGCCAGGCAGTCTCTGGCGGCGGCCACCGCCATGGTCAGAGTGTCTTCATCATGATTGCACATGGACCGCTCACCCTGGGCGACCATGATGAGCGCCGGGGCAAACCATCCCATGGCCTGATAAATGGCCGAACGATTCAGCCTCAATCGAGGGATGTAGGCGCCGTACGACGTGATTCCAATCATCTTTACCTCCTTCACCTGTGCTCTGATTAACTTTATTTCTTGATGCTCTCGCAAGAAGTGAGATTTCGTTTTGAATCGTCATTCCCGCGAAAGCGGGAATCCAGTAATATTAAATAGTTTTGGACTCCCGCCTCCGCGGGAGTGACAGACGTTTTAACTTTTTACGAGGTCGGTATTTCTTCATTTTGCGATTCTGTCGAATTTGAACAGCTTTTCAATGAGCTGGGACTTTATGATATCACCCTCAATCTTGAGTTTTCCCGATGTATAGGCCTGCATGGACGGCAGTTTTCCGCTGATCATGCTTAGAAAATCCGCTCCGTCCATCTTGATGGTACAATTGGGCTTCGCATGGTTTCCCGTTTCAACCTTACAGGCGGCATCCTTGATTTCGGCGTACCAGTTTCCCCCGCCCTCGCCGGATATGCAAAACTGAAAGACCACCTCCACACCGGATGCCGCCCCGGCATTGAAGGCCTGAGGCATCCTGTCAAAAACAGCCTTCACACTGGCTGTGCCTTTACCGGGAGCCTCTTCGGACTTATCCTGCTTCGGCTGGAACGCCTGAAGGACATCCGACACGAAATGGTTCAACTGTTCATATTCCCTTGCATTTTTCAAACCCGTGATGTTTTTCCAGCTTGCCGAGATCTCCTCCACGGACGGGACTATCTTCCCATTGCCCATCACCACGCCGGGCGTCGTCATGACGGCGGCCCGGTTGTAAAATCCCATTCCCGCATTATAGATTTTGCCGCTGACGGGGCAGTCTTCGGAGCAGAGATACAGAACCAGAGGCGCCACGAATTCCGGTGTCATTTTTTCTTGGAGATCGGCGGGCAGCACATCGGCCGTCAGTCGGGTTGCGGCGATGGGAGCGACGGTGTTGACCCTGATGTCGTATTTCTCCCCCTCGATCTTCAGGGTGTTCATCAGCCCGACCAGAGCCATCTTCGCGGTGCTGTAGTTGGCCTGACCAAAATTCCCGTACAAACCAGCAGCGGAGGTCGTCATGACAATCCGGCCGTATCCCCTCTCCCGCATCACCCGGAATGCCGGCTGGGTTACATGAAAGGCACCGTTCAGATGAACGTCCATGACCCCGCGCCAGTTCTCCAGCTCCATCTTCGTAAAACTCTTGTCCTTCAGTATCCCCGCATTGTTGATCAATATGTCCACCCTGCCGAAAGCGTCGAGGGCCGTCTTGATAATATTCTCTCCTCCTTCCGGAGTGGCCACGCTGTCGTAACTGGCCACCGCCTCACCACCCGCCGCCCGGATTTCCTGAACCACTTTATCCGCCGGACCTCCGGAACCCTGACCCGATCCGTCCCTGGCGCCGCCGAAATCGTTCACCACCACCTTCGCGCCCCGACGGGACAGCTCAAGGGCGTATGCCCGCCCCAGTCCCCCGCCGGCTCCCGTCACTACCGCAACACGATCGTCAAAACGAATGTCGTCTTTTGGAATATCTCCATACTCAAATATACCCCGGTCAATGACGGTTTCTCCTGTTTTTACATTGACTGTCCGCCATACGGCTTTTCCTTCTCCCGTTTTCCAGATCAATGTCCTGATGGGCTCACCGGGATAAAGGGTTTGTGAAAACCGGCATGCAATGCGTCTAACTTTTTCCGGTTCTCCGGGCGCAAGGCTCGCCATCAGCGCCCGGCACGCGAACCCGAAGGTGCACAGGCCGTGCATGATCGGTTTTTCAAACCCCCTTTTTTTTGCAAACCCGGGATCGACATGGAGAGGAAAAATATCGCCGGAGAGGCGATAGATGAGGGGCTGATCCGGCAGCGGCGTAGCCTCGATAACGTCATCCGGTTCCCTTTCCGGGATATCGATGATCTGCTGGGGTGCGTCCTGGCCGCCGAAGCCCCCATCCAGGCGGCCGAACAGCGTAATGGTGCCGGTGTAAAGCTTTTTTCCGCCGGAATGATGGGTCTCGCTTCGGGCAATTACCAGCGCGCCCTTTTGCCCTTTGTCATAGTAATGGGTTATTTTTCCCTCTGTTGTCAGCGCGCCGTATGACGGTATGGGGTGGTGAAAGACGATGTCCTGTTCGCCGTGCAGAATACCGGCGAGATTGATGTTGGAAGCCGCTGCCACCTGCCAGAAAAAGTCGAACATGGTGGCGACTGAAAAGGTGGGGATAACCTTGAGATTCTTTTCGTAGGTGTAATCAAGCTCCTCAAAGCCGGCGCCTATTCCCAATGCGTACAGCACAACATCTTTCCAGTCGTAGGATTTTGCCAAGGGTCCGATCTTTTTTCCGATTGCCTCCATGTTCAGAGCCATACCTTACCTCCATTGCCGATTGAATGTCTTACCGTTATCTCTTTTCATGTCCGACGGGGATTAAATACAGGTCATTTGACGTCTCCACGATCATCACGTCAGAGGAAGTTCGTATTTCTGCGCCGTTACGATGGTGCCCCACTGCTGGACGACGATCTCTTCCGTGAGCTGGAAACCTTCCTTTTGATAAAGAGCGCGTGCCCGATCGAGACCTTTAAATGTCCACAAATAGATTTTTTTATAAGACCTTTCTTTGCAGAAAGCGATTCCCCGGCGAAGAAGTATCCTCCCGATTCCTCGAGCCTGATATTCCGGAGGCACGATAAACCATCGAAGACGCCCGCCCTGCTGATACGACTCGCGGCCGTCTAAGACGATAGAGCCGGCAAACTGTCCTCCGACCATTGCGATCCAGAACCCGTCCCGGTCTTCATGAAAGTTTCCCATGAACTCCGAGAGTTCTCCGCCAACCTGGGTTTCAAAAGAAATGTCGAGATTCCAGTTGTCATAATAATATGTCGCATGGAGTTCCGTAATTTTTCCGATTGCACCCGGGAAATAACCTATGAGCTGCAAAGAGTTTGTAAACTGTGAATCTTCCATCTTAGCCTCTGCTTCGAAATGATTGAAAAAACGGGATGTAAATCAGTCGGGTGTTCCGGAAGCCGTGTCCTGAACAAATATCTGGTAGTTGTTTCGTCCTGAATCCTTGACTTTATACATGGCAATGTCGGCGTGCTTGACAAGGGTATCCGCATCTTCGGAACTGTCGGGATAAATGGCAATGCCGACACTGGTTGTGATATGAATTTCGTGGCCGTCGATGATAAAGGGACTTTGAAAGGCATCAACAACCTTCCGGGCGATCATGGTACTGTCATCAATCTTTTTAATTTCCGGCAACAGAATCAAAAATTCATCGCCGCCCATGCGGGCAATGGTGTCCCCCCTTCTGAGAAATTCCGTGAGGCGCTCTCCTACATCCTGAAGCAGGCGATCCCCCATGTGGTGACCCAGCGTATCATTGACGTCCTTGAATTTATCCAGATCAAGCATCAAGACGGCCAGATATTGCCGGTGTCGCTTCGCCCGCGCTATGGCCATATTCAGACGGTCGCTAACCAGAAGGCGATTGGGAAGTCCGGTGAGAGGATCATGATAAGCCAACCGCCGGATGGTTTCTTCCGCCTTTCTTTGTTCCGTTACATCCCGGATGAAGTTTCTCAATCCCGCACGTTTTCCCTTTGCGTCCCTGATCAGAGAAACAGCCATTTCAACATTGATTCTTATGCCGTCTTTTCGCTTAATCCGGAGTTCAGATCCTTTGGATGATTTTCCTGTATCATAAACATCTTCAAATATTCTGGAAACCTGTACGGCCGTTTCCTCATCCATGAGATGGCGCACGTTCATTTCCTCAAATTCGACCCTTGAATATCCTATCATGTCCAGCCAGGCCTGATTGAAATACAGTGTCTTCCAGTCTGAGTCTATTTCAAGGTAGCCGTCTTCAATATTTTCAATGATGCTTTTGTATTTTTCCTCGCTCGCCCTGAGAGCCTTCTCTGCCTGCTTGCTTTCGGTGATGTCCTTGATGGTTCCCTGATAACCGATGAGATGTCCGTTCTCGTCCTTAACCAGTGCGGATGTAATCAGGGTGTTGATGATCGTTCCGTCTTTTTTCCTCAGGTCAACCGGGTAATCCTGGGCGAATCCTTCCCGTTCAATCACCTCTGTCAGTCTTTTTCGATCCTGCCTGTTTTTGTACAGATGTCCTATATTCACATTCTGCAGCTCCTGGGCGGAATCGTAACCAAAAAATTTCACTGCAGAGTCGTTGAAATCTATCCATTCCCCGTCTTTCGACGTGATAAAAATGCAGTCCCGAGAGGTTTTAAAAAATGTCCGATACCTCTCTTCACTTTCCCGAATGGCCTCATTGATCAGCTTCTGTCTCGTAATATCTTTCGAGACGACAACCACGCTGTTAACTTTTCCTCCAGGCTTCTGTTCTTTCAGGGGACTGAGGGTTCTTAAAAAATGGCGCTTGTCTCTCATGCTTATATATTCATGCTGATACGATTTTCCTGTTGTGAACACCTCTTCAATTTTTTCAGAAAACTCTCTGGACGGCTCAGGTAAGTGGAAATCACCGTAGGGTCTGCCGATAATCTGCTCTTTAGGCAGGCCGAGCCTCAACAGATGCGGACCGTTTATAAAGAGATATCGGCGATCCCGGTCTACGATATAAATGGAATCACTGGTTGATTCGACAATGGAACGATACACATCTCCCAATGACTTGTGTATGTCGGCATTGTGGTTGGAGTCTCTGGTGATATTTTCCGGTTCTTCGCAGGTGGGTTTTCCCATATGCTTGCCCCGCCGAGATGGGTTAAAGATTTGATATTAAGATAAAACGCTTCCTGGCTTAGACGATGAGAGGGTCCGGGCGAGCAGGGCCGCTCCGATGGCGCCGTTCTCCTGAGCGTATGGCGATACCTCAACGGGCGTATGAATCATTTTTCCAAGAGCCCTGACGACCCCTGCATTCTTCGCTACACCGCCTGTCATCATGACAGGTTCCCTGACACCGATACGCATCATCATGGCAGATACCCTTGCACAGATCGAATCATGGATGCCCGCGATGATATTTTCTCTCTTTTCTCCTTTGGCAATGAGCGAGATGACCTCCGATTCGGCGAATACGGTACACAAGCTGCTGATTTTTGCAGGGCGATCGGCCGTGAGAGAGATATCGCCAAACTGATTCAGATCTACTTCCAGAGCTCCCGCCATAACTTCGAGAAAACGTCCCGTTCCCGCTGCGCATTTGTCATTCATGACAAAGTTGACGACCTTTCCCTTTTCGTCCATGACAATGGCTTTGCTGTCCTGACCTCCGATATCAATGATCGAGCGAATCCGGGGGTCAAGATAACGGGCTCCCGCAGCGTGACACATGATTTCCGTGATGGCCTTATCCGCAGCCATGCTCTTCCTGCCATAGCCCGTGGCGACAATCCTTTCAACCATGCTTCTGTCGATGCCCAGTTCCGACAGGATTTCACTGAACACCGTATTCCCCGACAGTTCAGCTTGATATCCCGTGGAGATTACCCTGGTGCCCATAAGGGTTCCATCGTTCATGATCGCTGCTTTGGTGCTGATGGAACCGATGTCAATACCTGCTGTAATCAATCATTGCCTTTCCCGGGTTGATCAACACATGCCTGCGCCGCATCATCAACATTTCAAGATTCCTGATGCGGAACTTTTCAGAATGATAATAAGGCAATGATTCCTCTGTGTCAATCTCTTTGAAAGTTACGTTCTTTTTCCCCTGATTTCCCTGTCAATGACGAGAGGATCTTCTGAAGGAAGGGTTTCTGCCTGAATTCCCACTTCCATGATAACGGAATTCATCGCGATCGTTAAAAATGAGACAGCCTGCGGCAGTGTGCAATTCTTCGTCGATTCAAGGGCCAGGGCTGTTTTGTGCTGCTGATACAGGGCGTAATAAGTAAGAGATCTTCGCTGCTCCTTGTGAAGGGATTTGTTGCTCGCCGTATTGGTATTGTTTACCTGAAAATGAAACTGCTTGTTGGCAATCCGGGAGTTCGATCTGGCGGCTATTCTCTTTGCGAGGTTGGCCAATTCCAGTTTATCACCATTAGGTAAGTCGAAGATGGGGGCATCAATAACATTACACTGTCCCCATTTATAAGGATTTCTTTTATGAGATATCCATTTGGGGGAGTAGAAACCCTCTCCTTGATGGAGATTCAGGACATAGTCGGCGTTTTTAATGAGAGATTTGGCAAGGTCAACGACCTTTGAGTCCGGAGTGGAGTTGCTGTTTTCAGGCAGATGAAAAAGACGATTCATATCACCGCTGATGCCCTGCCGCTTTCCCTTTAAAACGGCAGGCAAATTCAAGCGCGGTACAACAATCAAGGTCCCCTTTTTTACCTTGACATCAACATACCTTTCCACCGTTAAATAGCCGCCCGATTCATCACCATGGATGCCGGCAAAGATAAGCAGGGTGGGTCCTCTTTCTTTCCCGGAAATGACATATACAGGCACCGCCTGATTCGTGCCGTCAAAATACCTGTGCACCTGAACATATTGTTTTGAATATGTTTTATGGTTTGATGCCAGATAAATGACCATGAAGAAAAGGCAGGCGGCAGCTATTCCGGCTAATATGACGATTCGCCTATGATTTGCCATCCCGTTTGCCCTTTTTTCAGGTAGAA
>CAZIQY010000039.1:0-25092 GCA_964541605.1 uncultured Syntrophaceae bacterium | reverse complement strand
ATCGGCCGCTTTCCGGCAGAAGGGGCAGTCTGGATCCGTGAACTCGATCACGACGTTCTTGCCGTCGCCGATCTTGATCCCCTTTTCCAACGGGATCTCTTTCACCCTCCGGGCAAGCAACTCCTGCCTTTTCTCCGCGGAGAGATTTTTCCCTTCCTTTGTTATGATGTCACCGAAGATGAGATAGCCGTTCCGGGGCTCGAAGTAGAAGACGTTGTTCCCGGCTTCCACCTCGTAGAGGCCGGGGATAACCGATTTCCCGGCCTTCTCCGCCTTCACGTTCGGGAAACTTCTATGTAAAATCTGGATCGTGATGCTTTCCTCGGCGTGGCTAACCGCGGCGCACAGGAACATGGCCATGACGGCCGGCATGATCTTTTTCACAATGAGACCTCCTTAATGAATGATTTCGATTTCCACCCGCCTGTTCAGTTTTCCGACCTTCGATACGGGGCTGCGCTTGCCTTCACCCTTTGCCTCGGAAACCTTGAAGCCGTTTCTTTCCAGGTAATCCGCGACGGACTCCGCCCTCATCAGGGACAGGCGGTCATTGTAAGGATCGCTTCCCAGGTCGCAGGTGTGGCCGACGACCCGGATCTCCCGGGGTCGATCGGGTCGTTCTTTCAGGCGGGAGATAAGCCGATCAAGTTGATCTTTCTCGTAGTCGGAAATGTCGAACCGGTTGAACCGGAAATAAATCGTCGGCCCGCAAACGTGGTCAGGGCGGTTCGGTCCTGTAATGTCGGCCGCTGATGAATTATTCGCTGCTTTCGCACTGACCGTCTGTTTTCCGGTGGGTGGACCATCCGCGGTGATCGACGCCGCTGCTTCCGGTATATGGACGGCAAGGACAGTCATCCTGGGTTTCATGGCGAGGAGTGGGCGCGGAGGGCAGAACTCGCAAATAACGAAGGTCTCGTGGTCATTGGAGTTGGCGGCTGCTTTCCCATAGACGTAATCATAGGGGATCGTCCGAATCTCGGCTGCCATGGCACTCGAAACGCAAGGCGTGATCACGAGGAAAAAGAAAAATGTAAATTGACGCAGGTATCCCATGAGATTTCTCCAGTACCCAAAGCTCAGATTGTTTTTGAGATCGCGGGAAGATTTAAAGAGGTCAGGACAGGATGTGATCTCCCGCATCTGATATATAATGTTTTCGATGCAGGGATTTCTTGAGGAGAAAATTCAAATATTAAAAATAAACTGTGAGTTGAGATGAGAAGAAAGGATCCGAACTGCATAGTCGAAAACAACCACGTTGGAAGTTACTACCTTTTCGGCAATTTCACGACCATGCACCGCAAAGTCTCAACGCAATCTAATAGGTTGTTGGATTGCGGCCAGCGGAGATTTTCTACGTGAAGCTGATTGTCTTGGATGTTCACGTGATTAATCCGATAAATTTATCTTGACATCGATTGATTCCGTATTTATATACAAATATACGATAATAGTATAAAAGTTTATTTTTTAATATTAACAATTTGATATCACGATTATTTATTCAGAGTTTGTACAGGAAAAAGATGATCTTATAATTCATGTTGTGGAAATAATGCTCGCTCATTATGGCCTCAGGAAGATGATTATTGAAATATCGCTCGTATGGCAAAAGCGGTTAAAGACATAATCCAACAACGATTTAGCAACAAAGATCAGGTTTATATAGAATTTCAGAAGGGAAGCGGAGGAGGCATATCGAAGCCCGCAGTGAACTATATGAAAATAATAATTTTTTATTCGTCTATCGGGCAAGGTCACATCAGTGCGGCCCGATCCATTGAGCGAGAGGTCCTCAAAAAGGCCCCTTCGACAATTGTATTGACAAAGGACATCCGTGAGTTCATGGACCCGGTCAGGCGGATGCTCGACGAAAAGATCTACTGGTTTGTCGCGAAAAACTTGCCTGATTTGTTTGATAGTATTTTTCTCTCCTTGCAGGAACAGGGAAATCATACAGCTTCACTGGCGTGGCTACCAAACGATTACCCGGAATCAAGGTTGGTTGAGTATCTGAAGACCGAGGTCCCGGATGCGATCCTGGCCACCCACTACGGCGCGGCTCAGGTGCTGGGGACCATCAGAGAAAATGGGTCTCTTCCGGGCATCAAGATTGGTTGGCTTCATACCGACTATTTCGAAGGCTACTTTCCTCGAATATCCCGGCGCATAGATCGTACTTTTCTGGCACACCCCGAGCTTGAAAGCCGCTGGTTGGCGGCGGGTGTCCCTCATGAATTGATTGAAATCACGGGCATGCCTGTAAACATTCCCGCCTGCGAATCTGGAACCACAAAAGAATGCCTTTCTCATATCGGCTTTGCCCCCAACATAAAAACGATCACCATTGCGGGCGGCAAAGAAGGTGCCGGGGACTTCCCTGGCGTTGTCATAAGCATTGCTAATGAGACAAAGGAGCCTCTTCAGGTTATCGCAGTGTGCGGCCGCAACGAAAAACAGCGTCGAGATCTTCAACAAATCAAGCAGAGAATTTCCAAACGTGTAAAGCTGGAGATCCTCGATTTCATTTCTCAGGCAGATATGATCTCGTTTATTCAGGCATCCGATTTGTTCATTACCAAGGCAGGCGGCTTGTCCCCTGCAGAGGCATTCACGATCGGAAAACCTACGATTCTGTTGAACGTGATAAGCGGCCACGAAAGGGAAAACGCAGAATTATTTGCGAGTCTGGGGATGGCGGAGTTCAATACGGATGTTAAAAAAATAGGCGCTCAGGTACTCGCAGTTTTGTCCGACCCGCTAAAACAGGCTTCCATGCTAAAGGCTCAACAAGAGTTTCGGGCCGGCATGGACATAGGGAAAATCGTCCGTTTTCTGCTTGATCCCCAAGTCAAGGCGCGATGCGTGAAAGCTGGCTTCGGATTGGAAAACGGCATTGTCGCGAGAAATGTTTACAACGCCTTGGAGCAACTTGAAACCGATGCTCCAGCCGATATGGAGGTTCTTCTTTCCTATTCGTCCGCAACTGAAGACAGGCGAATCGCCATTGAAAATCCGTTCGGTCACATCGCAATCCGCATCGGCGATACAGTTTACAGCCCGAATCATCTGTCTAATCCGGCTAAAGAATCGCCTTTGCTTCAGCACCTGAGTCTGGCGCAATATTTGTTTGGGGTTTTGCCCCCTTCCGACAATCAAGCTCACACGAGCACCTACGGAATGTCGTATGGACGTGATACTCTCGGGTTCCGAATCAAAGGTCTTGCAGCGGCATCCCTGCAGAGAATGCATGCCGAAGCAACAAGGATTGAAGAAGAGTTTCGTTCTGGCAAATGCAAGTGGGACAGAAAAAAGCTAAATTGTGCAGACTTCGTGGTGCGCATCCTCAAGGCTGGCGGTTACGACCTCGCATTTATAGAAGGCCCGCAAAGCATTGTCACCATGCCTCTTGATGTCTTCGACAAGGTTTATGCCGCGTTCGAAGGCGCACCAAACTTTCAAACAGAACTGGTAGCCTATCGGCGTCTCCCGGGGTCGCAGGCTTCCTACCGTTTCTCGCGATTTCCTCTTTCCTTGGGACAGCCTGTCCGAGCTTTGGTGCAAGTTTTGACTAACTCTACTCCGAATAGAATTGAGAGGAACATTCAAAAACAGTTGACCGGATATATGGGTGACGACCGCGTTTTTTACGAGAATTTAAGTGCTCGTTCGTCAAGTTCTGCATTCGATGATCTTGGTCGCTCACGGGATCGCGCCGGGAGCATGGAGAGAATTCTATATGAGGAAGCCCGGCAATTGATCGCCGAACGGAAAGACCTGTACGCCGATGTGTACAGACAAAAAATAGAGCAGCAGATTATACGTGAGCTTCGTTATCTGATTGAGCAGTGCTACGATGTGGCAAGAATATCGACGGAGCATGCCGAAGGTATTCTCAATACTTTCACTGCAAAAAAACTGCGGGAGACCTTCACCGGCCTGATGAACGAATACGCTGAATTGAATCTGCGGGAACACGAGTCGGAACGTCTTTCAGCTTTCATTGAAAGGCTGTCCGAGTTCCATCAGGTCATTGAGAGAGGATTCTCAAGAGTCGGACAAAGGCACCATGAGTTGGTTGTCGAAGTCAAAACAATATCTGAAAAAATTGAGAAACGATTTGCAAGCCGTCTTGATCTCGTCACTCAGCCCCTGCGGGTTTTGAACGCCGGGAAGCAAATAAAAAAGACTCCTGAAGGCAAACGCCTTCGCTGTGATCAGAATTCAAAATAGTACGGCAGAAGCGGAGAGCGCCTTGGTTATCAGTGCCGATCATAAGGAGACCTTCTAAACGATGTTTCATTTGTCGCTGACCATGTCAACCTTCGGAATCATGATCGGCATACTGCTGGGATGCGCGCTGGGAATTCCTGTTCCTTTAGAAATCACCCTGCTTTCGGCTGGAGTCTTGGTGTCCGCAAAGCAAATTAACTTAGCTTCAGCCGTCATGTCCGGTTTGGCAGGGATTTTCATGAGTGATTGGACGCTGTATTTCCTGGGGCGACACTTCGGTCCGCGGGTTTTTCGATTGCCTCTCCTCCGGACTATTCTCACCGAGTCTCGCGTCAAATGGGCTGAGGCTCTTATTCGCAGGAACGGGCCGCTTGTCTGCTTCATAGGGTGTTTTCTCCCCGGCCTGCGCGTCGTCGTACTCACGACATGCGGGGCGCTTGGGATAACCCCCTTAACCTTCTTTGCGTTCGACACCCTGGCGGCAATGATCATTGTTTCACTTTGGATTTCTTTGGGCAACTGGGCGGGGGCGAATTTCATCGATGCCACCCGGTATGCTCAGGAAATCAAGGCAGTCATCATTTCCATTGCACTCCTGATCATTGTGATCAATATCGGTTGGCAGCTCATAACCAGAAAAAGGGCAGAGCAGACATTAGTGGGCCGCTGAAAAACGGCAAAATTTTAAACAGTTTGTGCTCTCTTTAGAAGAAGTTGAGGACAAGTAGTCTTTGAAATCATGTAACTGAAGAGAATCTTTTTTGCGGGGCTGTTTCCCGTTACCAAATCCCACCTGGCTACAATGGTACTTATATAAAAAAAGCACTTTGGAGATCTAGTTGCCATAAAAATATACAAGTAGGCAGGTCGAACATCATGCGTACTGGATTGGAAGGTTTGAACAATGAGAACCTTCGAGTTGGGCCGTTATAATATTCCTGAGAAGATAATAGAAGCTTGGATTAATGAAATAGGGGACGAATTGCTTCCGGTCCAGGAAAGAGCCATTAAACGCTACCATGTCCTCAATGGAGCAAATTTGTTGATTTCGAGCCCCGACACATTGGGAAGAAAGTTCATAGGCGAGATCGCGGCAGTGAAAGGCGCTGTCGAGAAAAAGAAAGTCGTCTACCTCGTACCGTTGAAATCCATTGCGGAAGAAAAGTATCTTGATTTTCGGGAAAAATATGAACCGTTCGGAATTGACACGGTGTTCTCCATTAGGGAGTACGGCGAATACGATTTGAGAATTCATGCCGGAGAGTTTGAAATTGCCCTTATCGTATGCGAGAAAATGTCGCAACTTATGCTTGAAAATCCTTTCCTTCTCAGAAGTGTTTCCATTCTTATCATTGACGACCTTCACGAGCTTGGAGATCCTTATAAGAGTCCCGGACTGGACGTCACCCTCACCGGGATCGTCACATCACTTCATCACCCTCAGATTATCGGGCTCTCAGCGGTCTTGGTCAATGCAGATATTGTGGCACGATGGCTCGGAGCCGATCTTCTTTCACATAATAGATTGCCTGTCGAGCTCCAGCGGAGCGCAATTTACAAGGCTGCCTTTCAATATAGGATTCACAACTCATTCGAAAAGAAAACGGAAATCCTCACCGGCATGGCTTCTGATGACTCTGCCGATATTCTTTTGGCCAACATCCTTCACTTGATTGAGAAGGGGGATCAGATACTGGTCATCCTCCAAAGTAGAATAGACACCATGGTCTTTGCCCATATTCTTTCTGACAGGATAAATATTCCTTGTGCCTCAGGCACCCTCAAAGATTTTTATCTTCTGGAAGAAACCTGTCTGAAAAAAGGCCTCCGCCACTGTCTGCGGAAATCAATTGCCTTCCTCCACGAAGACTTGTCAAGAGAAGAACGGAACATCGTAGAAAGATATGCACGCAAAGGGAAAATCAAAGTCATCTTCTGTACGGCCGCCGTGGCCGAGGGTATGAACCTTCCCGCCACGACGATTGTCCTGCATACGCATAAGCGGGAAAGCGACGGTAACAACCGTGTAACCCTTACGCCGATCTGTTGGGCGGAATACGAGAACATCGGCAGGAATGACGTAAAACAGGGGTTTGGTTGGAATTCCGGTGGACCGATCACCATTGCCGGCAGTGATTACGAGCACTGTATATTATGTGAGAGCTACAATGAGGGAGAAAGCGCACCAACATCTCGCCTTCATGAAAAGGGCCTGGAAAATAATGTGGTGGACATTGTCGCATCCGGCCTTGCAAAGAACAGAAAAGACCTCGAAACATTCCTTTCTCGGACTTTCATGGGACTGTCAGAAAGTAGGGAAACCATCAGGGAGAATCTGGAGAAGTCCATACGCTTTCTTCTTGACAATGAGTTCGTCGAGCAGAACCACAGAAAGGAGATTGGGGTCACCTCCCTCGGTAAAGTCGTTGCCTTGAAGGGAATCACTTGTCTTACAGCGTTGGATTTGGCTTCGTTTTTCAGGGAAGTTGGGGACAGGGAACTCACGGACCTGGAAATCCTCTACGCCATCACATCGAGTGATGATGGTAAGAGCGTTTATATCCGGGTTGCCCGGGACAAGCATCGGAGCCAGAAGTATGAACAATTCATGAAGGAGATATTTGAGGGGCAGCAGGAGTACATGGGAGAGCTTTTTTCATATGTCGTCAAGAGCCCTCTCCTCCTTACGGGAGGAAAATCCCAAATCTGTAAACACATCCGCCTTCTTGACCGCTGGATTCAGGGGAAGGATCCACCTTCCATCAGGAGAGATTTTGAATCCTATTTCGGTACAATCGCCGCAGTTGCCGATGGGATGAGTTGGATCATGGGCGCTGCGTCTCTCATCGCTCAAAGTACCGGTGCGCCGAAAACTTTGCAAGACAGATTGTCGATCCTTTCCGAAAAGCTTCTGTATGGCGTAGAAGAAGGAGGTCTTGAACTATCTAGGCTCAGAGTCAGAGGTTTGGGCCGGGCGGGAATAAAAATACTTATCACGGAAGGATTCACCAGCAGAAAATCTATTCGAGAGACGTCTTTAAACGTTCTTGCCAAACTGATCCCCAAAAGGATTGCAGTCAATCTCAAGAAAGCCGTAGCACCCGCAGCAATTGAATCAATGGTTATCGAGACTATTACGCCGGACGAGACCTTGCTTTGCCGTGACCGGATAGAAATTACCGGCAGGCTGTTGGAGAAACGCAATCTGATAATGATTAACGATTCGCCGGCTGGCGTCACAGACAGATCTCTGGAGTTGCTTCTATGTTTCGGCATTGCTTTGAAAAAAGATGGACGTGGCTGGGTACACCGGGAAGATTTCGCTTCAAGAACCGGAGCGACTCAGTTCATTTCAAGGCTGAGGAACGAACTCAGAAGTCTCACCTTGGCGAAGGACGGGAAAATCATCGAGAACGATGGATCTGGAAATTACCGTCTTTCTATACCGCCGCAGAACGTGGTCATCGATGCAGAAAGCCTGATGAAGCATTGGAATGCCGTGATAAAGAAGTTGGCTGGAAACGATCAAAGATAGCAACAATATCCAATTGAAATTATAAATCATAATTTAAGATGAATGTCATATCGTATGGATCAAAAATAAATGCCAAAGCCAAGGTTGAATATACTTTACTTGGAACTTACCTGCTTCTTAAGAAGGTCGGGCCAGCAGTCTTTCTGCAAGCCTCCTTATTTCGCCGTTGCCATTTTCGCTGATGATCTTTAGCACCTTTCTTCCGCCTCGTCGAACTTCCTTCCGATCCACATGGAGTATTTTAGGCCAGGTTTCAGTGGCTAATTGCAGGTTAACGGCGGCACAAAATCGAGTTAATAGGGAGGGTGCAAGATCTGAGATTAGCCTCAGAAAAACCGGGAATTCCTCGGCATCAATCTCCTCGAATTTTGAGAGATGAGCAACAATGTGATCACGATTTGCATCGAGAATGTCTGTTGCGGCTTTGGGTTCTATTTCGGCAATCCTTGCTATCGCCCACGCTTGCAAACTCCAATCGGAGCCATTGTGACCGCCCAGATTGACTCGACCTCCCTTTCGGAAGACGGCGATCGCTGCTTCAGGAGAAACGCCTGAAAGAATTGGATCAATTTCGTCGATACGATCAACATGTTCTGCCACCCATTTACGAACAGGTTGACCGTCTTTTTCTATCCTGAGATGTGATAATAATAGTCTGAACTCTCGACATGGAGATGTCCAAAATTCTGCTGATCGGGCGTCGAGCATCTCCCAGTCAAGGGCGTCGACAATCTCTCGATGTTTCTTTGGATTAACTTTGTGCACCCAGTCGAGTATCCAAGCGTAAGTTTCCCAATCGCCAAAGCGGCATGCCACTATTCCCGCGGCAATACAATTAGCACGAATCCCCTCAGTCATGAGTCGAGAAATATTTCGTTGTATCCGAGAGGGGTTCTTTTCTCCGAAAAGCCCATGCCCGAGAAGACCAAACTGTAGTCTCCGAACGGCACTGTAAGCATTGAAAGCATTATCAGCAAAGGCCTGCTGAAAGACAGGTGCCGTCTGTTTCAAACATGCGAGCCCGAAATCAAAATCAAAGCAGGCAACCCCTTGAACGAATTCCGCCAAGTCCTCTATATCGGAGGGCTTGAAATCGCTTATGGACCGAGCAAGAAGGTCCTTAGGCAATACACTCTTCATTCGGGCACGCCATTCATCACCTCCGGCTGCTGCCAATCTTCCGAGGTAGTGCCCCCACGCGTAACCATCGGACGGGCCGCTCATCGCCACGCGCGCCCAAACAGTTTCAGGATCGGTTAATTCAACGACTTGCTGTGCAACGGCCCCGTTAGGGTAATGCAGGCTGTTCAATAGGTCGCCGATAGCATATGCGTTTTCGCCAGTTGCAGATTCAATCCAGAGAGCGAGCGTTGACGCCTCATTGAGGAGCCTA
Source organism: uncultured Syntrophaceae bacterium (assembly GCA_964541605.1). Classification (GTDB taxonomy): domain Bacteria; phylum Desulfobacterota; class Syntrophia; order Syntrophales; family UBA2185; genus CAZIQY01. The sequence continues at coordinate 15,928 of CAZIQY010000039.1, read as the reverse complement.
TCTACCTGTAATTCTCGATACCAGAGCAATCGACTTAATAGGAAGGCGGCTTCGCGGCGGGTCGTTGGTTCTGAACTGCGGAGCATCCTGCCTAATAATGCATTGAGATGCGATGGCTGGAAAAAGCCTTCTTGATTTGATGCTCGATAGCGAAACCCCTCTGCGCCAAGGACCTCTTCCAGTAACCAGCGCATACCACTACTCGGCACAGAAATATTTGCAACCAAACTCCTAAAAACAGCCACTATCAGAGGGAAAGTATCCTCCCGGCGATCCTTCAATGAAGCTTGGATTACAATGGCGGCGGCTTGACCATGAAGACATCGCAACGGACCAGACGGGAGTATGTCGCCACGCTGATAAAGCAGAGCAATCCCTGATCGGACCCACTCCTCAGAACGACCGATTACCATTGCATCACTGACGATGGTCTCTTCACTGCACCCCACATCCAGCGATAGGAGATGGCGTGCAGCTATCAGTGTTAGCAGCAAGTCGGCGCGATCGAAATCGCGAAGTGCGTTCAGGTGCTCCCGTGCTTGCCGCCATCCCCCTCGAAGGACGAACGCAAACTGCCACGGCGTATCAGACTTAGCCGCGTCTTCAATACGACGTTCAAGTGGCGTAGCCAAGTACTCATCACCAACATGCGAGTCAAAGCGTCGTACGATTGGCAATACTTCATCCCGACGACTACGGAACTCCGTGGCCAGAATTTCAACAGCGATCTTCGCAGGAATCTGGATTGATCTTGGTTTCTCCCCTTTGGCATCAGTAGTGGCTAAGATAAGCTTTAGGTCCGGACTGGCCAATTCGGATAGCCGCTCTATTAAGCGAGATGGAAAGATCTGCGTGTCTTCGATCACGAGAACGCGTTTCCATTTTGAGAACCCAACCGCTTGGATCGAAGCTTCAACTTCTTGGAAGGTCGCTGGATCTGGACACAGGACTTCCCAACCCTGGCGATTATACTCCTTAGCCAAGTGCCAAGCGGTGATTGATTTCCCAGAGCCCGCAACCCCCATGATGTTGGCCACATGCAATAACTCCAGATCGCGTAGAGCCGAATCATAATGTGGCAGGCGTGGGCAGGCGTCAACATCGCGTGGCCCCAATCGCTCACCGGCTATTGCCGCTTCGATTCCTCTCTGATTTTCAAAAGTGACGAAATCCCATCCGAGGATATCTGGCTCAGGTGATAGATTTTCTGCCAGTTGCAAAAGTGCCTCTTGTGCACTTAAGAGGATTGCACCCTCCCCAACTGCATCCGGGCCGATGCGAAATACTCTCCATCGATTCTCAAAGGGCTGAATTAATCGCTTAATGACGACATCATCACGTTCCGAATATCCGACAATTAACAGGATACGGGGTCGTTCAGCCGCCAATTTATTTAAGTGGTTGGCCATCTCCTCAGGCACAACGCCAGGCTCATTAGGAAGAATCCATTCATCTTCGGGGCGTGCACAATCGCCATGAGGCTTCCAGAGTCTAGTCCCCTGGGCGTTGATGCTAATACCATAGCGTCGGGTGAAAGCACATTCTAGCAGCGTATCCCAGTTCAGGGAGACTATCTGTAATACTTGATTCGAGTGGATTAATCGGGCGAGGGCAATATGGGTGGGAGATGGTGTAACCGCCCGCTCACGATTCAGGTTCGTAAAACAATGCTGGAATGTTCGCCGAGCATCCCTATTGGCTGCAATTCCAGCAAAAGCTACACAGCTTCGATTCCAATCATCACCAATGACGTGCTTCGCAGAGCAAGGAGCCACACCAATGTCATCGCATACTTGTCTCAAGACATTCGGATGATCTTCTAAAGTATGCCAGATCAAAGGAACTAGCTGACCGGCTAGGGGCATACCGGCCGAGAAGGACACTCCAGCACCGAGAACTACAATTGCATCCGAGGTACGGATTTCGTCCGTGGCACTCTGGATTTGTTCTCTGTCATACATTTAGAGGACCTACACCTCCCCCGCCGTCACCACCACCGCGAAATCGACACCCAGTTCCTCGAAATGCCGGCGGCCGCAGCGGATCTTTTCCGCCTCGGCGTTGCGCAGCTTCTCGAAGTCTTTAGTGCCCTTGGTTTCCCGCACCAGATAGAGTACCGTATCGTCATGCTTTAGGATCGCCCAGTCGGGATTGTATTCCCCGATGGGCGTTTCAACCTTGAACCAGCCCGGCAGCTTGACGAAGAGTTTGATGTCCTCCCGCCGTTCCAGTTCCTCGGCAAACTGCCGCTCGATTTCAGAGTCGTAGACCACGGCGTCATAAACCGATTTCTTCACCTCCAGGCGGTTCGTCAGGTAGCTGATGATCTCCTTGTCCTCGAAGAGCCGCATGCTCCATTCCTGGTCGGCGATCTTTTCATACTTGATGCCGTCGATCATGAGCCGGTGCAGCTCCCGCTTGAGAATCCCCACCACGGCGTCCATGAAGCGCTGTGGGTTGACGGCGAATTCCGCCAGGCGGCCCGATTCGATCAGGATCCGGGCAATGGTTGAGCGAGTCAGCTCCGTTTCTTTCTGGACGTAGGCGATGATGTCGGGCAGTACGCCGGCAAAGGCGATGTCGGTGATGGAGCTGCGGATCTCCGCGGTGTCGATCCCCTTGTAGGCGGCGTTGAGGAGCGCCTCCCGGTAGGAGATGCGCACGGGCTCGATCTTTTCCATCTTTCCGATGGCCTCGATGGCGCGATTGGCCAGCTCCTCCGTGGAATACTCAACGGAATAGGTGGTCCGGGCCTTGATGCGGTCCCAAAGCTTCTTGAAGTTCTCATCCAGAAATATCTGTTTGTTGATCCTGAGGGGCCGCTCGTCCTCGTCTTTCCGGATATGCCGCTCCACGCGCCAGGATTCCATCACCTCCAGAACCTTATGCTCCACGTCCCGGAATTCCTCGCCGATGTCAAAGACGAAGCCCGGTCCCGGCTTGAAGGCAGCTGTAATCCGGCCCTCTCCATCGAGATAGCCCTTTTCCCGGGCGGCGTTCCAGATCTTCTCGGATTCGTCCCGCCCCAGCATTGCCTCCGCCCCGTCCACCAGGTGAGTGATACGGGCAAAGCCGGCGCGCGGAATCTTCCCGAAGGTGACGCCGCAATCCTCCTCATATTCCTTCTGCAGGGTCCGGGCAAAGTCCTCATAGCTTTCATTTGCCACCACGGTCAGCTTGTTGAGGTTTTCATCAAAGACCCGCTCGCCCAGTTGGTTAACGGGCAGCCGCAGGCCCCGGCCGATCTCCTGGCGCTTCTTCAGGACAGAGGCTGTCTCGTTCAGGGTGCAGATCTGGAAGACGTTGGGGTTGTCCCATCCCTCCCGCAGAGCGGAATGGCTGAAGATAAAGCGTAGCGGTTCCTCCAGGGAGAGGAGTTGTTCCTTGTTGCGCATGATCTTCGTGTAGGTGTCCTCATCTGCCTCGGAATTCCCGCGCGTATCCTTCAGAACGCCCCTTTTGTCTTGGGAGAAATAGCCGTCGTGGAGCTTCTCCACCGGATAAGGCAGGAGTCCCTGGAAACGGGGCTGGGCAAGCAGTTCCTGAAGGTGCTCTTCAAACCAGAGGGCGAACTTTCCTTTAACGGGTTTCCCCTCCTCGTCATAGGCTCGGTAATTGGCCACCCGGTCGATGAAGAAGAGGGAGAGGACCTTGATCCCCTTGTCCTTGACCTGGAGTTCCTTTTCCAGGTGCTTCCGGATGGTATTTCTGATCTGGACCTTCATCAGGTCTTCCCGGATGCCGCTCTGTTCCTCGTCCAAACGCAGGACACGGCCGTTGCTGAAGCCGACGAACTCATTGCCCGGTTCGGCGGTGATTTCCGAGACCACATAACCGTCGCGATAGGCTTCCCGTTCTCCGGATAGGAGGAACAGATCCGCCCCCTGTTTCACCTTGACGGTCTTTTCCCGGACCCCGCCCGGCCGGTTTTCATGGATGACGATCTTAGCCGTGATTCCCTTGGTGTTGTCCACTACAGCCAGCTTGACGTAGGCGTCGTTGAAGGTGTTGGCGCCCTTGGCTTCCGCCACGACAATCTGCTTCACCAGCCGCATCTCGTAGGCCTTGATAGGGTCCAGCTTGTAGACATGGTTGTAGAGGTTCCGGTGCGTCGCCGAATAGCGCAGGGTACAGAGGGGATTCAGGGACCGGATCGCCTCCTGGGCCTTGGGTGTATTATCGACGCTCTGGGGCTCGTCGATGATGACGACCGGGTTGGTGGCGGTGATGAACTCGATGGGCTGCCGGCCCGAAAGCTTATCGTTTTCCTTGAAGATAACCGCAATGTCCTTCTTGTTGAAGGCATCGATGTTGATGACCATGATCTGGATCGAGTTGCTCACGGCGAATTGCCGCAGCCGGTTGATCTTCTGGGAGTCATAGACAAAATATTCGTACTCGATATTGTTGAAGAGGGCCTTGAAATGATCCTTCGTGATCTCCAGGTTCTTCAGGACGCCTTCGCGGATGGCCACGCTGGGCACGACGATGACGAATTTCTTGAACCCGTATTTCCGGCTCAGGTCAAAGATGGTACGCAGGTAGACATAGGTCTTGCCCGTACCCGTTTCCATCTCCACGCTGAAGTGGTAGCCCTGCAGGGACGGGGTCCGGTCGATGGCGTTTGCGTCCTGAACCCGGTGGACGTTCGCCAGGACGGCTTCGTCCTTGAGGAGCAGCCGGTTGCCCATTCCCAGTTCCGTCTGGACCTGGCCGCTCAACAGGTTTTCATAGGATGTGTCGAACCGGATTTCAAAATCTCCCTGGTGGAGCGGCTGGCCGTCGAAGATGTCCACGATAGAGTTGACGGCGTCGATCTGAAACTGCTGCTGGGCGTCAAATTGGAGCTTCATGGCTATACCGTGCGGAACGTAATGTTTCGGGTCTTCATGATCTGGACCGCGTTCGTTTTGAGCTGATCGTTGGCCTTAAACCCCTCGTCCAGGCAGACAACGCGGATTGGCTTCTGCTCGGCCATGGCCTTGATGACCTCCGGCGTCAGTTCCTTTTCCAGGCAGATGAACATGGACCCATCCGCCAAACTGAAGACGGTCTTCTTGGCCAACTTAATCTTTTCAATTGTAGTGCTCAGCGGGAAACCAGATTTCAGGAGGATTTCATAGAGGATATCCTCCTGGGAGCTTTTCGGGTTGATATGCTCGACAAAGAGGGCAAGCTGCCTCTCGATGGAGTCTTTATCCTTGGCCACTTCGCCGTCCCAAAGCTTGAAATTGGATGGCTGGAGCTTGAAGACCTTGAAGCCCAGGTCCAGGGCTGGCTTGTTGCCGGAAAACAGGTCTTTCTTTTCCTCATGTTCCGCTTGGATCTTCTTGATGACCCGGCGGATTCTCTCCTTGCCGATGTCTGCGATGGTCTTGAAGCCGGCTTTGTAGGCTTCAGAATTTTCATCAGTAGGCTCAGGCAGTTGCACCATGATGAACTTACGGCTGCCTCTATCCTCCTTGTTCAAGTCGAACGTGGCATGGGCGGTGGAGGATGATCCAGAGAAGAAATCCAATACGACAGCGTCTTTGTCGGCTCCTTGGACCAATAACTTCTTGATCAAGTTTGATGGCTTCGAAAAATCGAATACTTCCCCTCCAAATAGGTTGCGTATTTCAACTGTCCCATCAGCTGTAAAGGTATCATCAACTATGGTTGGAAAGGCAATCATTTCTGATTGCATGTCCGATCGAAATTTCTTCTCTCTTGGGCGGCCGTCAGGCTTCGATGGAAATAAGATGCAATTTGTAGCGATGAGTTCTTCCATCCGATCTTTGGCGTACCGCCAACCGGTATCTGCTGGTGGCTCAAAGATATTTCCCTTTTCCGGATCTTTGATAGCATAGTGCAGATTTGGGCGTTGTTGCTTAGTAGCAAGACCTAATAGACTCCGGCTCATCCATGGACCGCGTCTATCATTATCGGGATTTGAGAATTTTGTCTCGTCTCTTTCAATCCCGCGCAACCTTCCAAAATCCGATCTGTTATAAATTAGAATGTATTCATGGTCAGTGGAAACACCTGTTTTAGCGCGAGCGTCCGGATACTTTCTGCTTTTCCATGTGATCTGTGCAACAAAATTGTCTTCGCCGAAGACTTCATTCATTAGGGCGCGTAAGTTGTTAACTTCTTTATCGTCGATTGACGTGAAAATGACACCGTCTTCCTTCAACAGATTCCTCGCCAGGAACAGCCGGGGATACATCATGTTCATCCACTTGGAATGGAAACGCCCATCGGCTTCGGTGTTCGTAGAATATTTCCGGCCCTCGTCATCGATCTGGCCCGTGTAGCGGAGGTAGGTGTCCAGGCTCTCGCTGTAATTGTCAGGATAGATGAAATCGTTGCCCGTGTTGTAGGGCGGATCGATGTAGATCATCTTGATCTTGCCGAAGTAGGACTTCTGGAGCAGCTTCAGGACCTCCAGGTTGTCGCCCTCGATGAAGAGGTTTTCCGTGGTGTCGAAAGCAATTGATTCCTCGCGGCTGGGCGTCAGGGTGGCGATGCTTGGCTGCTGGATGATCTTGAAACAGTCGGCCTTGCCCGGCCAGTTCATGCCGAAGCGTTCCTTTCCCGGATCAACCATTTCTCCCAGGGTGAGCTTGAGCCGCTCAAAGTCGATCTTCGCACCCTCGGTAAAGACCTCCGGAAAGAGTTCCTTGAGCTTTTGCCGCTGTTCATCGGCAATGTTTGCCGACGTTAAGTCCATTTTTTCTGTTTCTACCATGCAACGCTCTCCAATTGTCGAAGGGTTATAGCATATTCCAGCGAATCGTGAATAATTCCTGTTCCGTCACTTCCTGTTTCAGCTTCTTTTCTATCTCGTCGATAAGTTGGTCCTTCTTCTTTTCGATGTCCCTGGCAGCGCCGTCATATTCCCGCCAGGCCTCGTCTCTTTTTCCCTCCAACTGCCGTCTTTCCTTTTCGCGCTGTAATTTCTCCGGCAGGTTGGGGGCCAGCCTGGCCAGCTTTTTCTGCTCCCTGATCCGGTCGTCCAGTTCCTTCAAGGTCTGCCGTAGGGAATTTCTCCGGTCTTCTCCCCATTTATCGAGTTTGTCCAGTTCAACCTCAAAATACGCGGCGTTCTTCGTGCCGATCCCGTCGACGATCCCCTGCTTTTGCCGTTCAAGCTGCGTCTTCAGCAAGCGCGTCATATCGGCGCTCATGCTGCTGGCGGACGCTCCCTCCGTGGCCGGCAGGGAGAAAAAACGCCGCCAGGTTTCACCGTCCAGCTCGCTTCCGTCATCGCAGCATCCATGCAATATCAGATGGTCTTCCATTTCAAAAGAAGAAATTGTCACACTGGTGGCGGACAGCCAGCCGGAACGTCCACAGAGGGATTCCAGAACGGTAATTTTCTTCGGGGTGGCGGAGTACTGGAACGTCACGTCGCGATTCGGCGGCGTCAGGGCCTTGCATTTTTCGATGATGCGCTGCGCCAGGGGATGGCCGATCCGGTAGACATTGGCGTCCTCGATATACTTGCCGATCCGGTAAGGGCCGGGATGGATCTTTTCGCGGGAGAAAGGGTTGCTTTTCAGCGTGAAGGAATGATCCGCCGTACTGAAATCGGCGTAAGGTTCCAGGTAGTACCGGGTGATGTCCCACAGCCAGTTTTCGTACTTGGACAGATAGTCTTTGCTTGCCTCCAGGTTCATCCGCAGCTTTTCGTGAACCTCCTCGTCAAAATTTTCCAGGAGGCGCTGGCGCGTCTGGTTTATGGTCTCGTCGATCTGCGTCTCCAGCTCCGCCTGCAGGGCGTCGAAGGAGGCCTGAATCTCCGCTTCGGTCCGACACTCCTGGTAAATCCGGGCAATCCGCTTCTCGAAATCAACGCCTGATTCGATACTGCCCAAGACCTCGTCGCTGGCCCCGAAGACACCGTCAAAAAGCTTGAATTTCTCGGCGAGCAGTTGGTAGACGCGTTGATCGGCGGCGTTGCTCTTGTTGAGGAAATTGACCACCACCACGTCGTTGTTCTGGCCGTAACGATGGCACCGGCCGATGCGCTGCTCGATCCGCTGCGGGTTCCATGGCAGGTCGTAGTTGACCACGAGGGAACAGAATTGCAGATTGATCCCCTCGGCGCCGGCTTCTGTGGCGATCATGATGGCCGCCTCCTCACGGAAGTAATCCACGATAGCGGCCCTTAGGTCGGCGGCTTTGGAACCGGACACGCGATCCGTACCCTGATGCCTATTCAGCCAGGCACGGTAAATCTCCTGCGATTTCCGATCCCCGTTTGACCCGTTGAAAAGGACGATCCTTCCGGCATATTCCGTGTTCTCCAGAATGGTTCTCAGGTATTCCTGGGTTCGCGTCGATTCGGTGAAGATGATCGCCTTTCTGCGGCCACCTTTAGCAGCAGCTAATTCCATGCCCTTTTTCAGGGCGGTGAGCAGCACCTCTCCTTTCGAATTCTTCCGAATGGCCTTGGCAAGTGTAACGAACTCCTCAAGGGTGACAAGTTCCGCCTTGATGCCTTCGATGTCTTCAGGCCCCAAGGAGTCTTGTGGCTTGGCCTCGGCCGTCTCAGCGCTGTCTTCCTCTTCTTCTCCCCACTCCTCTTTGATCTGATCGAAGTCGTCTATTTGGTCTGCGATGAGATCATCCGCGCTACTATCCGTCTTTTGAATAGTCAGTGTATGGGTCAATCGCTGGGCAAGCGCCACCAGGGTCCCGGAGATGGCATAGGTCGAGGAGGCAAGGAGTTTGCGCAGGATCAAGGTCATCAACTGCCGTTGGCTGGACGGCAAGGCATAGAGGTTCGGCCTTTGCAGATAATCGGAAACAAGGTCGTAGAGCCTTTGCTCGGCCTCTGTGGGATAGAACTCCTGAGTAATCGGGATACGGTTGGTGTATTTGATGTATTCCAAAACCTGCCGGCGCAAGGTCCGCTTGCAAATCGGCTTCAGGCGCTCTTTCAGGTCGTCGAAACGGTCGCCATTTGCCAGCCGGGCGAACTGGCTCTTGAAGCTCTTCAGGTCACCGAAGGTATAGTCGTCAATCACGCTCACCAGCCCGTAAAGCTCCATCAGGGTGTTTTGCAGGGGCGTGGCCGTCAGCAGCAGCTTTGGAGCATGCGCGACAGCGACCTTGATGGTATTGGCGATCTTGTTGGAGTTCTTGTAAACATTTCGCAGCCGGTGCGCCTCATCGATTACCACAAGGTCCCAAGGGATCTTCGCCAGATACACGTCCTTCGTCCGGGCAAAATGATAGGAACAGATCACTATTTCCTTCCGATCGAAGGGATTGAGATGCCCCTTCTTGATTTCCTGGTTGAAGGACCTGGCCTCCATAATTATTGAGGGCAAAAAGAATTTATCCAGAAGCTCCTGATTCCATTGCTTGCGGAGGTTGGAGGGCAGGATAATCAGGATCTTTCTCTTACGCTCCGCCCACTTCTGGGAAATGACAATACCTGCCTCGATGGTCTTTCCTAAACCGACTTCATCAGCCAGGATAGCACCCTTTGACAGGGGTGAACGGAAAGCGAATAGGGCGGCCTCAACCTGATGGGGATTGAGATCAACCTGGGCGTCGGACAGGGATGAAGTGAGCTTTTGCAGGCTGTCGGAAGAGCAGCGCTTCGTCAGCTCGTAGGCGAAATATTTGGCGTGGTAAGGGGTCAGGTCCATAGTGCGCCGTTACATTCACTTTCGTTTCACGCATTGGTTAAGGCCCGTGTAAATATAACCGCGATTTCCCCCAATTTCCCTGAGAAATCGGGGAGAAATATACTCCATTCGGGAATTTAGTCAATGATTATGTGGGGAAGGGACACGGATGGGCGATATTTTGTATGTCACAAAAGTGCCGTCGTGATCTTGAAATTAGAACGGCGGCACATCATCTTCAGTTGCGATGGCAAGATCCCAAAGATATATTATTGAGGAAGCAACCACGGAGAGTACCCACTCTGTTAGAGCGGCTGTCGGCTTTCCACCTTTAGCGCCGCCGTGGGCGACGAGTTCGCCAGCTCCTCGAAAGCGATACGTTGCCATGATCCCATTCAATACCGTTGGCGGGATGCCTTCACCGTCAGCGTCACGTATTTCCTTCAGGCACTTTTCAAAATCATTATTACGTTTCGGGAAGAGAGATTTCGTTGCTGCCTCAAGTGCCGAAACAGCCTCTTTGATGGCGTTTGGTAGGTCTGGATCCGGACAAGTGGCAAAAAAGCGCTGAGCTTTTGCAAAATGCAAGCGGGCTTCTTTGAGGCGCTGGTCTCGAAGCACAACCTGAGACTTGGCAGATATGCGTTGGGAGTGAAGTCGCCCTGGGCGGTATAGGTGACCGTCCGTCATCCTGTAAGCGATCCCTTCTTCAGCGAAAAGTTGATTTATGTCTGCTTCAAAGTCACGACGGACATCTTCAATACAGACACGTTCGTCAGGATTGCCATTCCAGTCATACTCAATCTCGGGTGCGAGAAGAATGTCATGGACACGCTCGCAAAATGTAGGCTCGGTCCCATTGGAGATTATGGAGATGGTGAGCGGCCACATCTGCGGCATTCGCTTCGTCGTAAGGTTCCCGCAACCTGCGCAGTCGAAGCAATTCATTGGTAATTGCTATCCATCCCTCGGTACGTTTCAGCTTAACCGCCCTGTTGAGGACGTGCCAAAGGCCATCTCGCGCCGTTGCGGGAAAATCAGTATCAATTAAGGGGCCGGTTGCAATTCCGAAGCGAACAGAAAAAGGCTCTTTGTCAATCGCATCCATCTTCCACCTTCCATGCATTACGCATCGTCAAGCCGCAGTGATTGGTCCAACCGACAACCCTTACGAGTCATTAAGTAACTGTCCAAACTTCAATTTCCTCCTCTTTAAACCAATCTTCCTTTATTACGTGATTTCGTACGGCGTCTTGTGCTGAGGTGTATGCAACAAGAGCCAGGCTGTCCTCAGCACGGCTACACGTAACATAAAAGAGCCGTTTTGTCCGATCAATTGAAGTCTCTTGCCCTGGGTCCCGACGAGTCGAATCTTCTTTTGCCCCAAAAAGTTTCTCATAGGAAAACATAAAACCTCGTGCTTCCGAGTCATCCATAATCACGCAGACACGCGGAAATTCCAGTCCCTTGATGCCTTGATGCGTATCATACTGAGCCTCACCTTGGATGTATTGACTATAGCATTCAATTTGATTGAAGGATGTTTCCAAGAATTTACGCACGGCGGTCAGTTCATCTCTTTTGTTGTCTTCAGTTTCGTCAGGTTCTTCCGTGGGTTCGTCACCACGCTTTGCAAATGGGTGGAGGATTGCCGGTATCTCAAATAGATTCGTTTCATGTACCGTCCTCAGTACCTGTAAAAAGGTGGGCGTATTGCCCGTGGACCAAAGAGCCGCCAATGAATCAACCGCTAGCCTGGCCTTTTCAATTTGACTCCGTTGATGGGGCGTGCATTCTTCAAGAGCTTTCTTTTCCAGCAGGGGCGAATGTTTGCGGATCATTGCTGTTACGGCGAAGCGATTGCCTGCATTATAGGCCTTGACCAAGGGTAAAACGAGGTGAGAAAAGAAACGCAGAATGGGCAGCGATCCATCTCTCAGCCCGGTTTGTAGCCTATCCACCCCGCTGAGTGCATCCCATAAGGGCAAAAAACCAAGTCGATTAGCCGCCATGTGATGCTCCAATATGAGAGTCTTCACGCTTTCGTCGGGATTGCTCCAGCCTGGATCGCCCGTAATGTCTGCCATCCTCATACAGACTTTATGTTCTACGTCCGATTTATCGGCGCTTCCATCTGGTAATATGAAAAGGCGGACAAAACCCTCGCCTTTGTCGCTTCGGTATTGCTGTTCTTGGCCATCTACAGCCCATCGAACTCGGTTGATCAACGCAATGATGCGTCGACATGAGCGGTGATTCATCCTTTTGCTCGGTGTAGCCCAATCATCCGGCAAGTTACCACCAAGGTCCAGTTTGCCGGCGGTATAGATTCGCTGCATGGTGTCACCGATGATACCAAGGGCAAATTTGTGCCTCAAAGCTGCCTGAACGCTGAACAGTGCTTCGATAAGCTCCTTATCTGTATCTTGGCTCTCATCGATAAGAAGAATCGGAAATTTATTCACCAATAGACTCTGCATCATCGGCCTTGCGGTGAGAAATGAAGAAGTGATCTTGATGACCTCTGCATGATTTAGGGAATTACGTTCTCGATTGTCACCATCCGGATTGTAAATGAAGCTTCTTATGTCATCGAGAATCTTCAGCCGTTCACTTTTTGCCGCGATTGCGTTTAACCTGTCGATGGACGCTTTCGTGCCAGGTCTTCCTTTGCGCTCTTTCTCCTCAAGATCTGCAACTTCAGCCTGTAAATTAATCGTCAACCACTCCCTAATGTCGTGGTTAAGTCCTTTTATGAGCGACCAGGCAAAGCTGTGAATCGTGGAGACAGCAAAAAGATCATCATATTCAAGGCGATGCTTGATTTCATCACACGCCTTATTTGTGAATGTAATAACACCGATTTTTCGGCCAGTCAGCCTCATTCGATGAGCAGTGGTTCCTTTGATCACATGAAGAGCTTCCACCAATGAGCGCGTTTTGCCGGAACCTGCACCGGCAAATAGGAAAAAACTAACTGGTGGTTCCGCAGCCACACATTTTGCAATCAGCTCGTCAGCATCGGCATCGAAATGATCGTCAGTAGGCGCAAATGACTTTTCCATCATTTCTCACCCTCGCCCGGAGAACCTTCTTTGCCGCTTTGTGTAATTTGAACTTCCTGCTGGCGCTGTAATAATTTATTTTCCAGCCAGGTTAGTCCTTGATGGATGTATTCAGGTACTTGGATTAATGATGGATCTTTGGAATACAGCAAGTCCAAGGCAAACTTGGCTTTATCAGCCTTTCCAAGTGCCTCCAATATGACGTCGTGCAAGGCGACGATGCTCTCACTACTTCCTATTGCGTCCTTAAATTTTTTGACCAGTCCCAAACCGTCTGCATCGCGAAAGAACTCCATATTTTTGAATACCAACGCATCCTCAAATGTTCTCGGTGTCGCAGTCGAAGCAGCCGCTTGTTCACTTAGGGCCACTTGCAACGGTGTTTGGTAAGCCACCCGTATGGAGAAGAAAGCATCGTAAACTTTCTCTTTATTTTCTTCTTTAATGTCCAGCAAGTCGTCGAGTGATGTTTTCGCAGGATGCCACTCTTTAAGCACATTGTTGGCCGTGACTAAACCCTTGGCTCTTTCAGGCTTAACTTTGTGTGTTGATTTATCTACAGCATCAATATCGGTTATGATGAGGGTATTGAGGCCCAAATGTTCAATCAACCGCTTCAGGCGATGGGCATGGCTTCCGCCTACTTCCAGGAGTGTGACGTAGCAGCTGTGCAGCTTGTCGTAGCGATTTCGGATGAAATGTGGAACGAGCATACGTTCTGCAGCACCCTCCACCATTATCGCTCCATCTGCAAAAAACAGATCTGCATGAGTCGATCGAAGATAACGCGAAACAAACTTTGCCGTTTCATCAGGGGTACCGAAAATCTCCGACAAATTTACAACAGTTGATGTAGGTGTCTCTTCTGGTTTGAGTGCGAAGTGCCTGCGGAAATAGCGCATATCAGCAAATTCGACTTCATGGGCGATATGGCCCGAATGCGTGCTGACAACAAGCTGCGTCGAAAGCGGACTTCCTTTTTCTCTTAAGTCAGAATGATTTTGCAGAACATCATAGGCCTTGCGAATAAAGACTTGTTGCACCTGCACGTGCAAATGCGCCTCAGGTTCTTCCAACAGGACAAGATGGAGTGGTGGTCTCGAACTGGAATGTGCACCCGCTTCTTCATCTGTTTGAGCGGCCTTGCCGACTTTCATCCAGTCATCGCGAAAGCTGATCAATCGAAAAACCATGGAAATAAGATTCTGATATCCGAGCCCGTTGCATTGCTCGGGCAGCCGATACAGAGCCGCACCCTTTGCTTGTGATGGTGCGACGTCGTACTGAACTGCGGATTGATGTTTGAGACCTTCTACCGGCTTCAGGGATGTGGAAATGATCAAGCGTGGATTAGCAACGCCTGGATAGCCGAGGCCTTCCAGTTCGTCAAGGGGTGTTTTGAAACAATCCTTCAGTTTTTCATCGAAAACAATCTGTGCTTCATGAATTGCTTCCAGGGCCAAGATATCCGATGGCCCTGGCGCTTTATAGGGATCAAGATGTTTTCCGTAATAGGCACGTAGTTGACTGGTTAGCATTTGTTTGCTCTGCCGTTCGTTTTGATCGGATTCAGCCTCATCTCCTGCGATCCCCGCGTAATCACTCAAGCCACGATGGGCAGGTACCTCATCGATTTCAATTAGGCCCTTGAAAGGATTACCGCCAAGAGGTTCTGCCTCGGCAGGAAGTTCTTGAGGCTGGGCCACACCATCTTTTGGAAGCGCCTTTTTGGATGGATCGAGCAGGAAGGCGTTCACTGTCAAGAAATTGGACATGCGTTTCTTTAGAAAATCCATAAGGCTCTCAGGCCAGAGTGCAAATTTTCTGCACGTTCCTTCCTCACCTTTCTCTGTTTCGACCTGCTTTGCGGCGGTGCTATCATCGGCCTTATTCGGTAGCTTTGCGTCCAGCGTGTCGCACGCGGATTTCTTCGCTTTCAGATATGCTTGTAGGAGTTCAACAGGTTTTTCAGGCTCCAATTGCAAACGAACGCCGATCCCTTCATCAGGGCGCCAGTCCAGAGTCGGAATAAGATGAGCAACGTGGTGGATTTCGCTCTCGGAGACCTTAAGCCACAAATCGAGCGAGGGTAGGAATTCTCTCCACTTTAGATGTAGTTCATCGCTCTCGTCTTTCTCAAAAACATGACCAAGTTTATCAATGGCCGCCCAGAACGATAAAGGGATATCGTACACGGAAAAGGCATTTTGCTGGATTAAGAAATTGCGCAGCGCGGTAATTGCTGATGTCTTGCCACTATTATTCGCACCGACAAAAAGTGTGGTCTTATCGGAAAAGTCGATCCGGATCGCCGCAAGACGCCGGAAGTTGCGAATTTCTACAAAGTCTATGCGCATGGCTATTCCCCATCAGGCTTTAACTTTACCAAAGTGCTGTTCTAACCTATCGATACGCAGCCCCTCTTGTCTTTTTCGGAAAACGAGATCCTAAGATCAATTTCATGTCTCCCTTCATAAACATGTTCGGGTGAAATTTTGTAATTAAATTGGGCTTTAATACTTACTTCCAATAAGTGCCTAACTATCACATTTTTCGATTGGAATCCACGCAAGTAAAAAATGTCTATAACTGGCGGCAAGCATCAGTGAACAGGCGCTGTGCGTAGCATCCCTTTGCTCCGGTTCTGCCAAGACTGTCTGCCGACTAAATGCCGCTCACCCACAGCTACTTGCGGAAAAATCTTTGTGCGTCAATAAGGGAGGCAGTACCTTGCCTTATCTGGAATGTAAAGAAAATAAGAGAAAGGGCATGCCTCAGAGGAGAAACGATGAAGCATGATATCGAATTGTAGGTTCTCGTACTCGATACCCGCTATCCCCCCGCTGCCCTTTACGGGATAGCGGATTTTTCCATGCATTTGCTTTTATACACAGCGGATATTCAATTAAAGCAGTATGATATGACAACCCGGTGCGAGCTCCGATCCGCCTGATGATCAGAAGAAGGCCTCTCCAGAATAGAGTCAAAAATCATCCCTGAGCGGGGACCCCCCGCTTCATCATCCCTTAAAAAGACATCTTTCCAGTTTTCTTTTCCCCCTCACTTCAGAAAACCTCAATAATCATCCATAGCTGATCATCATCCTTCACCCCCGTTGCCCCCCCGTTGTTTTCACGCGCGCTTTCCTCGTTTAAAAATTTCCCCGAGCGCCGGATCACCATCGATCCATCGATCCGTTGATCCGCATGTACTGCAGGGAGCTCGAAGTATCTCCGGGGA
>CAZIQY010000038.1:0-25154 GCA_964541605.1 uncultured Syntrophaceae bacterium | reverse complement strand
GTTTCTCACTTATAAATCCCTGTTTCCTGTCCAAACAACCCCGACCACCTCTGAATGAGTCTTTCGCCAGACAGATCAAAGTAATCGATGGCTTTCGTGATATAGAGATAGGAATTGGCGTCGAAGCGCTTCACGAAATTCGCCCCCCGATAATGCAGATAACCCTCCACCTCAAAATCGGCGTCAAATCCGAAACTGAACTTGTCACTTTTCAACCGTCGGGAGAATTTCTCCTCCATGGACTGATCGCTCATGAAGGTAATGTGGCCGATCATACGGGCAACCGACAGGCCCTTTTCAGGTTGGCCATACTCGTAATAATTCCCCTCCCTCCATGCCGGATCGGCCATAATGGACTGCCGGACCACTTCGTTAAAGGCAATCTGCTGGGGTGAGTGTTTCAGCGCTGTCGCAATCGGGATGGCAGAACGCACCCGCTCCGGGTAAGAGGCAACCCACTGTAGGACCTGCATACCCCCCATGGAACCTCCTGCAACGCACAACAGTCTGTCGATACCTAAGAAATCTATGAGGTGCCGCTGGGCATGAACCACGTCGGCCATAGTGATAAAGGGGAAATCCAACGCATAGGGTTTGCCTGTCGACGGGTTTATCGAAGATGGCCCCGTTGAACCCTTGCAGCCACCGAGGACGTTTGAGCAGATGACGAAGTACCGATTTGTATCAAAGGCCTTGCCCGGCCCGATCATATCATCCCACCATCCTGTATTATCCTCGCTCCTATGAACACCTGCCGCGTGAGCATCACCTGAAAGGGCATGCAAGGCCAGGATCGCATTGGATTTATCCGCATTCAACCTTCCGTATGTTTCATACGCGAGGGTGATCGGTCCCAATGTATCGCCGCTTTCCAGTTTATGTTCCTTGCCCTGTTCAGCATAGGTGTAATATTGCGTTTCTACAACACCAATGGAACTGCTCTTTGTTGTTTCTTTTATTGTTTTATTCATTCTTCAAAGCTTCGTAATAAAATTTGATTTGACGCATTATTATCATTATCGCGAAAACACGCTTTTATTGTCATTCCGGACTTGATCCGGAATCCAGTGTTTTTCATGGTTCCCCGCCATCGCGGGAATGACACAGAAGATAGCAAGGGTCTTTCCTTATTTCTGAAAGAGCCAGGTCGACAGATACCTCTCTCCGCTGTCCGGCAGGAGGGCCACGATCGTTTTGCCCGCAGCTTCCTGCCTTTTCGCCACTTGGAAAGCCGCACAGAGAGCAGCACCGCTGGATATTCCCACGAGAATGCCTTCTTCCTTCGCAATACGCCTCGCCATTTCCCCAGCGTTTTCATGGGACACCTGGATGATCCTGTCGATGACGTTTCTGTTCAACACATCGGGGACAAATCCGGCACCGATCCCCTGAATCTTGTGAGGTCCCGGTTTCCCGCCTGACAGAACAGGCGAATCAGCCGGTTCGACAGCAATGATCCTGACAGACGGTTTCCGCTTCTTCAAAACCTCGCCGACTCCCGTGATGGTGCCGCCGGTGCCGATTCCTGAGATAAAATAATCCACATTGCCGCCCGTGTCCCTCCAGATCTCTTCCGCCGTCGTCCGTCGATGGATTTCCGGGTTGGCGGGGTTTTTGAACTGCTGAGGGACGAAGCTGTTTTTATTGCTGCCTGCCAGTTCTTCCGCTTTATCGATGGCCCCTCTCATGCCTTTCGCGCCCTCCGTCAGAACCAGCTCCGCACCCAGAATAGCCAGGAGATGCCTCCGCTCCAGGCTCATCGTATCGGGCATCGTGAGCATCAGCCGGTATCCCTTGGCGGCACAGACAAAGGCAAGGGCAATCCCCGTGTTTCCGCTTGTAGGTTCGATAATTACCGAATCCTTGTTCAGAAGCCCCGCTTCCTCCGCTGCTTCGATCATTGCGGCGCCGATTCGGTCTTTCACACTGGAAAGGGGGTTGAAGGATTCAAGTTTCACCAAAATCTCAGCGCTTAGCCCTTTCCGCATTCTATTGAGACGCACCAGCGGCGTCTTCCCTATTGTTTTAGTGATATCTGTATAGATATTGGTCATTATCGTCTCCTTTCACCACTTTCAAACCTTTGCCAATGCCTGGTCGATATCGGAAATGATATCGTCTGTATGTTCCAGTCCAACGGATAATCGGATAAAATCCGGCGTTACGCCCGTTGCCAGTTGCTCCTCGGCGGAGAGTTGCTGATGGGTTGTCGTTGCGGGATGAATCGCCAGGGTCTTGGCGTCTCCTACATTCGCCAAATGGGATATCAGCTCAAGTGAATCGATAAATGTCTTCCCCGCCCCTATGCCACCTTTGATTCCGAAGCCGATGATCGCCCCCGCGCCTTTCGAAAGATATTTGATCGCTCTCCCACGCTCGGAACTCGATTTGAGTCCCGGATAATTTACCCATGCCACTTTCGGGTGTTTTTCCAGATAACCGGCCACGGCCAGGGCATTCTCGGAATGGCGCGGCATCCTCAAATGAAGGGTTTCCAGCCCCTGAAGAAAGAGGAACGCATTGAAGGGAGAGAGCGCCGGGCCAAGATCCCGCAGCAGGGTTACCCGCGCCTTGATGATATAGGCGATATTTCCCATGGGCTTCAGGGCTTCCACAAAATTGAGTCCGTGATAACTCAGATCGGGCTCCGCAATGAGGGGAAATTTCCCGTTTTTCCAGTCAAATTTTCCGGAGTCTACGATCACGCCGCCGATGGATGTTCCGTGACCGCCGATGAACTTCGTTGCGGAATAGATAACGATATCCACGCCAAAATCAATGGGACGGAGCAGATAAGGGGAAACGGTATTATCCAGAACGAAGGGAACGCCGTTTTTGTGTGCTACGCCGGCGATGCCTTCAAGGTCCGCTACATCGAGCTTCGGATTGCCGATAGATTCTGCGTAAATCGCCTTTGTCTTCAGTGTGATCGCATTTTGAAAAGCTTCAAGGTCATTTGATTTCACAAAACGCACGTTGATCCCCAGTCGGCGGAAGGTATAATGAAACAGGTTATAGGTACCCCCGTAGAGGTTATCCGCCGAGACGATCTCATCGCCCGCTTGAGCGATGTTGAGGAGCGCTATCGTAATCGCCGACTGGCCGCTGGCCACCGCCAGCGCCCCGACGCCGCCGTCTAAGAGTGTAACCCGCTTCTCAAAAACATCCGTAGTCGGGTTCATCAGCCGTGTATAAATATTGCCAAATTCCCTCAAGCCAAAAAGATTGGCCGCATGTTCGGTATCTTTAAACTGATAGGAAGTTGTCTGGTAAATGGGAACCGCCCGTGAGCCCGTTGTCGGATCCGCCTCCTGACCACCGTGCAGGACCAGTGTCTCTATTTTTAATCTTTCATCGATTTTACTCATGATGTTATCCTTTTCAGCATATTTTTAAGATTCTGATAAAATTAAACGTTTGACGACAATGCGTCACGGGATCCTTTGGAAATGTAAGCGGGGGAGTTCCCTTTCACATCGAAGGACGGAGACTGAAATCGAGCATCCTTTGCAGGCTGTTCCTGGCCCGATCCATGATATGATCAGGCACCGTGACTTCGTAACGCATTTCCTCAAGCGACCACAGGACTTTTTCCAGAGTGGTCAGTTTCATGTTCGGACATACCGCCCGCTCCGACACGGGATAGAAGGACTTTCCGGGATTTTCCTTTCTCAGCCGATGGAGAATGCCGATCTCCGTCCCCACGATAAATTCTGTCTCGCTCGTTTCCCCGGCATATCGCAACATTCCCCCCGTCGAGAGTACCCGGTCGGCCAGCCCGGTGACGCCGGCTGTGCATTCGGGATGCACGATAACCTTCGCTGCGGGATAATGTTCCTTTTGTTCCAAAATATTCTCCGGCAATATCCTGACGTGCGTCGGACAGAAACCCTTCCATGTTATGAAATCCCGTCCGGCCTGTGTGGATACATAATGGGCCAGATACTGATCGGGAGCAAAAATGATTTCGTCCTCGCTCCGAAATGCCTCTCTGACGATCTGTTCGGCATTCCCGGAGGTGCAACAGACATCACATTCGGCTTTTACCGCTGCCGTTGTGTTCACATAACACAAAACCTTTGCCTGAGGGTGTTCCGCCTTCAGTTTTTGCAATTGATCCGCCGTGATCATATCCGCCATGGGGCACCCCGCTTTCTCGTCCGGGATGAGAACAATCCTGTCCGGTGAAAGGATTTTCGCCGTCTCTGCCATGAAATAGACACCGCAGAAAACGATCACATCAGACGTTGTTTGCGACGCCTGAACACTTAACCCCAGAGAATCTCCCACATAATCCGCAATATCCTGAATTTCGGGGATCTGATAATTGTGCGCCAGAATGACGGCGTTTCTTTCCCTTTTTAATCGGTTTATCTTTTCAACAAGTTCCATGCAGAACCTCTTCTATCTCTCCTCCCCCAAGGACACAGTCGTCCGCATAAAAGACGACAGACTGACCGGGTGTGATGGCCTCCTGTTTTTCGGCAAAGGTCACTTTGACCCCGTCATTTTCGAAAATCACCTCGCACAGGGACTCTTTTTTCCGATATCTGATCTTGGCATAAACCTGCGCAGGCCAGAATTCAGTTAGACGATTCATATTTCCGGCAATCAGCCCCTTTGCTCTGAGGCGCTCTTTTTCTCCCACGATGATCCGGTTATCCGCAGCGTCTATGGAGATGACGTAAAGCGGCGTCCTGTGACTGATCCCCAGACCGCCCCGCTGACCGATCGTGTAAAAAGCAATCCCCCGGTGCGTTCCCATGATATTATTCCGAACATCTACAATCGGACCCGGTTTCAATGCCTGTCCACGCTCCGATAAAAAGGCCTGATAGTTTTTCTCAGTCACAAAACAGATATCCTGACTTTCTAGTTTTTCGGCCACCGGCAAAGAGGCTTTTTTCGCCGCCTGCCTGACTTCTTCCTTGGTCAGAGACGCCAGAGGAAATAAAATCGATTTCAATTCCCCATGCGGAACAGGGTAGAGAAAGTACGTCTGATCTTTTTTTCGGTCCTTCGGCCTTTTCAAACATAATTCCCCGCCGCGGCTTCCGACAGCGGCATAATGCCCGGTGGCAAAAAAATCAAAACCCATGGCTTTCGCCTTCTGAAGGAGGCTGCCGAATTTCAGATGGCGGTTGCAATCCACACAGGGATTCGGCGTCCTTCCTTTTCCATACTCGCTGACGAATCTGGCAATAACCTTTTCTTCCAGTTCCTCTTTATAATCCAAAACATAGTGCGGTATTTTCAGGTGGTCGCAGACCCGTCCGGCATCGTCGACAGCCATGGGCCCGCAGCATTTTACCTGCTCCTCGCCACCTCCGATGCCCAGACACATGGTGGCGCCGGCAACGTCATATCCTTCATTTTGCAGCAACAGGGCGGCGACGGAAGAATCGACACCGCCGCTCATCGCCACCAGAACTTTTTTACGTATTTTACCCTCAGACAAGTGCTCACCGCCTCACATCATGCCGCTTTCTCAGATGATTCCTTGACAGATCTTTGCCTGTAATCATCCAGAGCCTTTTTCAGGGCCTCCTCGGCAAGAACGGAACAATGCATCTTGATGGGAGGCAATCCCCCCAGCGCTTCCGCAACGGCCCGGTTGGAGATTTTCAGGGCCTCTTCAACCGTCTTGTTTTTCACCAGTTCCGTAACCATGGAGCTGGTGGCAATCGCGGCGCCGCAACCGAAGGTTTTGAACTTCGCATCGATGATGACGCCGTCCTTAACCTTGATATAGAGCTCCATGATGTCACCGCATACGGGATTTCCCACCTTCCCGACACCGTCGTGGTTTTCCATCTCGCCGACGTTTCTTGGACTCCTGAAATGGTCCATTACTTTTTCACTGTACGCTTCCATTACGATTTAACCTCCTTTTTATACAGGGGAGACATTGAACGCAGTTTTTCTACAATGGCCGACAGAACCGTGAGGACACGGTCGATATCCTCCTCCGACGTCGGCTTCCCAAGAGTAAACCTGAGCGATCCGTGTATAAGCTCATGAGGAAGACCGATCGCTGCCAGGACATGAGATGGTTCCAGGCTTGTTGAAGAACAAGCGGAACCCGTTGAACAGGCGATTCCCTCCATATCAAGATTCAGAAGCATGGATTCTCCTTCCACGTAGGCAATGGAAACATTGACATTGTTCGGCAGCCTTCTGGTCGGATGGCCGTTCAAACGCGAATGAGGAATTTTGTTGAGAATGCCATTAATCAATTTGTCCCGCAGCGCCGTCAGATGAAACCTCTCATCCTCCATCTCCATCTTGGCCAATTCCACCGCCTTTCCGAAACCCACGATTCCCGGCACGTTGTGGGTCGAAGCCCGTCGTCCTTTCTCCTGCCCCCCGCCTTGCATGAAGGGGAGTATGCGCACGCCCTTTCTCACATACAGGATGCCCACGCCTTTCGGACCGTACAGTTTGTGACCCGATGCGCTGAGAAGGTCTACGTTCAACTCGTTGACGTTGATAGGAAGGTGACCGAATGTCTGTACGGCATCCGTATGAAAATAGATCCCCCTCTCCCTGGCAATCCGGCCTATTTCAGCGATGGGCTGGATGGCGCCGATCTCATTATTGGCGTGCATGATCGAAATCAAAATGGTTTTGTCCGTGATCGCCTTTTCCAGATGCACGGGATCGATCAGGCCATATTCATCGACGGGAAGGTACGTCACTTCAAACCCCTGTTTCTCCAGAAAATGACAGGGCTCCAGAATGGCGTGATGTTCTATCTTTGACGTGATGATATGATTGCCCTTGTCGCGTCGGGCGCCGGCGATGCCTTTAATCACAGCGTTGTTGCTCTCCGTCCCGCCGCTTGTAAATACTATTTCCTCCGGGGTTGTCCCTATAAAAAAAGCAACCGTATGCCTCGCCTCTTCTATGCGATGCTTTGCCGTCTGTCCGAAGGCATGGAGGCTTGACGGGTTTCCGTAAACCTCCGTAAAGCAGGGCAGCATGGCCTCCACGACCCGCGGATCGGTCGGAGTCGTCGCGGCATAATCCAGATATATGTTTTTCATGGTAAAATCCTTTTCATAAGAGCTCCTCGAAAACTCTCCTCTTGGGTGATTTGCCCGTTATATATTATGCATGATCGCCTGTTGAGTTTTTTCCTGGTTCATTTTTACCAATGTATCCAGAGTGATTGCACTCAGCGTTTCAGAAATTTTTCCACCAATCATTGCCCAGACGTCGCGACTCACGCAGATGGGAACCCTCGGACAGGTTGAAGGGTCTTTCACGCAATCCACAAGACTGGAATCCCCTTCCAGGACATCCACAATCTCTTTCAGGTTGATTTGTGAAGGCTCTTTCGCCAGACTGTATCCTCCATGTGCTCCGCGGATGGAATTTACAAGACCGGCCGAGCGTAAAGGAATCATGATGAGACTGAGATATTTCTCGGATATATTTTCTCCTTTCGCGATATCTTTCAAGAAGACGGGACCATTAGGATAATTAAGGGCCAACGCGATCATCAACCTGACTCCATACCGGGCTCTGGTGGAAAGCTTCATGTTACCTCCAAAACAATTACTACCATCACTATCGTTTTGATAGTAATTAATGCACAAAAAGAAGTTTGTCAAGAAAAAATTACATGTTTGATTGTGTCACATGATTGTGATAGAAAATCTCTGTGCAAACTACGTCAGTTTTTGGGCAAGTAATATTCTATTACGGTATGATAAAACATCATTTCAGAAATGATAAAAGCTATGACTCACCTTCAAAGCATACATTTCTACAGCACCAACAGACACCTTAACGCCGTTTCCGGAATTGTTCCGTTCATGGAAACCGTTTCCTTTCAAGAGGCTCTTTTACAGGGCCAGGCGCCCGATGAGGGACTCTACATGCCGGATCCGATCCCCCTTCTTGCTTACCATGATATTATGGCTCTAAAAGATGCTCCCTACAGCGCGGCGGCAATCCTGGTGACAAAAGCCTTTTTACGTCATGATGTTCCCGAAGGTATACTCGAAAAAATCATCGCGGAATCATACAATTACCCGGTTCCTTTGGAAAGAGTTATCGACCGCAAATACATCATGAGGCTCGACCAGGGACCGACGGCTTCTTTCAAGGACTTTGCCGCAAGAATGATGGCCCGCCTGATGGGCTATCTTCGAAATCGAGGTTCGCGTCTGAACATCCTCGTAGCCACATCGGGAGATACGGGAAGCGCCGTCGGAGAGGCCTTTAAGGGGGTGGAAGGCATCGACGTCTATATCCTTTATCCCCGCGCCGAGGTCAGCGGCAGACAGAAAAAACAACTGGACACCATCGGCGAAAACGTTCAGGCCATCTCTGTCGACGGGAAGTTCGACGACTGCCAAAATCTGGTCAAGCAAGCCTTTTCCGACCCGTCGCTTTCAGGTTTTAATCTGACCTCCGCAAATTCCATCAACTTCGGCAGGATTCTCCCGCAAATCGTTTATTATGTCTGGGCTTATGCTCAACTTGCACAGGGAGGGGAAGAAGTCGTGTATTCCGTCCCGTCGGGAAATTTCGGCGATGCCCTCGGCTGCGAATATGCCAGAAGGATGGGACTGCCTGTGAAAAAACTCGTCATGCCGACCAATGAAAATGACGAGTTTCCTAAGTATTTGGAAACAGGTATCTATCGGAAAATTTCGCCATCCAGGGCCTGTATTTCAAACGCAATGAATGTAGGGCATCCAAGCAACCTCGCCCGCTTTTTTGACCTGTACGGCGGGACGGTGGATCGCGGCGGCACCGTTCACAGATACCCGGACATCGAAGAAATGAGACGTCATATCTTCTCCGTCAGCGTATCCGATGACGAGACAAAAAAAACGATCAGGCGGGTTTACGAGCGTTTCCGCGTGCTCCTGGAGCCCCACGGCGCCGTGGGCTGGAGTGGTCTCGAGATCTACCTGGATCGATTTGGAGATTTTCCCCTGTGTGTGTCCCTCGAAACCGCCCACCCGGCGAAATTTCCGGACGAAATACAAGCTCTCCTAAAAATGACTCCCGATCTTCCTCAGAGCATGAAAGACATTGATCGAAGAACGGGAGAATCCGTCATGCTCTCCGCCAGCTATGATGAATTCAGGGACTATTTGTGCGGCCATCTGAAAATGACGAGTTCGTAAAAAATATGAAAAACCCTTTATGTCATTCCGGACTTGATCCGGAATCCAGTTCTTTCGATTAGTTGTGTGCTTTCCGGATTCCGGCTTTCACGGAAGGACGATAATTTCGAACTCATCAAGAGTAACAAAGAGAGGCTCCCCTATGAACAGATCGAACATTTCTCTCCTTAAAACGCTGGTTCTGATGGTCATTGTACTATCCATAATTCCCGCATGTGCCGGTAAAATGTCCGTGGAGCAGGCAAAACAGGTGTCCGTTTCCATGGCGGATGTCCCGACCTTTGTCCCTCCCCCGCGGCGCATCGACGACATTTTAACCATCCTGGAACAGCCGGGGCAATTCGATAAAGCCGTCACGGAAAAACTGAAGGCGCGGGCTGACGCGGAGATACCGGAAAACGCCGACGGCAGATTTTTTACCGGGAGAGGCACGGCGGCCTCAGAGCTCGGCCGTCTTCAGCAGGCGCTGGACGATTATAACGAGGCGATGCGCCGCATGGAAGAAGCCGGGGTTCACAATCCGAATGTGATGCGTTTCCTCGCCGCCGTGGAAAGCCGCATCGGCAATTTCAGCCGCGCAGTCGAGCTCTTGGAAGAAAGTCTGAAGATTTCTGAAAACCCGTCAACCTATGCAAGGCTCGTCAATAACTACGTCCTGATGGGTAAGCTGGAAAAAGCCGACCAAACGGTGAGAAATGCGGTGCAGTTCTGCGCCATATCGCAAAACCGACGGAATCCCCCGTTTGTTTTACGGTGCGATATTGAAATAGCGGGCATGGAAGCGTATCTTCTGGAAGCCCGGGCAAAATACATCGAGGCGGAAAAGTTCCTCCGGCAGCGTATAAAACTCACGCAGATGTGGAAGGAAGAACGTCCGGGGTGGCTCATTCAGATGAAGCAGCATCTGGCAATGAATCTGCTGGGACAGGAACGTCTCCTCGAAGCGGAGGTCGAAGCCCGTCAGGCCCTGACGGAATCTCTGGGACATGGGGGAAAGGATTCCCTTCTGACCGTATCGATCTCGGCAACGATCGCCAATATCCTGAGGGCGCAGGGACGCCTTTCCGAGGCGGAAAAACTGGCGTCAACGGCAGCCGACATCCTCGAATATAACGGGATTCCGGATGATTCGAACGCCATGAGCAATGCCAGGATGCTGCTCGGAAGCATTAAGGCCACAAAGGGAGATTTCAGCGGCGCCATGAAGGAATTCATGCTTGCCACCAAAGGCGTCAAAGAAGACCAGTACCTCTACAAAAAAAGGTTCATGGGCAATCCGAATTACAGCCTGACCCTGGTGATGGCGGGCCGTCTCGAACAGGCCGTCAGGTTAATGACCAACACCCATGAAACGGCAAAAAAGAGGTTCGGTGAAAGGCACTACATCACCGCGGAAAGACTCGCCATACGCGGCCTGGCACTTTACCGGATGAAAAAAATCCGGGAGGCCTTCCGTGACCTCTCTGCGGCGACGGACGTCCTCATCCATCACCAGGCAGAAAAGGGAGATTTCTCAAAAGCCAGGCGGTTGAAGATCATCCTCGACGGTTATATCGATCTCTTGGCCGATATCCACGGAACGCCGGTGGAAAAAGAACTCGGCATAGATGCGGCGGGAACGGCGTTCAAAATTGCAGAGGCGTCACGCAGCCGCACCGTTCAGGGCGCCGTGGTCGCCAGCAGCGCCAGGGCTGCGGAAACAAACCCCGAACTGAACGATCTGATCCGGAAAGAACAGGACGCCCTCAGACAGATCGATGTTCTGGAAGCAACCGTCCTCGATCTTTTTGACGCTCCCCAGAAAGAACAGAAACCGGAAACGATCCAAAATCTCTGCGACAATATCGAAACCCTGCGCAAGGCGCATGCATCCCTTCTGGACGAGATCAAGAAACGTTCTCCCCGCTATGCGGAAATCGTAACGCCTCAGCCGGCCACGCCTGAAGTCGTAAAAAAACTGTTGCGGCCCGATGAATCGTTCGTCTCCATACACATATCGGAAGATCGTTCCCATCTCTGGGCCATCCCCTATCAGGGGAACATGAAATTCGCTTCCGTGCCCGTGGGGAAAAAAGAAATCGCGGGCATGGTCGACAACCTGCGGAAGTCGCTTGATCCCAAACCCCAGACGTTCGGAGATATCCCGGAATTCGATACCGCCATAGCGTACGACCTCTACGCCAGGCTGATCAGACCCGTTGAGGACGGATGGAAAGACGCACGGGATCTCCTTTTTGTTGTTGATGCCCCTTTGAATCTCCTTCCCCTTGCCGTTCTTCCGACGGCGCCGGTTAAGTCAGATGCAGGGAAGGCGGAATTGTTCTCCTCTTACCGGCAGGTTTCCTGGCTGATCCGAAAAGCATCCATTACCCTGTTGCCTTCCGTATCTTCTCTCATTCCTCTGAGAACTTATGCCGGGGGAGAAAAAGGGCGAAGGACATTTATCGGCTTCGGCGATCCCGTTTTCAGCCCTGATCAGCTTTCCCTGTTAAAAACGGAAGGAAAGACAGAAGGAAAAAGTCAAGAAGCGCATATCAAAGTAAGAGGCATTCGTTTGACAGCTAAAGGCGGTCTGGATGACGCTAAACTCACTTCCACCCATCTGGAAAATCTCAGCCGCCTGCCTGATACAGCGGAAGAAATTGAAACCATTGCCAGGGTTCTGGAAGCTGATCCCGAACGGGATGTATTTCTGAGGGAAAAGGCTTCCAAACGTGTGGTGAAATCCATGAATCTGTCCGACCGGCGTATCATCGCTTTTGCGACCCATGCCCTCGTGCCGGGTGACCTGGACGGTCTGGATCAGCCGGCCCTCGCCCTTTCCGCACCCCGAATTACGGGAGATAATGAAGATGGACTGCTGACGATGGCCGATATCATGAAACTGAAACTGGATGCAGACTGGGTGATCCTTTCCGCCTGCAATACCGGAGCTGCAGACGGCGCCGGCGCCGAGGCCATCTCCGGTCTGGGGCGCGCCTTTTTCTATGCCGGAACCAGGGCAATTCTGGCCAGCATGTACCCCGTGGAAACAACCTCCGCAAAAAAACTCGTGACACGGCTCTTTGAACTCCAAAAAAAAGACAGAACCCTCACCCGCGCCAAGGCATTGCAGGAATCCATGGTGGAATTGATCAACAGTCCCGGATTGATCGATGAGAACTCCGGGAAGATCGTAGCAAGTTACGCCCATCCCCTGTTCTGGGCGCCGTTCGTTCTGGTAGGAGACGGAAGCGGCAGCATGAAATGACACTACGGAGGTGACCCTGTCTCTACCTCGTCATGACAAGCTTCTGCTCCTCTTTGGGAACATACCACTTGATGAAATTGTGCCCGATTCCGAGAGGCGCGGGTTCGACGCCCCGGAAGCGGGCATGGATAATCGGCAGGGCATCGGGAACATAGAGAAAGGTATAGGGTTGTTCCTCGGCCAGAATCTCCTGTATTCTATCGTAATATTTTTTTCTTTTTTTCTGGTCGAAGGTGCTCCTCCCTTTTTCGATCAGCTCATCCACCTCTTCATTTTTATATGAAATGAAATTCAACTCCTGCGGCCCCACCTTGCTTGAATGCCAGACATCATAAATGTCCGGGTCAAGCGGAATGGTCCAACCGAGGATCGTCGCGTCAAACCGCCGTTTATTGATAAAATCGTTGACAAAAGCAGCCCATTCGAGGACTCTGATCTTGACTTTGATGCCCAGTTCACCCAGCCGTCTCTGAATGATTTCGGCACACTTGCCACGGACTTCATTCCCCTGATTGGTAATGATCTCAAACATAAAGGGCTTGCCATCCCTTTCCAGAATACCGTCTCCATCGGTATCCCTCCATCCGGCCTGCGCAAGAAGGCTTTTCGCTTTTTCGGGATCATATGGATACGTCTTTACATTGGGATTATACACCCAGGTGCCCGGTTTGTAAGGCCCTGTCGCCGCCTTACCCAGACCGAGCAGAACCCCCTGTATCATCTCATCCCTGTTAATCCCGTGGGCAATGGCCTGACGCACCCTCTTGTCCTCGAAAAGGGGATTGTCCAGGTTATATCCTAAAAAAGTGTAAGAAAACGAAAGATACCGGTACTTATTGAAATTCCTTCTGAACAGGTTGTTCTCTGTCTGCCTCATATATTGAAGAGGCGTCAGGCCCATCCTGTCGATGCCGTTTGCCCGCAATTCAAGGAACATGGTTGCCATATCCGGGATGATGCGCATGACATACCCGTCTATATAAGGTCTCCCTTCAAAATAATCCGGATTGGATACAAGAACAATCTTCTGACCGGGCAACCATTCCCTGAACATATAGGGCCCCGTTCCAACAGGGCGGCGGGCCAACGGGGACGCTGTGATGTTTTCCCCTTCAAGCAGGTGTTTCGGGAGTATGGCGCCTCCCCAGCTCATGAGGGCCGGAGCGAAAGGCTGATCATAGGTCACACGGAAGGTATGGCTGTCAAGAACCTCGGCCTTTTTGACTTTCAGAAAATCCCCCGCATAGGGAGTGGGAGTTCTGGGATCGACTGTAACCTGATAGGTAAAAAGGACATCGTGGGCGGTGAAGGGATGACCGTCATGCCACTTTACGCCTTTTCTGAGGCGGAATGTAATGGTCAATCCATCTCCTGACACCTCCCATGACTCCGCCAGGTCGCCAACAATGTTGAGGTCTTTATCATATTTGACCAGGCCGTTGAAAACCATGGATGAGATTTGATGAGACGTATTATCGGAAGAGAGGATAGGAATAAGATTGCTGGCATCTCCAATAGAGCCTTCCACCATGATATCCCCGTAAGCCGGTCCTGTGTCGGACGAACGACTGACCGCGTTCTCCCGGTCTGCCCGGTCGCAACCCCACAGGACCACATGAGCAAGAATAAATAAAATTAAAACCGCTGCTTTGAAACTCCCCTTCCCGCGGGCCGGGCTTCCGGGTAGGAAACTTGTTAAAAAGGGGGGCATGCGGGATGCACTTCCGATCAATACTTTCATGATACGGGAGGTTACTGAATACAATCCTTTTTTGCAATGAAATTTGTTGTTAAAATTATGGGGGTCAGCAATCATCAAAATGGG
The DNA here is from genome assembly GCA_964541605.1 of uncultured Syntrophaceae bacterium. GTDB lineage: Bacteria > Desulfobacterota > Syntrophia > Syntrophales > UBA2185 > CAZIQY01. The sequence goes on along the minus strand of CAZIQY010000038.1, from coordinate 10,933 downwards.
ATCAAGTTTCTGTGAAAAATCACATTGCCATACAAGACTGCTTCTCCTATACTGCCCCTGCACAAAATAAAATTCAAACACAAAATGTTTATCAAAAAGACTATGAAAATTTTGGCAACCGGCGATATCCATTACGATTTGATACGAAACCGGATGGAACACGAAAGATTTCTTCACTTTATCAAAAGCATGGAAGAGGAAAATCCGGATGTACTTGTACTGACGGGAGACATCGTAGGGCTTGGTTCCTCGAAGCTTGAAGAATGTCTGAATTTTTTTTCTGACATTGTATCGGTAAGGCTCATGGTTTTAGGCAACCACGAATACTGGAGTGCTGAAGGTGATACATTCTGGCACCTTGAAGACATGAAGACCAGAATCAAGGGATGCGGATTTAAACTTCTTGATGAACATCCGGAGATCATCAATGATATCGGTTTTGCAGGCAACTGCGCCTGGTACGATTATTCCTTTGCTGGAGCGGAAGCGCCCCCCCGCTCATCATATGAAAAGAAGATGTATAGCGGGCACATCATCTGGAATGACGTCCATATGGTCAGGCTTGGAAAAATGGACGGCGACTATACGGATGAACTCCTGACAAAACTGGAAGGCGATATACAGACCCTCGAATCCCAAGTGGATCTGATTATCGCCGTCACCCATCATATCGGATTTGCCGAAATGCTAACCATTTCAGAAGATTTTCCCGGGTTGAATTTTTGCAACGCCTTTATGGGAAACCGCAGACTTGGAGACATGCTGCTGCGGCATCCAAAGCTCAAATACCACATCTGTGGCCACACCCATTTTCAGAAAGTGGTGAAAAAAGAACATTTGATTTCAATGAATCCGGGTTCAACCTATGACGAGAAAAAATTCCTGTCTATAACAATTCCCAAGAGGTAGCTCGGTGTAGTATTTCACCTATATCTAACTTCCCGGGAAAGAACATCATACCGCAACTGAGATTTCTCCGTTTATTATCTTTCCTTTCCCTTGTCACTTATGATAAGATTAAGAATATTCCATATCTAAGCTATACACATACCCGAAATGACCCGTAAAAAGAAATGGACATATGATCATCTCAAAGGGAGATTAGAGCGAACTTCCCTTGGTCTGGCAGGCATGTGGGATATCCTGCATAACGCCACTCGAAACTATCAGTTCAACGGCAACGCCAATCAGGCGGCAGCGATCTCACTCTACGCCATCTTATCTTTTATTCCCCTTTTTATTCTGACCATTCTGGTTATCAGCTCTGTTTTCGGCTCCCATCCGAACATTCAGAAGGATCTGATTGAGACGATCCGGGGATTTCATCCCTATTTTTCGGAATCTCTGCTGACCCAGCTGGGGCAGATCGAACAGAAAAAACGGATTCTCGGCTGGGTCGGGATTTTCAGTCTTATCTGGTTTTCCGCCATGATCTTCAGCGCCATCGAAACGGCCATGAACGTCATCTTCCGGTCCCGGAAATACCGGAATTATGTTGTATCGAAGCTGCTGGCCATCGCCATGATTCCCATGGGATGGACCATCGGCGTCGCCAGCGTGGGCATTACCTATATGGCAACCCTTCTGGCCAGACAATCTCTCCTGTCACCTGATGGGTCGGTCATCTTTCCTCTCCTTCACGGCGTTCTCTTCCGTTTCGTTTTACCGTATCTCCTGACGGTTGCATTCTTCACTATCGTATATAAAGTGATTCCCACCACAAAAGTCAGTTGGGGCAATGCTTTCGTCGGCGCCGCAATATTTTCCGCTTTGATGGAAATTGCAAAGCACTTCTTTACCTGGTACGTTTCCAACTACACCCGATACCATGTTATTTTCGGATCGCTTGAAACAGTCGTTATCCTCGTCATATGGGTGTTTTATATCGCCTTGATTCTTCTCTTCTGCGCGGAACTCATTTCTTCATACCGGCGCAGAGATCTGATCCTTCTTGAAAAGGCTTTTCTGAAACCGAGAAAAAAAATAATGAGAATTGATGAACGTCTTTTCCGGAAATTCGGACGCATGTATCCCAAAGGTTCGTATGTTTTCAGGGAAGGAGACTCGGATAAGGAAATGTACTATATCCTGTCGGGGCATGTCCGTGTTGAAAAGAAGGCCGGCCAGGTCAAGAAAGTGTTGGCCGAATTAGGACCGGGAGAGTACTTTGGTGAAATGGCGGCACTGATCGATGCCCCCCGCACGGCTTCCGCCCAGGCCACACAAGACAGCAATCTGGCGCTCATCGATGGCAACACTTTTCGCAATCTTCTCAGAGAGAGCGAAGAAGTGTCTCTTTTCATGCTCAAGGAATTTTCGAACAGAATAAAACATACCAACTTCGACCTTGAAGAAGTGACCCAATCCTGGGTTAAGCTGAGTGCGATCATGTATTTTATTAAAGAATGGCCATTGCAGGATAATCGGAATCCCGTCGATGACCTCACAGGGTATACAAGAAAAGAGCCTTTCGAAATTCAGCAAGTTCTGAATGATCTCAATGATCAGGAAATATTGCGCATCGAGAATGGACGCATCGTTGAATTTTCACCGGATCGTGCCTGGGACCTCATAAGAAACCAGATTTTTTTCCGGGAAAGGCGCTCGGGGAAAAGAGAATACAAAGATACAGAAAAAAAGTCGGATGACCTGTCACCGTGATGGAAATAATAAACAAAGACTTGTTGTAACGACGCAGTGGATGGGGTAGTATAGAAGTATTAACCTGACCGGTGTTTAAATCCATGATCGGCATTTCAAAACTATATTGTGGAGCGGTGGAACCTTCCGATGTTCTTCGTTACGGGAGACAATCTGAGAAACTTCCGTCCCATTTGCTTCAGTTTTCGAAAGACAAAATTCCGGTAGTTGTCTGGAATGTAACCAGACGTTGCAATCTGAAGTGCATACATTGTTATTCAAGCTCTCAGAATATCCGTTACGCTGACGAACTAACCACACAGGAGGGGATGAACCTGATATCCGACCTTGCTTTGTTCGGGTCTCCCGTAATTCTTTTCTCAGGAGGTGAACCAACCATGAGAGAAGACCTTCCTGAATTGGCTCAGTTTGCCGTGGACCGGGGGATGCGGGCTGTCATATCAACCAATGGAATCCTGCTGACGAGAAAAACGGTCGATATTTTTAAAAGGATCGGTCTCTCTTACGTTGGCGTAAGCCTGGACGGCATGCAGGAAATCCATGACCGGTTCCGGGGTGTTCCCGGAGCATTTGATATGACGATGAAGGGCATCAGAACCTGCCAGGACGCGGGAATAAAAGTGGGAATCCGCTTTACGCTGAACAGGAGAAATGCTTCCGACATTCCCTCTATCTTCGATTTGCTTGAGCAGGAGAATATCCCCCGGGCCTGTTTTTACCATCTTGTCTACTCGGGCCGCGGATCCAGACTGATTGACGAAGACCTTTCTCACGGGGAAACGCGAAAAACGATCGATTTGATTATGAACAGAACCCGTAAACTCTTTGATATGGGAAAACCGAAAGAAATTCTTACGGTGGATAACCATGCCGACGGGCCGTATGTTTATCTGAAATTGCTGAAGGAAAACCCACAGAGGGCTGCAGAGGTGCTGGCACTCCTCCGTATGAACGAGGGAAATAATTCGGGGGCAGGTATCGGGTGTGTGAGTTGGAACGGTGACGTCCACGCAGATCAGTTCTGGAGAAATATTGTATTTGGCAACGTCAGGATGCGGCCGTTCAGTGAAATCTGGACGGATACGTCCAATGAACTGATGAGCCGGTTGAAGGATAAGAAGCTTTTCGTAAAGGGGAGATGCTCCGCCTGTCGATGGCTCGATATCTGCGGGGGAAACTTCAGGGCAAGAGCCGAGGCGGTAACAGGTGACATATGGGCCTCTGACCCGGCCTGCTATCTCACGGAAGAGGAAATTGGGCAGGATGAGAACCTAAAAACAACGGAACCACTGAAAAAAACAATACAGCAAGTATAAGATTTTATTTTGAATATGAGGAGGGAAATGATGGACAAGGAAACTCTGAAAGACAACATCGAACTGGTTCAGCATCTGAAAAATCTTCCCATGTTACAATTCTTCGGGAAGGAAGACCTTAAAAAGATTCTTAATTTCAGCAAAGTTAAAAAGTACAAATCGGGCGATACGATCATTGAGGAAGGAAGTTCCGATAAATGGGTATACTTTCTCATATCGGGGAAAGTAAAAGTCATGAAGTTTGGTGAGGAAATTGACGTTCTTCAGCGCACGGGCGATCTCTTTGGAGAGATGTGCATCATTGACGGAGGCCCCCGGTCGGCATCAATTTGCGCAACCGAAGATGTGGTCTGCCTTGCCATGGATGTATCCTTCGTAGACAATCTCGTCGCTGATGATCAGATTGCTTTCTCTGCCATATTTTATCAGATCGTGGCTGAAGTTCTGGCCCGCCGTTTGAGAGAAACCAGTGAAGAACTCGTTCAGGAACAGGTCATGAAAGATATTGTATCGAACAGGTTAAAGGAAGTGAATGAGGAACTGATACGGGCAAAAGAAGAAATAGCAAGGCTGAAAAAGTAAACGTTCAACCACGCTTTTTTCTTGACAAAAATAGAGATAAAATAGATATTAAGCCACAAAGTTCAAAGCATTAGTTCAATACAACATTCTGATAGAGTGAGGTTCAATGGACGAGAAAACTTCCGCCAGAGAATGGTTTATGGAGGGCTCCCGGTACGATCTCCTGGATCCCCAGTCCGATAAAGCCGTAGAGGCCTATAAAAAAAGCATCATCCTCGATCCCACTTTTACAGCCGCATATGTAAATCTGGGCTTCATATATCTCCAGAGAGAAGATTACGACTGGGCACTGATATGTCTTCGCCGGGCAGCTGAACTGGAACCAAACAACCCGGAAGCTTATAACAACCTCGGCTATGTATTCGAAAAAATGGATCGACTGGGAAGTGCGAGACAGATGTACGAAAAGGCGCTTGCGTTGAATCCAAAAAATATTGAAGCTATTTTCAACCTCGGACACATCTCGGAATTAGAGGGAGACTACCACAACGCGGTACAGCAATATAAGAAAGCGATTGAAGTCGATCCCCATGCTGTCTCCCCCCGTTTCTTCTTAGCTCTCCTTTACGACCGTCATGACATGTTTGATGAAGCGATACAGGAATATCAGGGTGTTCTGGAAATTAATCCCTCTCATGTGAATGCACTCTTCAACCTGGGCAACCTGCATGTCCAACTGGGAGATTACAAGAAAGCCATTAACTTCTTCGAACGGGTACTGGCCTTTGATCCCAACAATGCGGAAGCCTGGAATAACCTTGGTTCTATTTACGATGCCATGGAAAAATATGAGGATGCCATCACGGCCTACCAGAAGTCACTGGTATTGAATCCATTTCAGGAAGAAGCGAACGTGAACCTGGCACAAAATCAGTACAGACAGTATGGCGTCAATCCGGATGTGTCTAAAAAAGACGAGATTTTACGAAGACTTCATTTTGTCCTGTCCATCAATCCGCAAAAGAAAAGGGCGCAGAAACTTCTGGACGAATTGACCGCAGGATAAAATCAGATCCTGCCTGACCCCCATCTTACTTGAGTCTTGTTACAACAAATTCTCTGATATCACTCCATACAGAAATCGGATCGATCGACGGAGACGAGGTCAATTCGGAATGTTTTTTCAGGATTTGTGCTGCAAGAGCGCCCGCCACCTTCATGCGATGTTCCGGAGTGGCAGATTGTGCCTGTTCAATGAGATGAAAAGGAATGTTGATGGTTACCTTATATCCTGCCATCTCGATTTCTTCAGTAAATTCCGTCTGAACCGGTTGTACTTCTTCAACGGCCTCGGCGGGTTCCGTGGGTTCTGCAACGGCAGCCACGGCCGGAGCCGGTTTCTGAACCTCGACAGCAACCGGTTCTTCGGGTCTTGCCTCTTCAACAGCAGGGGCAACCGCCGGCGGAATCTCCTCAACAGATACCACCGCAGCCTTTATATCCTCCGCCGTTCCCGGCTTCTCTTCAGGTTCGACTATGACGTGAGCCGGTTCGATGGGATGGCGCCGGTCCTGGAAAACATCCACAGAAATCTCAGAAGGTTCAATACGGACTTTTTTCGGTTTTTCTTCAAGAGGCTCGGCAATGACCTTACTTTCCGGTCTTTTTCTGGGTTTTCTCTTCTGAACAGCGGGACCGGCCAGGTTCCGGAAACGTTCACCGATCTGACGGACGACTTCGCCGGAGATTTGCTTGAACTCATTGGTCTCGCCTGCCTTTAATGACAGCTTGCAGATCTTATTGATCAGTCGCGGAACTCCATGCTCCGAATATTCCCACAGGAAACCGTACGCATCGTCCGTGAAAACATTCCTTGTTCCTCCGGCAAGATTGAGACGTGTCTGAACGTAGGCTTTGACCAGATCTTCGGAGCCTATCTTGTCAATCCTGCTGAATGTTCCAATCCGCTGCAACAGGTTCGCCCTCTTCGGATGCTCCAATCGTCTGGCCAGTTCAAGCTGCCCGGCCAGTATGATGGTGAACAAATTTCTCTGATCATCCTGCATATTGGTAAGCAATCTCAGACTTTCAAGATTGGCTGGGGACATGGCATTCGCTTCATCAATAAAGATCAACGCTTTTTTCCCTTCATCAATGGTCTCGAAAAGAAGCTTATTAAAAATTTCCAGGAGATTGATCTTTCTTCTCTCCTCACATTGTTTTCCCATCAATTGACCAATGATTTCCCGTAAAAGATCAATGAAGGACATGTCAGGATTGGTAACCAGGGCAATTTTGTACTTCTCATGTTCCAAAGAATCGATAATGATGCGCAGAGACAAGGTTTTGCCCAAACCTACATCGCCGACAATCACCGCAACACATTCATTTCCCTCTTCTATGGCAAACAGGCTTTCCGCTATGGCGCTCTCCATGGAAGTATGACTGTCAGCATACATCGTCGGGTCAGGAACATTATCAAAAGGCGGCTTTTTAAGACCCCAGTAATCATAATACATAAATCTTAACCTCCTGTATACCTACGCCTCGGAATTTATAAAAATCTCTTCACTTTTTGAGAGATAATCGAGGATATCTTCAAGTAAAAATCGCCTGAGCCTGCCTATTTTATAACTTCTGATTTTTCGAGACTTGACAAGGTTCATCAAGAGGCTTCTGCTGATCTGCAGCATCTGGCAAACATGCTCCGACTTGAGCATCTTTACCGTGTCCACCTTCTTGAACTGGAAGTTAAAAACAATCTGTCCATCCGGACGCTGCTGCATATCCAGAGAAACACCACTCGATTCACCATTCAGAAAATAATTAACGTATTGACTCGACTTGACAAGATTGTATTGCTCGGGCGTTAATTTAATGGATATGGCCTGGTCATTATCACCGGGCAATTCTTCCAGTGCAGGCACATTATCATTCGTGTCACCGGGGCTTTGTCTTAAAAGGCGGGCAGGAATTTCCGTCAATTCTTGTAGCGGTAATGCCCGGTTATCAGATCCGAATATTGGGTCCGTTTCCGAATGACCCTTCTTTCTTCTTTTTACGATAGAAATCTTTTCCATAATCCTCCCGTATTGCGCTATGGAAAACCAGGAACGGCCATATATCGTTCAGGCTTTGATCGGTTTATATCGAATAATTCTTTTCATGTTTATATTTGCATATTGTAATAAACAGTTCTATATAAATCAATCTAAAATTTGAAATTTATTCCGGAAGCATGGTGCGAAGTGTCCGCCTGCCGGGAAGGACTTCAGGGCGAGTTAATGTTCCGATGATGGGCAAGCGCGGGACGCTTCTGCTTACCACAGAAAAAGGGAGCATGATTGGAGGTGAAGATCGGCGGGTTTCTCATGATAATGGGAGCAATGGCAGGATGTCTCCTGAATTCCCTGTTCAGGAATTCTCTCACCAGGTGGCGATCCCACCCCATCGGATGCCTAAAACTCCTGTAAAGAGAGAGATCCCCCTCATAAAAATCTCCCGTTTCAAGAATCTTCGCATCCGGACCATAGGTGGGAAGGTTGAAGACGGCAAGATTCAGAAATTGTATCTGGTCTCTGTACCGAACGGCAAAGTCAAGGGTTTTTCGTGCTTTTTCAACCGTCTCCGTCGGGGTTCCGAACAGAAGATACGCATAGGCAGCAATCCCTGCTTCTTTCAGGTTCTTCAAAACGGATGATGCCGTCTCCAGATCAAAGCCTTTCCCCATAGCGTTGAGAACTTCCTCGTCCCCGGATTCTATACCCAGTTGCAGCATGACACAACCTGAGCGCTTCAGAGCCACGCAGAAATCCAGGTCTGTCAGATGAGAGGAAACCCTGACAAATCCATACCACGGCACCCCGAAGGGATTTTCTGCAATCGCCTTCAGATGGAGTGGACTTAAGGCATTATCGAGCAAATGAACAAGCACAGGTTCAGTTTTGGTGACAAGGGCGCAAATATCCGATAGCATGTCTTTTTCGGGTACCGGTCTATGGGAATTCCCCTCGGCTTTTTCCGGGCAGAAGGAACACCGATTCCAGTAACATCCACGCGATGCGCTATAGGAGAGGATCTTGCCCGGAGACAGATAACCATTCCCGGACAAAACGACTTCATCAGGCGGGTCGTGTTTGCCCACACACTCTATACCGAGAATGGACAGGAGAGATTCTTCGCCCGGGCCGGCTATCATCTCATCAACCAGAGATTTGAAGGGATTTGACCAGTCGGGATTTCTTATCCACGATGTTACCAGCCCGCCTCCCAGGATGATACGGAGTCTGGGGTTTACCCGTTTTAAAAATCCGATCATGGCAAATGTGCACAGAGCCTGGCTGAGATAGTTAAGCGAAAAACCGGCAATCGTGGGATTTTCTCTTTCCAGAAGGCTTAAGAGCCGATCCCTGAAATATGGAAAGAAAGGATTTTTTTCCGGGGCCTCGGCGACTTTCATCAGGTCCATACTCCTCACCGGAGAGTATTCCTGATCCAGATAATTGGAAAGAGTCAAACGCACACCCGTATGCGAGGCCGAAACCTCAAGAACCCGATTGATATCCCGGACCGCCCGTTTATAGCGATCCATGTTTCCATAACCTTCCCGGGAGGTTAACGATTTAAGATTGCTCTTTAAATGACGGTATGCCCGAACGGTCCACCTGTCTGACAGGTGCAGCGGCAAATCCCGGACACAATCCAATCCCAATAGGCTCAGGATACCTTCCAGATTGGCATCAACAACCGTATGTTTCACCTGGTGACGCTTGAGACAACCTGCGAGTATTGCAATGCCGGCGGGCGGTTCACAGGGCTTAACAACCGGCGGATGGATAAGAATCATTGAGTCTGCACCTTTAGACGAAAGACATGATTAAGGAGTTTGAAATACTTATAAATAGAAATTCCTCCAACTGTCAAGAAGCTATCATTACTAAGCCTTGTATTTGATCTTGACAGGCATCTGATTTCCTGAAAAATTATCGGAACAGGAATCCACAAGGAGGAGGAAGCATGAAACAGTTTTTTGTCCGGACAAATTCGAACTTCGCCATGGTTGATATTACCGATCAGGTCAGAACATTATTAAGGGAAAGCAAGATACAAAGTGGAATCTGTTATGTTTTTGTTCCACATACCACCGCTGCCGTCACGATCAACGAAAACGCAGACCCCGATGTCATTAAAGATATTATCAGAACCCTCGACAAGCTCATTCCTCTCAACGATCATTACAGGCATCTGGAAGGAAACGCCGCCGCCCACGTCAAATCATCCCTTTTGGGAGCATCGCAAACGGTCTTCATAGAGAACGGCGACCTCGTTTTGGGAACATGGCAATCTATCTTTTTCTGTGAATTTGACGGGCCGAGAACAAGGAAGGTTTTTATAAAACTGGAGGCTTAAGACCGTGGGATGTAAGATGTTGCTTCTACTTACTTGAATACTTCGATCATGTCATCATGTATTTTCCCATTTGATGCAAGAACATGGGGTGATTTAAGATGATATGTCCCGCCGAAAAGGTTCGTAACGACTCCACCGGCTTCCGTGACCAGAAGCAAACCGGCAGCTGTATCCCAGGACGATAGTTTCAACTCCCAGAAACCGTCAAACCGACCTGTTGCCACATAAGCCATATCGAGGGCCGCTGATCCTGCACGGCGAATAGCCTGAGCCCTTTTGGCCATTCTGCTGAAATAATTCATATTGTTGTTCTCATCATCCCTGATGTCATAGGGAAAGCCCGTGGCCAGAAGGCTCCTGGACAGATCAGCTGTCTTTGATACGGAAATCTTCCGGTCATTCAAAAAGGACCCCCCTTCTTTTAAAGCAACAAAAATTTCATCCAGCATGGGGTTGTAAATAACCCCGAGACAAACAATACCGTTAACCTCCAGGGCAATTGATACGCAGAAAACTGGGTATCCGTGGGCATAATTTGTCGTCCCGTCAAGCGGATCAATAATCCACCGGTATTCCGAGCCGTTATTGATCCCTTCCGATTCCTCCGTCAGGATATCATGATGAGGATATTCACGGTGAATCTTCTTCGTAATCAACGTTTCCGCCATTCTGTCTGCCTCCGTTACGATATTAATTTCGCCTTTGTAATCGATAACGTGGTTGTCACAAATCCTGTCTTTAAGAAATATTCCTGCTTCCTCGGCAAGGACTACTGCGAATTTACGGTAACGCTCCATGAGAATCAGTCTCCTGAAAGGATTTACATCGGCTTCATACCAGCACAAAAAAAAGCAAAAAACCAGCAGATTCGTCAAGAATTACAAAAGTACGTCTGTTATGTTCATATCGAGTAAATGATCTTTCTATTGCACGACGCTGAAATTGATGCTAAGTATTAAAGATATATTACACTAAGTACCATATTTCAAAAATACGGTTACGTAAAATGATCTTGATTCACGACA
>CAZIQY010000037.1:24013-25157 GCA_964541605.1 uncultured Syntrophaceae bacterium | reverse complement strand
GGAACAGCCGGCCGCTTTGCTCCGGAACAGGTGGCCGATTTTAGCGGAATACACATATAAGGGGATGTATTAGTGAAAAGGAGGAACAAATCTATGAAGTCTATCCTACCTAAGATCATTCTTTTTACTTTTCTACTTTCCTTCATTATTCCTAATGTTACTTATGCCGAATTAAAAACCTTTGTCAAAGAATATACCTATCATGCAAGTGAAGAAGACAGCAAAAATTCAAGCCGGACCATTTCCCTACGGGAAGTGAAACGACTTCTTTTAGAGGAGCTGGGAACTTACCTTGAAAGTGAAACAGAGGTTCAAAACTTCCAGCTTACAAAAGACCAGATTTTCACGCTCACGGCAGGTATTGTCATGGTGGAGATTCTCGATGAGAAATGGGATGGACATACATACTGGCTAAAGGCGAAAATTGAGTCAGATTCTGACGGTGTTGTTAACTCTATTGCTGTCCTGCGCAAAGACCGGCAGAAAACGAAAGAACTGGAGGAAGTAAGGAGGCGATCGGATGAACTCTTAAGGGAAAATGAACGATTGAGAAAAGAACTGGCGGTGTCAAAAGGTAAAAAACGTCATAAAAATACAATCGCTTACAGTAAAATGATAAAAGAACTCACGGCTATCGACTGGGTAGAAAAAGGATATGCATCATATTTGTCAAGGGACTATAGCAATGCTATCAATGCATTCACTATGGCCATCAAACTCAACCCGAACAATGCCAATGCCTATATTGGCCGAGGGCTTGCCTATAGAATTCTCGGCAATCAAAGTCAGGTTATCTCTGCCTTTGACAAAGCTATTGAGATTGATCCGAAAAATGCGGAAGTCTATGCTGTGAGAGGGCATGCCTATAGTAAACTTGGCAATCAAAGTCAGGCAATTTCCGACTTTGACAGGGCTATTGAGATCGATCCAAAAGATGCTCTTACCTATAGTAGTCGAGGGTCTGCCTATAGTATTCTCGGCAATCAAGGGCAGGCTATATCTGACTTTGATAAAGCTATTGAGATCGATCCAAAAGATGCTCTTACCTATAGTAGTCGAGGGCTTGTCTATAGTATTCTCGGCAATCAAAGGCAGGCTATATCTGACTTTGACAAAGCTATTGAGATTGATCCGAAAAATGCAA
>CAZIQY010000037.1:0-23913 GCA_964541605.1 uncultured Syntrophaceae bacterium | reverse complement strand
TTACTTATAGTAGTCGAGGACTTGCCTATATTGAACTTGGCAACTATGGGCAGGCTATATCTGACTTTGACAAAGCTATTGAGATTGATCCGAAAAATGCAATTACTTATAGTAGTCGAGGACTTGCCTATATTGAACTTGGCAACTATGGGCAGGCGATTACAGATTTGAAAATAGCGGCGAGATTAGGTCACAAAAGAGCACAAGATTATTTAAGTGTGCGTGGAGTTGCCTGGTAGATATAATTTTGCTCACTTAAGAAAATATGAAAGTTATTGAAATTAATTCTTGGGAACAATACCTTGCTGAAGTGGACAAAATAAAAAGTTATTATAATGCAACCGTTTTGTTCCGCGGGCAATCCAAAGATACATGGCCTCTAAAACCGACTCTTGAAAGATTCTCGAAACGTAAATGGACTATTCGCGAATATTGTCAGCTGGCGATTAATTGTGTGCCAGAAATCGAATCTTCGGAGAACTTGTGGATACCTAAGAATATTCAACTTCCCACTATCCTGGAAATCGAAAATGAAATAGATGCTACTTTTGATAAAGCTATTATTCGGATTCCGGGGCCAAATAAAATGGCGGTGATGTCTCGAATGTTTGAATTTTGGATTTATCTTCGTCACTATGGGTTCCCTTCACCACTTTTAGATTGGAGCAGATCCCCGCTGATAGCAGCTTTTTTTGCATTTTGTGACTGTTTAAAAACTAATAAAGTAGCTATTTTCACATATGTTGATTCAATCACAGGCGATAAATATGTGTGGGATGGCAAGCCGCAAATCACTTCAATAGAATATGAAACTGAAATAGAAAGACATAATCTCCAGGAATCTTGCTACACGGTTGCAACGAGAGTTAAAAATAAGGAGCATGAATTTGCAGATCATGAAAAAGTATTTGGAGAAGTAGAGGATGGTCAAGACATTCTTACAAAATATATTCTTCCGTCCTCGGAACGAATAAAAATTCTACAATTTCTTGATCGAGAAGACATCAACCATTTCAAGCTCCTGCGATCCGAAGAGGCGTTTTTAAAAACACTTGCATTCAGACATTTAAAACTAAATAACATCTCACACGGTGGCTTGGGGGCAAAAGACGCATAAACACCGATTGCAGCCAATAGCCCATACTGCGGGCTCTCTCTGACTCAAGTGTTCCTATCTTTTTATCCGCGGTAATTCTCAATTCTGACAACTGACTACAACTGAGCAGTTGTAGTTAACGAGAGAGAAGTATGCATCAACCAGATGAACCATAAAACATGAATTGTCGGAGTAGTAATAAGTTACCTGTGAGAACACTGAGGGGAAAAGTATGTGCGGACGTTTTGTTCTGATCAGTGATCTGTCCGTCATGACGGATGCCTTCGATATACAGGAAATCGTTTGCGACTACCGGCCGGACCCCGATATCCGCCCGGGCCGTCAGATCGCCGCTGTGATTCACGAAGGCATAAACAGGCTCGTCTGCTTCCGCTGGGGACTGATTCCATCCTGGGCGAAAGACCCGTCCATGGGAAGCAGATTGATCAACGCGCGGGCGGAGACCCTGACGGAAAAACCAAGTTTCAGGAATGCTTTTAAAAAGCGCCGTTGTCTGATTGTCGCAGACGGGTTTTATGAATCACGTAAGAGGGGGAATCAGAAGGTTCCCGTGTTCTTCCGCCTCAAATCAGGGAGAACTTTCGGTTTCGCTGGGCTATACGAGACATGGACATCGCCTGCGGGGAAGGCCATAGCCACCTGTACGATCATAACCACGGAACCGAACGACCTGATTCGCCCCATTCATCACCGGATGCCCGTCATCGTTCCAAAAGAGAAAGAGTCTCTCTGGATCGATCCTGCCGTTCAGGACGAAAACTCCCTGTCGCCTATTCTACAGCCATACCCGTCAAGCGAAATGGAAGCCGACACTTTCCGTTTATCCGCGGATCTGATCAACCGATAGACCCCTGAGATATTTGAATCTGTGAAGAATTTTAGTTAGTTCCGGCCCTGTATACAAGATGATGTTCCTTTTGTTCCTGTCTGACAAGACCTTCTTCCTGCAATTCCAGGAGATGGGAGTAGGTTTCATTGACGGCAAGGAACTGATCGAACTCCGGCAATGTTTCTCCAAAGATATCCTGTGAGACCCGATAGGCCGTTTTGGGAGCCGATGTTACGGAATCCAGGATTAGGCCTTTCCTTTCCCGATGGTGTTCCATAATTTCCTCAATCCGACCTTTTAAATCCGCGAAGGGGTCTCCGTGGGCCGGATATACCCGGGTGACCGGCAGGTTTTTCATCTCCTGCAACGATTCTATAAAGCTCTGCAGGGGGCGAAAGCCCGGATAATAGGGATCGGGACTGAGGTTGGGGGTAATCTGCGGTAACACGTGATCGCAGGAGAGGAGAATTCCTTCATTGCGGAAGAAAAAGCACACCTGCCCCCGGGTATGCCCCGGCGCCGGAAGGATTTCGAATTTTTTATCCCCCAACGTCTGACATTCATGTGCCTCCAGATGTTGATCTGCCTGAAAGGGAAGCGTGGCTTTTTGAAAAAATTTCAGGAGTCTTACAAGGCCTTCAATGGACTTTTCTGTAAGCCCGTGATGGCGATAGAACGTTCTCAGGAGCTTCACATTCAGATCCCCCTTCTGGTCGCTGTGAATGCGTGTTGCATCCACCGGGGACATATAAATGACCGCTCCGGATATCTCTTTGATCCGGCCGGCGATGCCGCAATGATCCGTATGGAAATGACTGATATAGATCCGATCAATATCGTGGATGGTTCTCCCGATCTGCTTCAGGGAACTTTCGAGTTTCAGAAACGTCTCCGGGGAATTCACCCCCGTGTCGAACAAGGCCACCCCGCTGTCATGAACCAGGGCAAATACATGGACATGCTTCAACCGAAAGGGCATGGGCAGGGTGATCATGTAAAAATTTTCAAAAATCTTCTCCATCGACGGCTTCAATGCCTCCTTTACAGCCATTTTCCTCTTTTACATTGACCTTATACGATTGTTTCTGATAATTCAATACCGGAACGATAAAGAAAGGAGCTCCAATGAAATCAATAACGGTTGCTCGAAAACCCCTTATTATCGGCGTGATGGGAAGCCACAATGACGAATCGCCCGACGTTATGGAAGACGCCCGGCGTCTGGGCGAGGGTATCGCCATGCGCGGTCATGCCTTGTTGACCGGAGGGGGACCCGGCGTGATGAGGGCGGCTTCCGAAGGCGCTTACCGGGCGGGCGGCCTCGTCATCGGGATTTTACCCAACGACAGGAGGCACCTCCTGGAAAAATATCCCAATGAATATGTTGATATACCTATATACACGGGCATGTCCGACGCCAGGAATGTGATCAATGCCAAGACCCCCCATGTCATGATCGCCCTGTGCGGCGGTCCCGGGACGCTTTCAGAGATGGCCCTCGCCCTCCGCAGCGGAACGCCGGTGATCAGTCTCCACGCCCCACCATTTAACCTTCCGGGAGATTACGATTTTACCACCGTTGACACAGCTGAAGAAGCCCTCCTGGAGATGGATAAACATACTGGTAAAATTGTAAAATTGTAAGCTATTGAAATATTTATCTATATTCGATTTTCGCAGCCGATAACCACACTTGAGGCTCCCCATGAGGGGCCTTCATTTTGTTCGGATTCAAAAAGACCTCATGAAAGATCAAGAATCAAAAAAAACCATCAGAAAGTACGCCTTCGCCAGTTTTCTGAACGACCTCGGCTCCGATATGATCTACCCGATCTGGCCTTTGTTCGTAACCTCCCTGGGCGCCAATATGACGGTTCTGGGTTTTATCGATGGTCTGGGAGAGGCCATTGTGTCCATATCGCAGGCCGCTTCCGGCTATGTCTCCGACCGGATCAGAAAACGCAAGGTGTTCGTCTGGCTGGGTTACCTCTGCGCCTCTCTGTCAAGGATCGGTTATGCTTTTTCGACAACCTGGCAGCATCTTGTTCCTTTCAGGGTTTTGGATCGGGCGGGAAAGATACGCAGCGCTCCCCGGGACGCCATCATCGCAGACCTTTCCACCCATGAAAACCGGGGGGGAAACTTTGGATTTTTAAGAACGATGGACAATCTGGGCGCCGTCTGCGGCATCCTGATCTGCATCTTTTTTGTTGAACTCCTGGGTTATGAAAGGCTTTTTCTACTGGCCGCCCTGCCTTCCATCGCTGCCGCCGGACTCATTTTATCTCTTGGAAAAGAAAAGAAGCCGGCTGATAAAAAGCTTTACCAGGGGATTCGGCTGAGAGATTTTGACCGGAACTTCAAGCTGTTTCTGGGCGTAAGCGCCATTTTTGCCCTGGGTTCTTTCAGCTATTCCTTTTTGCTGATTTACGCGAAGAAACTGGGTTTCCAGATTGTTTTTGTTCCCGTTCTTTATCTTGTTTTTACGGCCGTTGCGGCTATTTCTTCTCTTCCATTCGGTAAACTTTCAGACAGGATCGGGCGAAAAGCTCTCATGGCGGTGTCCTTTATCCTCTGGGGAGGGGTGTGTCTGATCTTTATCTTTGTTGAGCACTACCTGGCGATCGTGCTGAGCTTTGTCCTCTACGGGTTGCATAAAGGCGCCATCGATACCGTTCAGAAGACATTTGTTTCTGAACTCGCTCCGGAAGATTACCGCGCCAGCGGCCTCGGCGGATTTCAGATGGTGATCGGTCTCTGTGCCCTTCCTGCATCGTTCATTGCCGGCCTCCTCTGGGACACGATCTATATGAATGCACCCTTTTATCTCTCTCTGGTTTTGACCGTTACGGCATCCGTCATTCTCCTGTTCGTAAACGAAAGACGGGGGGGCAATCATTTAAAAGAGGCACTTACATGATTCATTGGAATATCCTTTTAATCGGTTTTATCGTGACATTTTTTACCTGTTCCATCTTCCGGTGGACGTTGATGCAGATCAATGTCAGGCATCTCCGCCGGCACGGTCACGAGGTTCCTGAGGTCTTCAAGGGAGATATCGACGAAGCCACCCTCTCCCGGATGTCGGACTACACGGCGGAATCTTCCCGTTTCGGTTCCATCGAACACGTTTTTGACGATGTGATAACGCTCATGATCCTCCTGAGCGGGTTTCTCCCCTGGCTTGTCGGCATCATTCTTTGCTGGAAGCTACATTTCATCCTGTCGGGACTGATCTTTTTCGGTATCCTTGCCCTCATCAGCGGGATTTTGAATATCCCTTTCAGCCTGTACAGCACTTTCGTCATCGAGAAGAAATACGGGTTCAGCACGATCACCCTGAGATTATGGATCGCGGATTTCATTAAAGGTCTGTTCATATCTGCGATTATGATGGGGATTCTCCTCGGCGCCTTTCTATCCCTGATCCATTATGCAAGGACGACCTGGTGGCTCTGGGTATGGCTTTTCTTCTCCGCATTTCAGTTGCTCATGGTCTGGCTCTATCCCGTGCTGATCGCGCCTCTGTTTAACAAATTCGAACCGGTCAAAGACGAGACCCTGAAAGAGGCAATCGTAAATCTGATGGCGAAAGTGGGACTGAAAACGGAAGGCGTTTACCAGATCGACGCAGGCAAGCGGAGCCGGCACACCAACGCCTACTTCACCGGTTTGGGGAAAACGAAGCGCATTGTCCTTTACGATACCCTGCTGTCCTCCCACTCATCCGACGAAATTCTTTCTATTCTGGCCCATGAAGTCGGCCACTGGAAAAAGCGGCACATCCTGAAGCAACTTGTTTTCACGGAAACAGCAGCACTTGCCGTCTTCTACCTGATCTATCGTCTTTCAGACTGGCCGCTTCTGTATCACACCTTCGGCTTTGAACAAACCATCCCTTACGTCGGCCTTCTGCTGCTGGCTGCCCTCCTCGGCCCCCTCGCCTACTTCCTCACCCCTCTGGGGTCGGTGGTCATGAGAAAATTCGAAAAGGAGGCGGACGATTTCAGCTTTGATCTCATGGGGACGGCGATACCGATGGCCGGCGCCCTGAAACGCCTTGCGAAGAACAATCTTGCAAACCTGCATCCCCACCTGTTTTATGCCTGGTTTTATTATTCCCATCCTCCCCTGACGGAACGCATCGCCCGGCTCCAGCAGATGGAAGAGACGAAAACATTTTAAAAAAGATTCTTGATTTTAATGGTGAAATCATTACATTATGAGCACCCGAGAAAATACGTAAGAGGGATGTATAAATGCCAATCTACGAATTTTATTGTCATAAATGCAATACGATCTATAATTTCTTCTCCGGAACCGTCAACACGGAAAAGACTCCCCGATGCCCATCGTGCAAAACAGTTAAATTAAAACGTCAGATGTCCATTTTTTCAAAGATTTCGAGAGGGAAGGAAGAATCCGCCGATGACGATATGCCTCCCATCGACGAAGCGAAAATGGAAAAAGCCATGTCCATGCTGGCCAGCGAAGCGGACAAGATCAACGAGGAGGACCCCCGGCAGGCGGCCATGCTGATGAGGAAACTGTCCGACGCGACAGGTCTGAACCTGGGGCCGGGTATGGAAGAGGCGCTGAGCCGCATGGAGCGCGGCGAAGACCCCGAAAAAATCGAAGCGGAAATGGGGGATTTGCTGGAGGGGGAAGAACCGTTTCTTCTGGGACCGAAGGCGAAAAAGGGCGGCAGGCGGACGAAGCCTATCGTGGACGAAAAACTCTACGATCTCTAAAATAGGGAAAGCGCCCATTTTTTCAGAGGCTTAAAAAATGGGCGCTTTCCCTATTTTCTCCTTTAAATCTTCAGCAAGGTCTGGGGTGTGTCGACGAGATAATCCGGCCTGACCTCTTCAAACATCTCTCTGGTATGCCAGCCCCAGGTCACGGCAACCGTTCTGACCCCCGCCAAACGGGCTTCCTTGATATCTCCGGTGGTATCCCCGATGTAGTAGGTTCTGTCCCTGTCCATCCGGAACAGATCCATGGCATGGCGTATTTTCTCCTGCTTGCTGAAACCGGAATCGGCGCCCAGAATCTCCCGGAAGCAGCCGTTAAAGTTGTACCGCGACAGGAGCGTATAAATGACACTCGACAAATTGGAGGAAATAACCTCAAGGATATTCTCTTTTTTAAGCTCTTCCAGGACTGGCAACATGGGCGCAAACGGCAACATCTGATCATAATCGTCCTGCATGGGCATTCCGTTTAATACATCCATGAATTCCGCAAGGTCAACGCCCTTCTTTACGATAGCCTCGTAAAAATTGTCTTCGAAGAGCGCAAGAAAATCCGCCCGGCTCTGAACAAGGGGATTCCCGATTTTTTCAAGGCACAGCTTCACCCTGCGCTCATACACCTCTAGGGAATCAACGATGACGCCGTCAAAATCAAACAGAAACAGTTTTTGCATTACTTTCTTGCCCTGAAACCTTTATTATTGCTGAACTTGCAAAAAGTCAAAAACACCTGTTATGTCATTCCGGACTTGATCCGGAATCCAGTTCTTTCAAGTAGTTACATTTACTCTGGATTCCCGCCTCCGCGGGAATGACAACTTTTTACGGGGCCGTCACCATTACCGGATTCGAAAAGCTCTCTAATGTGCTTTTGAAATGGCGGAGTCGCCACCCCCGCTTCCGTAATGATGGCGGTGATGTAATGGTGCGGTGTCACATCGAAGGCGGGATTATAGACCGGAAATCCCTCCGGCGCCGTTATAACGCCGCGAAACGTTGTTACTTCTTCCGCATTTCTCTCTTCTATGGGTATTTCTTCGCCGCTTTGAATGGATATGTCTATCGTGGACAACGGCGCCGCGATATAAAACGGAATCTGATGTGCTCCAGCGAGAACGGCAAGGGAATAGGTGCCGATCTTGTTGGCAGCATCCCCGTTGGCGGCAATTCGATCCGATCCGACGATGATCTTGCTGATTTTCCCCTGTTTCATCAGGAAACCCGCCATGCTGTCCGTGATCAGGGTTGCGTGAATGTTTTCCTTCATCAACTCCCATGTTGTCAGCCGTGCTCCCTGAAGGACCGGTCTCGTTTCATCGACAAAGACATGGATCTTTTTTCCCTCTTCAAAGGCCGCCCTGATCACCCCCAGCGCCGTTCCATATCCGGCTGTCGCCAGGGCGCCGGCATTGCAGTGGGTAAGAATGTTGTCCCCGTTCTGAATCAGAGACCTTCCATTGACGCCTATTTTCCGATTAACGGCAATATCCTCTTCACAGATACGGACGGCTTCGTTGATGAGAGACTGTTTGATCGCATCAAGGCTATTGTCCACGGACGAAAGATCGGCTTCGAAACACCGCTTCATCCGCTCTATGCCCCAGAAGAGGTTTCTCGCTGTGGGTCGCGTCCGGGAGAATTGCGCACAGATGTCATCAAAAGACGTCCTGAATGCCTTCTGAGAGGCCGGGCAAAGATGAAGCGTGCCGAGAGCGATCCCCATCGCTGCGGCGACCCCGATGGCCGGGGCGCCCCGAATCGTCAAATCTTTAATGGCCGCAACAACTTCCCGATAATCACGACAGATGAGATATTTTTCCTCAAGGGGGAGGGCATTCTGGTCGATCATGACCACGGCGTCGTCTTTCCAGAAAATTGTTTGAATGGGCTGTGACATAGGTGGGGCGCTTCACTATGATGCGGCAAGCATTTTTTTAAGAAGTTCATTGACCAGTGCGGGATTGGCTTTTCCCTTCGTTTCTTTCATGACCTGACCGACAAAGTACCCGAAAAGCTTCTCCCTGCCTCCTCTGTATTGCTCAACCTGGGCTGGGTTGGCGGCAAGAACTTCCTCGATGGCCTTTTTCAGCGCCTCTTCGTCCGTGATCTGAACCAATCCCTTTGTTTCGATGATTTCCCTCGGTTCCTTGCCCGTTTTGTACATGTCTTCGATAATTTCCTTGGCCATCTTCCCGCTGATGGCGCCCCCTTCGATGAGGAGAATCATCTCGGCCAGCGATCCGGGAAGGATGGGACAATTCTTGATATCGCGTTTGTCTTCATTAAGGAATCGAAGCACATCCCCCATAACCCAGTTGCCCGCAATTTTCGGCTTTCCCGAAAGCCTCGCCACCTCTTCGAAATAGTCGGCGAGTGCCCGGCTGGAGGTCAATACCCCGGCATCATAGGGAGAGATCTCATATTCGATGATGAGCCGCTCCCGTTTCTCCAGGGGAAGTTCGGGGAGGCTCTTTCCAACTTCTTCGATCCATGTATCGCCGATCATGATGGGAACGAGATCGGGATCAGGGAAATACCGGTAATCATGGGCTTCTTCCTTCCCTCGCATGGAATGCGTAACTCCCTGGGAATCATCCCACAAACGGGTTTCCTGTACCACCACCTGGCCGCCCTCGAGAATATACTGCTGCCGCTTGATTTCGTATTCCAGGGCGCGCTGGACATTCCTGAAAGAATTCATGTTTTTCAGTTCCGCCCTCGTCCCGAAGGTTTCCTCGCCCTTGGGCCTGAGAGAAACATTCGCGTCGCAGCGGAAACTTCCCTCTTCCATATTTCCGTCGCAGATTTCAAGATAGACGAGGATTTCATGGAGCCTCCTCAGATAAGCCGCAGCTTCCTCGGCGCTCCTCATGTCCGGCTCGCTGACGATTTCGATCAGGGGCACGCCCGTCCGGTTCAGGTCCACATAGCTTAAGGGATTATGTTCATCGTGCAGCAGTTTCCCTGCATCTTCCTCCATGTGAATCCGTGTAATCCCGATGCGTTTTTTCCCTCCATTGATTTCAATTTCCACATATCCATGCTCGGAAAGGGGGTCTGCGTACTGGGAAATCTGATACCCCTTGGGCAGATCAGGATAAAAATAGTTCTTCCTGGCAAAGTTACAGGCGCCATTGATTCGACAATGGGTGGCCAGGGCCATTTTCATCGTGTATTCAACAACTTTTCTGTTTAAAACAGGCAAGACACCGGGCATGCCCATACAGATGGGACAGGTATGGCTGTTAGGTTCCGCTCCGAACCGTGTCGAACAACTGCAGAATATTTTCGCATCCGTAAGGAGCTGGGCATGAACCTCAAGCCCGATGACTGGTTCGTATTCCATTAGAGCCCCGGTCTACTTTTTTCTATACTTGCACTTTTTTCGTACGCGGAAGCTATTTGAATCAATTTTCCCTCTTCAAAGTGCCCCGTCAGGAACTGAACCCCCATGGGGAGCCCGTCCCCGGTAAAACCACAGGGAACCGATATCCCCGGTATGCCCGCCAGATTGGTTGATATGGTAAAGATATCGGAGAGGTACATCTGGAGCGGATCGTCGGTCTTTTCTCCGATTTTGAACGCCGGCGTAGGCGTAGTGGGGGTCATGATCGCATCGCAGCGCTTGAAGGCCTCCTCAAAATCCCGTTTGATCAGCGCCCGCACCTGGGATGCTTTTTTGTAATACGCATCGTAATATCCTGAAGACAGCGCATAGGTGCCGATCATGATCCGCCTTTTTACCTCGGGGCCGAAACCGGCTGAGCGGGTCTTTTTATACATTTCCAGGAGTTCTCGTCCGTCCTGGGAGCGGAATCCGTATTTGACGCCGTCATAGCGGGCCAGATTGGAACTCGCTTCCGCCGGGGCGATGATGTAGTACACGGCGAGACAATACTCCGTGTGCGGGAGGGATATCTCTATGCATTTTGCCCCGAGACCTTCGATGATGCCGATGGCCTTTTTCATCGATGCCATAATTTCCGGATCGATCCCTTCGATAAAGTACTCCTTCGGAATGCCTACCGTCCATCCTCCTATTCCACGGGAAAGATATTTGCAATAATCCGGGACATCCATGGGAACGGAGGTCGATTCCCTTGAATCATAGCCGGCAATGACATTCATCGTGATGGCGCAGTCCGTCACATCTTTGGTGAAAGGGCCGATCTGATCCAGGGAAGAGGCGAAGGCAATCAGCCCGAAACGCGACACCCTTCCGTAGGTGGGTTTCATTCCGACAATGCCGCACAGGGCGGCAGGCTGTCTGATGGAGCCGCCCGTATCGGATCCGATGGAAGCAATGCATTCATCGGCGGCCACAGCCGCAGCGGAGCCGCCGCTGGAGCCACCCGGTATCCGTTCAAGATCCCATGGATTTCTTGTTATGCCATAATAAGAGGTTTCCGTGGATGAACCCATGGCAAATTCGTCCATATTGGTCTTGCCGACGAACACGGCGCCGGCCTCTTTCAGTTTTTCCACCACGGTGGCATTGTACGGGGGAACAAAGTTATGAAGGATATGCGAACCACATGTCGTCCGGAAACCCTTCGTGCAGAGAATATCCTTGAGGGCAACGGGTATTCCCGTCAGGGGCCTGAGGTTTCCTGCCCGGATGTCTGCATCGGCTCTGGATGCCTCAACGAAAGCATCATCCTTCATGAGGGAAATGTAGGCATGAACATCCTGTTCGACGGCATCGATGCGCGTGAAGACATCCCGCACAATATCCGTCGCGGTGGCCTCTCCCGCCCTTATCTTTTCCTGCAGTTCATGAATGGTCAGGCTGTTCAGATCCATATCTTCCCTTTATGACTCGATGACCCTCGGAACTCTGAAGAAAGGACCTCTTGCATCCGGCGCGTTGGCGAGAGATAACCCGGAATCGAGTGATTCTCCGACACAATCATCCCTGAAAGCATTGTGGAGGGCAATCGCATGACTCATCGGTTCGACACCCGAAGTGTCTATCCGGTTCAACGTATCCACGTACATGAGAATATCATTAAGCTGAGACGTGAATTTCTCCTTTTCCTCCTCGGTAAAATCCAGTCTCGCCAAGTGGGCCACATGTTCAACTTCGTCTTTGGTAATCTTCAATCCTGTCTCCCTGTCGTCGTGGGATGAAATCGCTTGAAATCAACAAAACACCCGCCAGAAGGGATCAATCTGATCCATGACGCGTCTGATGAGCGGATCGATCCGGCTGTCGGCTTCATTTTCCATTTGAGAGAGTAATTCCTCTGAGGCATGGGTATCGTCGCGCATTTCATGAAGGACCGCTTTGATGGATTCAGCCAGACCGGTAAGGTGATACCCTCCTTCGAGGGTCACGATCAGTTTTCCGCTACAGCAGTGATCGGCGATATCCATGAGAATGCGGGTCAAATATGCAAATCCCTCCGGGGTCACTTTCATCCCTCCAAGGGGGTCCCGGTAATAGGGATCGAAACCCGCCGATATTAAAACAAGTTCCGGCTTGAATTTCATGGATATGGGATACAGGATTTTTCTAAAAATCTTTACATACTGGGCATTGTCGGTACCGGATCTCAGCGGAACATTGACGTTGAATCCTATTCCCTGCCCCGTGCCGATCTCCTCCAGACTTCCCGTTCCCGGATAATACGGATACTGGTGCGTGGAGAAATACAAAACCCTTTTGTCTCCATAAAACTGTTCCTGTGTTCCATTGCCATGATGCAGATCCCAATCAACAATCAGAATTCTGTTCATCCTGTGTTTCGATATGGCATGCATGGCGCCGATTGCCACATTGTTGAAAAGGCAAAAACCCGCTGCGTTTCCTGCGCCTGCGTGATGTCCGGGAGGTCTGACAAGGGCAAACGCGTTATCAACCTCTCCGGATACGACACAGTCAATGGCGTTAAAAAGCCCGCCTATTGCCAACTTTGCAACGTCATATGATTCCGGAGTTGCCGCTGTATCCGGATCAAGGGCCACGAATGATTCTCCGGCTGTACTCGCCACAAACTTTATATAAGGAGGAGAGTGAATCATCCCGATCTCTTCATGGCTGGCATGCCGGGGTTCGATTGCGATGAATTTCCCTGCCATGTCGGGGGCTTCCAACATCGCATAGGTTGCTTGCAGCCTCTTTGGCGATTCCGGATGACCGAAGCCGGCGTCATGCCTTAGATACCTCTGGTCCTTCACAATACCTGTTTTTCGAGACATCGGACACCCTCTATTCGTGACGCGTTTCCTTTTGACAGGATCAAGCATTTAACACAAAAGTCCCCATAACGCAAAAGTTTTCAGAGACAACCGGTTTCCGTAAAAAACATTGACAAATCCTCAAATCCATATATATTCCATGCATAAATCTCCCCAAAAGAGGATAAATGCATGTTTGGAATCGGCATGCCCGAGTTGATCGTGATCGCGATCATCGCATTGCTTGTTGTGGGTCCGAAAAAGTTACCCGATCTGGCAAAATCACTGGGAAAAGGACTTACCGAGTTTCGCAAGGCAGCCGATGATGTGAAGGACAATATCAAAGAAACTCTGAAGGCAGATGACGTTAAAAAAGATGT
Source organism: uncultured Syntrophaceae bacterium (assembly GCA_964541605.1). GTDB lineage: Bacteria > Desulfobacterota > Syntrophia > Syntrophales > UBA2185 > CAZIQY01. The sequence continues at coordinate 10,653 of CAZIQY010000037.1, read as the reverse complement.
GGATGACTTTAAGAATTCGCTCCTTTTTGGAAAAGGAGACGATCAGGAGCACCCTAACCAATCTTTTTCACCTTCCGATAAAGAAAAAAAAGATCCTTATCCAAAAGAATCCGTGCATAAAACTTGATTGCTGCCTGTCATGCCGATTCGAAACTCTTGAAGGAGTGATGTAGGTTTTTTTATCTATGGAAAATCCCGCAGAAGAAAAGATGCCTTTTACATCACATCTCGATGAATTGCGAAAGAGACTGATCCGCATTCTTATTGCTGTTGGCATCGGGTTTGTCGCCTGCTGGTATTTAAGGGAGTGGTTGTTCCAGGTCATTACGGCGCCCCTGGTCAGGGTTCTGCCGCAAAACAGCCACATGATCTATACCAGCCTGCCCGAAGCGTTTTTCAACTATATGAAAATTTCTTTCTACGCATCCCTGTTCCTGACAAGCCCCTTTACCCTGTATCAATTGTGGAAATTCGTATCGCCCGGTCTTTATCCGAAAGAAAAAAAATACGTGGCGCCGTTTGTCATCTCCTCTACCATCTTATTTGTCGGCGGCGTCCTGTTTGGATACTACATTGCCCTTCCTCCGGCATACGGCTTTTTCGTGGAATTTTCGTCCGACTTCCTCAAGCCGATGTTTTCCTTGAAGGAGTATCTCTCTCTGTCCCTGAAACTTCTGCTTGCGTTCGGGCTTTCTTTTGAGCTTCCCGTTTTTATCTTCTTCATGGCCAAGATCGGCATTGTAAGTTCCAAAACGTTAGCGAAACAGCGGCGATACGCCATCCTGGTCATCTTTATCGCAGCGGCCATCCTGACGCCTTCCCCCGATGCGATGACGCAGATTATCATGGCCATCCCTCTGATGATTCTTTACGAATTCAGCATATTCATTGCAAGGTTTGCCGAGAAGAAGCGTCCCGAAGCCGATGACACGAAAGATGATGTGAAAAAATCGGAAGAGGAAACATGATGAAGAAGATAAGGTTCAAAAATTCCGGCATCGGAACAATCCTTCTGGTGACGATTATCTTTTGCCTTGTCCTTGCGGTTATCGGAAGCAGCATCCTTTATTATATCCTTCTCAAGGAACTTCCGAGTATTGCTGCACTGAAAGATTATCGCCCCAGTATCGCCACGCGTGTATATGCCGACAACGATGAACTCATTGACGAATTTTTTCTGGAAGACCGAAAAGTCATTAAAATATCAGATGTTCCAAAATTTGTGATTCAGGCCTTTGTGGCTGCAGAAGACGCACGTTTTTATCAACACAGTGGTTTTGACTTACAGAGTATGACGCGGGCTTTTTTCAAAAACATCGAAGCGGGACGCGTCGTTCAGGGGGGAAGCACAATCACACAGCAGGTGGCCAAGTCCCTGTATCTGTCTCCGGAAAGAAGTTACATGAGAAAAATCAAGGAAGCTATCATTGCCTACAAAATAGACAAATACCTCTCCAAAGATGAAATCATGCACCTCTACCTGAATCAAATCTATCTGGGGCATGGCACCTATGGAATCGAAGCTGCGTCGCAGGCGTATTTCGGTAAAAGCGCCAGATACCTTACCCTGCCCGAAGCGTCTCTTCTGGCCGGGCTTCCCAAGGCGCCCAGCACCTATTCGCCTTTTCTAAATCCGGACAAGGCCTATCAGAGGCAGATCTACGTTTTGGAGAGAATGGTCGAAGACGAATACATCACCCAGGAACAGAAGGATCAGGCATTGGCGGTTTCTCTAAAATTCAGATCGGTCCGGCCCAAGGAAAAAATTGCTCCTTACTTTATTGAAAATATCCGCCGGTACATTCAGGAAAAATACGGAAGCGACGTTCTGTACAAAGAGGGACTCGAGGTCTATACAACCCTGAATATCAATATGCAGAAAGCGGCGCGGGATGCCATTGAAAAAGGCTTGCTGGAATTAGAGGCCCGCGAAGGATACGAAAAGGGGCAGGTTCAGGGAGCTCTGATATGCATGGATGCCAGGACGGGCGCCGTCAGAGCCATGGTGGGCGGAAGGGATTTCAAGAAAAGCGAGTTTAACCGGGCAACCCAATCCCGAAGACAGCCGGGCTCGGCCTTCAAGCCGTTCATTTATACAGCAGCTTTTGACAAGGGGATGACGCCGTCAACCAAACTCGTCGATGAGCCCATCGAATACCCGGACAGATCACAACCCGATGGCTACTGGAGGCCACAAAACTTCGACAGAAAATATAACGGACCAACCACCCTGAGACAGGCGCTTGTGCAGTCGCGGAATGTCATCACGGTCAAACTGCTCCAGGAAATCGGTGTGGATTATGCCGCCGGCTATGCCACCAACATGGGAATATCATCCCCTCTGTCAAGAAATCTTTCCATGGCTCTCGGTACATCAGGGGTTACCCTTCAGGAAATGGTGCGTGGTTACGGGGTCCTGGCAAATCAGGGAAAGCGGGTTGTGCCGTTCATGATTAAAAAAATCATCGACCGCACCGGTCATACTTTTGAAGAAAACCAGCCTAAAAGTGAGCAGGTGATCGACCCCCGAATTGCTTTTGTGTCGGCCCATGTACTGCAGGATGTTGTGGAAAGCGGCACAGGCAGAAGGGTGAAAAGTATCGGCAGACCCGTGGCAGGCAAGACAGGGACCACAGACGATATGAGGGACGCCTGGTTTCTGGGATTTACCCCCTCTCTGGTAGCCGGTGTCTGGGTCGGATTCGATCAGGAAAGATCCCTGGGCAGGCAGGAGCAGGGCGGGCGGGCCGCAGCACCCATCTGGCTTTACTTTATGGAAAAAGCCGTCAAGGGCATACCGGTCGAGACTTTTCACGCACCGGACGGGATCGTCTTTATCAAGGTTGACCCGAAATCAGGGGCTCCCTCCCGGGGAGGGATCTATGAAAGCTTTCTTGAAGGAACAACCCCCGGGAATGCTGTGCCTGTCGAAATAAACGACGCGCAGGAAGAGACGAATAAAAAAGAGACGGATAATGCCCGTTAAAAACAGGCAAATAAAACTTGACAAGCTCGTTTTTTCATATAAACTTGCACCATAAATTTCACGAATAACGGTAAATATATGACTTGTCACAATCCGATCAGCGTTAATCCAGTTGTACTTAGCCTCGTAGTAGTACTCGTACTGCAGGGGACCGCTGCTCGGTTTCTATGATGGACTGACATAGAAACGAAGAGCCGCGGGCCCCAAACCCGCGGCTTTTTCATTCAGAAAGCCGCTTTTCGAAAGAATCCGCGGCTTTTTTATTGTTTCAGACAAAGGAGTTGTAAAAGATGGAAATCATCGGTGCAGACATTATTTTGAAAACCCTCATGGAAGAAGGGGTAGAAGTCATTTTCGGATATCCGGGCGCCAATACCCTTCCGATTCATGACCGGTTGATGAACAGTCCGATCCGCCATTATCTGATGAGACACGAACAGGCGGCCGCTCACGCCGCTGACGGCTATGCCCGTGCGACGGGTAAAGTCGGTGTTTGTCTTGCCACGTCGGGTCCGGGTGCGACCAACCTCGTTACAGGGATTGCCACCGCCTATATGGATTCAACCCCCATGGTCGCCCTGACGGCCCAGGTGAGCACAAGCCTCTTGGGGCAGGACGCCTTCCAGGAAACGGACATCATCGGCATTACCATGCCCATCACAAAACACAGCTACCAGGTCCACAATGTGAACAACCTCGTATCCACGCTGAGGAATGCATTTGAACTTGCCAAGACCGGAAGGCCGGGTCCCGTGCTCGTGGACATTCCCCGTGATATTCTGGCCTCGAAATGCGATCCCGCAGAAGAGACGTCCGTATCCGCGCTGAAAACAAACGGCAAGGTGGCGGAAAGTGAAGAACAGATAGAAAAAATTGCCAAGTCTCTGAATCAAAGCGAACGGCCGATTATCATCATCGGCGGGGGAATAAAACTGAGCAATTCTTTTCACCTGATGCGCGCTCTCATAGAAAAGGCAAAAATTCCCTTCGTGACGACCATGATGGGCATCGGTTCCGTCGATGCGGCCAACGGATACAGCCTGGGGTTGATCGGGACGCACGGCAATGAACTGGCGAACAGCATTGTCCATCAATGCGATTTTATCCTGGCCGTGGGAACACGGTTTTCAGACCGCAGCACCGCCCTCATCGAGGAATTCGCCCCGCTGGCGAAAATCGCCCAGATCGATATCGATCCCACCTCCATCGGCAAGAGCATCAAGATCAATCTTCCCTACATCGGCGATATTAACGAAGCCCTGACGGCGTTGCTGCCTCTTATTGATGAGAAAGAAAAATCGGACTGGCTGCAGAGAATCCATACAGAACAGGAGGATATCGAAAAAAAACTTTCCGGCGGCGGGTGCGGCGAGGCGGGAAATTTCATTCGCATGGTTCAGGAGGCCATGCCGAAAGAAACGACAGTCGTTGCAGACGTCGGACTGAACCAGATATGGACCGTGCGCACTTGGAAGGCCCACAGTCCCCGCAGCCTGATCACGAGCGGCGGCATGGGAACAATGGGATTCAGTCTTCCCGCTGCAATCGGTGCGCAGGTGGGGACTCCGGAAAAGGCAGTGGTGGCTATCTCGGGCGACGGAGGATTCTACATGAACATCCAGGAACTGGCGACCATCGGATATTATAACCTGCCGATAAAGATTATCATCATCAATAACGGCCATCTTGGCATGATCAAACAGATTCAGGATCTCTTTTACAGCTCCCGCTTCAATACGATCGATCTGGGAACCAAGGTCGATCTTGTGGCGGTCGCCCGCGGCTTCGGCATTCCGGGGAGCAGAATCACCGTCAACGAAAATCCCCGAACCGGTATCGAAGAGATGGTCAACACCGACGGGCCGTACGTGTTGGAAGCGATGGTGGATCCGGAAAATTACGTCTATCCCATCATACCGCCCGGATGCTCTAACATCGAAATGATACATGACAGACTTGACTGATAACGGAGGACCATGCATGTTGAGAAAAATGCGCGAACAGGAACAGACCATTTCCATTCTGGTCAGCAATCAACCGGGGGTGCTGTCTCGCGTGGCAAACGTATTCGGTCGCCACGGATACAACATTAAAAGCCTCTGCGTTGCGGAAACGACAAACCCGGAAGTATCGAGGATCACCCTCACCAGTGAATCCGACCCCGATTTTACGGAAAAGATAAAGAAACAACTGGAAAAACTGGTGGATGTGGTGGAAGTTTCCGATCTCACTGGACCGTCTTACATTCAAAGAGAAATGATGTTGATCGGCGTTCCTGTCATGAAACAGGAAATTCATTCCGACATCCTGAGGGCCATTGAAATGTTCGGCTGCAGAATTGTGACCATGTCTCCCGATTATTACGTCCTCGAAATAACCGGACTGCAGGATGAGACTGCGGCGGTGTTGAAATATTTTCAACCATTTGGCGTTCGGGAAATGAATAGAACAGGCTCCATTGCCCTGCTGCGGCATTTATCAAAAAATATTTCTCAATGAGAAATTTTATAAAATCTGCTTGACAATAGCGATCAAGCCTGTTATTAGCCACAAACCTTTAGAAAGGATTCACTGGGATGCACACCGTAAGTGCCGCAAAGAATGTAACCATCGCCATTATCATCGGGATAATTATTCCCCTCCGCATGGGAGCCGGGTGATGGTTTGCGCATAGCATATGAAGTATTTAAAAGCCGTTACCACCCCTGGTAACGGCTTTTTTATTTGGAGAAACTTTTTTATAAAACAGGAGGATTGAAAGGTGAAACTCACAGGAGCGCAGGTTCTGTTCAAGGCGTTGCAACAGGAAAATGTCGATACCATCTTCGGGTTTCCGGGTGGCGCCGTGCTTGATATTTTCGATGAATTGTTCAGAAGCGATATCAAGCACATTCTGGTGCGGCACGAGCAGGGCGCCATACACGCAGCCGACGGATACGCCCGGGCATCCGGCAAGGTCGGGGTCTGCCTGGTGACATCAGGACCCGGCGCCACCAATACCGTCACCGGTATCGCCAACGCTTACATGGATTCCATTCCCGTTGTCATTCTTACCGGCCAGGTGGCGACATCGATGATCGGCGGAGACGCCTTCCAGGAAGTGGACATCACCGGCATTACACGGCCATGCACCAAGCACAATGTGCTGGTCAGGCGAATTGAAGATCTCGGACGAACCGTGAGAGAGGCCTTTCACATTGCCCGATCGGGGCGCCCCGGCCCTGTCCTTGTGGACCTTCCGAAGGACGTCATTCGGGCGGTCATCGATGAAAACAGTATATCCTGGAGTGTAAACGTTCCGAATAACAATAACGGCAAACACGCATCTATTTCGGAACGCTGTATGACAGCACTCGACATGATCGGAAAAGCCGAAAGACCGCTTATTATTTCGGGGGGCGGTGTGCTTCTGGGAAACGCATCGAATGAATTCAGAACCTTTGCAAGAAAACTCAACATCCCTGTAACGTCGACCTTGATGGGGCTCGGGGCTTTTCCCGCCTCGGATTCCCTCTGGCTCGGCATGCCGGGAATGCATGGGACGTACTACGCCAACATGGCCATCAGCCACTGCGACCTCATGATTGCTATCGGAGTCCGGTTTGACGACCGGGTTACTTCGAAGTTAGATGCCTTTGCTCCTCATGCGCAGGTCATTCACATCGACATCGACCCGGCGTCCATCGATAAATTCGTCAAGTCCCACGTCTCGATCGTGGGCGACTGCAGACCCATACTGGAATACCTGAATCAGAAAGTCTCTGAAAATGGATTTTCCATGGCAAAGACAGAGGGGTGGTTGAACCAGATTGATCTGTGGAAAAAACATGCCCCCTTAACGTACTGCCGAAGCGAGAAGATCAAGCCCCAGCACGTTGTTGAAACACTGTATCGCCTCACGGACGGCAATGCAATCATATCGACGGAAGTGGGCCAGAACCAGATGTGGGCCGCGCAATTTTACCATTTCGATCATCCCAATTCCTTCATTTCATCAGGCGGCCTCGGCACCATGGGATTCGGATTCCCGGCCGCCATCGGAGCGCAGGTTGCAAGCCCCGACAGGGTTGTCGTGGATATCGCCGGTGACGGAAGCATCCAGATGAATATTCAGGAGCTGGCAACGGCCGTCAATTACAATCTCCCGGTCAAGGTGGTCATTTTGAACAACGGCTTTTTGGGCATGGTTCGCCAATGGCAGGAAATGTTCTATGAGAAACGCTATTCCCATAGCGATATCGCCGATGTTCCGGATTTTGTGAAGCTTGCCGAAGCTTACGGCGCCGTGGGACTCAGGGCAACCCGTCCCGAAGAGGTTGAATCCATCTTACGGCAGGGACTCGACACCCCGGGGGTGGTCGTGATGGATTTTCATATTGAACCGGAAGAAGGCGTTTATCCCATGGTCAGACCGGGGGCAGCTCTGACGGAAATGATCCTCAGCAAGGAGCGTGCGGCCGCATGATCGGTTCTTTAAGGCATGAAAGAAAAAAAACAAGAAATGAGAGGGTATTCAACCTATGGATGTACGAGAAAACACAATAGCAATTCTTGTAAACAACAAGCCTGACGTCCTCGCCAGGATTGCCGGAACATTCAGCGGCCGGGGATTCAATATCGAAAGCATCTCGGCCAATGTCACCATGCATCCCGATGTCACGAAAATTATCATCACGACCATCGGCGACCAGGATACCGTCACAAAACTTGAGAAACAGCTCAACAAGATCGTGGATGTCATCGATGTCAAGGACCTGACGGATGTGGCCTCGGCCCAGCGGGAAATGATCCTGATCAGGATGAAAGTGACACATTCGAACAGAGAACGGATCAAGCAAACAGTTGACACACACGGCTGGAAAGTTGTAAGTACGGACGCCGACTGCTGGATTCTGGAAGTCACGGGCGACAGACAGGAGATCGACAGCGCCCTGTCTGTGCTGGAACCGATGGGCCTTGACGACTTTACCAGAACGGGAATCGTTGCCCTCGAGCAATGTAAATCATAACGGTCAATTATGACGGTTTCGTAAAATGTCAGGTTTCGTCTCTATTTGTCATTCTCGCGAAAGCGGGAATCCAAAATAAATGTGACTACTGGACAGAACTGGATTCCGGATCAAGTCCGGAATGACAAAGTAGGGATTTTCGGACTTTTTACGAAGACGCAAGCTATAATAAAATCGTAAATAATTTAATATCCTGTCACTCCTGTAAAAGCGGGAGTCCGGAAAGATAGTCTAAACAGTCAAAAGATAAGGAGGTTACACATGCCAAAAATCAACATTGGCGGAGTCATTGAAGAGGTGGTCACATCTGAAGAGTTTACACTCGAAAAAGCGCGGGAAGTGCTCAAAGACGAAATCGTCGCCGTTATCGGCTACGGTGTGCAGGGCAGAGGACAGGCCCTCAATATGAAGGATCACGGAATCCGCTGCATCGTCGGTGAAGGTGATTTCAACTGGCAGAAGGCCATCGACGAGGGCTTCGTCCCCGGCGAAACCCTTTTTACGCCGACGGAAGCGGCCAAACGGGGAACCATCATCCAGTATCTCATGTCCGACGCCGGACAGAAAGCCATGTGGCCGGACATCAAACCTTACCTGACGAAAGGCAAGGCGCTCTATTTTTCCCACGGATTTTCCGTCGTGTACAAGGATCAGACCGGCGTGATACCGCCCGCCGATATCGACGTTATTCTGGTCGCGCCAAAAGGCTCGGGACGCACCGTGCGCGACAACTTTTTAGCCGGAAGCGGCATCAATTCCAGTTACGCCGTTTTCCAGGACGCCACGGGAAGAGCGACGGAGAGAACCCTGGCCGTCGGCATTGCCATCGGATCGGGATATCTATTCCCGACGACCTTTCAGCAGGAAGTGTATAGCGACCTCACGGGAGAACGCGGCGTTCTCATGGGATGCCTGGCCGGCGTTCTGGAAGCCCAGTACAATGTCCTCAGAAAACACGGTCACAGCCCAAGTGAAGCCTTCAATGAAACCGTCGAAGAGCTGACCCAGAGTCTCATGCCTCTGGTCGCCCAGAACGGGATGGACTGGATGTATGCCAATTGCAGCACGACGGCACAACGGGGTGCCCTCGACTGGAAGGACAGGTTCCGCGATGCCGTGGCGCCCGTTTTCGACAAATTGTATGAAAGCGTCGCTTCCGGAAAGGAAACGGCCATTGTCCTTGATGTCAACTCCGCCCCCGATTACAGAGAGAAACTCCAGAAGGAACTGGATGTCATAAAAAACAGCGAGATGTGGCAGGCCGGCGCCCTGGTCCGTTCTCTGAGACCGGAAAGGCGAAAGAAATAGCGGCAGGGTAAAAAGTCCATATAGCTGAAACGTGAGGAGAAAAGCATGAGAAGCGATTTAATGAAGAAAGGTCTGGAACGGGCGCCCCATCGCTCCCTGTTCAAGGCCATGGGGTACACGGATGAAGAAATTTCACGGCCCATAATCGGCGTCGTGAATTCGGCAAACGAAATTATTCCCGGCCACATCCATCTGGATATCATTGCCGGAGATGTAAAATCTGGGATCCGCATGGCAGGCGGGACGCCTGTTGAATTTCCCGTCATCGGCGTGTGCGACGGGATTGCCATGGGCCACACGGGCATGAAATATTCCCTGGCGAGCCGGGAACTGATCGCCGATTCTATCGAAACCATGGCGGTCGCCCACCCGTTCGACGCCCTGGTCATGGTTACCAACTGTGACAAGATCATTCCCGGAATGCTCATGGCGGCGCTCCGCCTCAATATACCCACCATATTTATCAGCGGCGGCCCCATGCTGACGGGAACCCTTGATGGAAAAGCGGTGGATCTCGTTACTGTTTTTGAAGGGGTGGGCAAAGTGAAGTCCCGCAAGATGAAAGAACAGGAATTGCAGGCGCTGGAAGACTGCGCCTGTCCGGGATGCGGATCATGCGCGGGGATGTTCACGGCGAACTCCATGAATTGCGTAACCGAAGCCCTCGGCCTCGGTCTTCCCGGGAACGGCACCATTCCTGCCGTCCATGCCGCCCGGCGTCGTCTGGCAAAACAGGCCGGGATGAAGATCATGGAACTCGTCAAGAAAGACACCAGGCCGAGAGACATCGCAAAACTTCCGGCTTTTAAAAACGCCATTGCCGTCGATATGGCGCTTGGATGTTCGACCAACACGGTGCTCCACATCCCCGCCATCGCCCACGAGGCGGGAATAAAACTCGATCTCGACCTGTTCAATGAAATCAGCAGGAAAACCCCCAATCTCTGCAAGCTCAGCCCCGCGGGACAGCACCGGCTGGAAGATCTCGACAGGGCAGGCGGCGTCCAGGCCGTGATGAAGGAAATCAGTCAAGTGGGCGTCATTGACCTGAAAGCCAAAACGGTGACGGGAAAAACAGTGGGCGACAACCTGAAGGGTTCCGCTGTGTTGAATCGCGAGGTAATCCGTCCTCTCAATAATCCCTACTCGAAAGAAGGGGGCATCGCCATTCTCAGGGGAAATCTGGCTCCCGACGGCGCCGTGGTCAAACAGTCCGCCGTGGCGCAGGAGATGCTCGTCAACGAAGGAAAAGCCCGTGTCTTTGACACCGAAGACGACGCCATCACCGCCATCCTGGGTGGAAAGATCAAAGCGGGCGATATCGTTGTCATCAGATACGAAGGGCCGAAG
>CAZIQY010000036.1:0-25297 GCA_964541605.1 uncultured Syntrophaceae bacterium | reverse complement strand
GGACACCGGCCTTTCACGCCGGTAACCGGGGTTCGAATCCCCGTGGGGACGCCAGCAATAATATCAATGGGTTGCAGAGATACTGCAACCCCTTTTTTCTTTGTCTAAAAACCATTTCCAACCATCAAGATGGAATGGAACTGTTTCTGCTCACCTACCCTGCCCCGCTTTTTTGCCCATGCAACGCTTTTCATATTGAAGTTGGTTATCTTATCTTCGCTTTGACATCTGCTATGGCAATCCTGTCGGCGCTTTCAATATAAATATCGAGAGGGAAACTTTTGCAGTTTATGCCTTTCTTCTTGACGTCAGGGAAGCTTGTTTCCTATACTCAGCAAATTCAAAGGGAGTTCACATCAAAAATGGCCATCATTGAGACACGGAGCCTCACGAAGCATTACGGCAAGATACAGGCCGTTCGGAGCATCGACCTGAACATAGAGAAAGGTGAGATCTTCGGACTCCTCGGTCCCAACGGGGCGGGCAAGACCACCACCATCGGGATGCTGTGCACCATCGTCCGCCCGAGTTCAGGGAGCGCTTCCATAGCTGGTCACGACGTCATGAAGGAACCGGCGGAAGTGAGGCGGAATGTGGGCATCGTCTTTCAGGACCCCACGCTGGATACGATCCTGACCGGCAGCGAGAATCTCGAACTCCACGCACTTCTCTATGGCGTCCCCAAGGATGTTCGAAGAGAAAGGATAAAAGAACTCCTGGAACTCGTCGACCTGAAGGACCGCGCTAAAGATATTACACGCACGTATTCGGGCGGGATGCGCCGAAGACTTGAGCTGGCCCGCGGTCTTCTGCATCGTCCGGCGGTTCTTTTTCTCGACGAGCCGACATTGGGGCTCGACCCGCAGACGAGAGCGCGCATATGGGATTATATAAGGAAGATGGCCAAGAAGGATCAAACCACCATTGTGCTCACTACCCATTACATGGAGGAGGCAGAGCAGATCTGCGACCGTGTGGGCATTATCGACCACGGCAGCATCATCGCCCTTGGCGACCCTGAAGCTCTCAAGGAGTCGATGGGAGGATACATGGTAATCCTGCGGATGAAGGACGCGCCCCTTGAAAGGATACGCGCCCTCCCCTACGTATCGGAAGTGAAAATGAACGATGACGTGGTGGAAATCACTATGAAGGAGGCCCATATCCACCTGCCTGATCTCCTCTCGAACCTCCGGAACGTCGAGTGTGTGGAGACGAGAGCACCCACGCTCAACGACGTATTCATCAAACTGACGGGACGGGACATACGGGAAGAGGCAATCGAAGATTCCGGCGGCTGGGTGGAATCCGTTGCCCGCTATCGCCAGAGGGGACATTGAAATGATGGATTACGCTCGATTCGGGAAAGAGTGTCTCGGCGTATATGCCGTCTGGTGGCGGGAAATCAAAGTCTTCCAGCGTGAAAAAAGCCGTGTGGTATCGAGCATTGTCCAGCCCCTTATATGGCTCTTCCTCTTTGGCAGCGGCATGGGTGCCAGCGTCAGCGTCAGCGGGGTAAACTACCGGGATTACATATACCCGGGAATACTGGCGATGTCGGTGCTCTTCGGCTCGGTCTTCTTCGGGCTCTACATCGTCTGGGACAGGAAACTCGACGTACTCAAGGCGGTCCTGGTAGCGCCAGTGTCGCGCATCAGCATATTTCTCGGCAAGGTGCTCGGCGGCTGCACCGACGTCACCCTTCAGATACTGATACTCTTGCTTTTTTCATTCCTGTTCGCCTCTGTCGACCCGTGGGGAATCCCGCTGGCCCTGCTCATCCTGTTCATCACGTCGATAGCAATGGTCTCCCTGGGACTGGCCATCGGCTCTTTCCTCGAAAGCCTGGAGGGTTTTCAGGTCATCGCGACTTTCGTTGTTTTCCCACTTTTCTTCCTGTCCGGCGCGCTCTTTCCCGTTGATGACCGTCTTCCCGGCTGGCTGCAGGAATTGGTGAAACTGAACCCGCTGACCTATACCGTCGATGGAGTCAGGGGTGCCCTGCTGGGCGTAAACGCCTTCCCTCTCTATGTTGATCTCGGAGTCATCGCCGTCTTCGCAGTACTGATGATACTGGCAGGAAGCGCCCTGTTCAGCCGGATGAAGTAATTATCAGCACGAAACGCCGCCGGATGCGGCGCGACATTGCCGCAAATGAGTGATGATAAATGAATAAGAAAGGGATCTTTATGGGAAGGGGAAGCACGAAAGTAAAAATTATTGCCGTTCTATGGATTTCGTGTCTGATGCTTGTCGCATGGCCTGTGTTCGCCGGCGATTATGACACGGGTGTCAAGTCAAATCTGCTGATAAAATCGACAACGGCAAGCAACGGGCAGAAAGTGGAATACCTGAAAACGGAAAACGCCGAGGTGACGGTTATGACTGTTGAAATCGCCCCCGGCAGGGAAACGGGATGGCACCTCCACAGCGTACCGGTGTATGCATACATCATTGCGGGAAAATTGATGGTGGAAATGGAGGGGGGAAAACAATACGAATTCAAGGAAGGGCAGGCTATCATTGAAGTGATGAATACTCCTCATAACGGAATCAATATCGGTGATGTCCCGGTGAAGCTCATCGCATTCTACACCGGCGAACAGGGGATGTCGATAGTAAAAAAAGTGGGAAAACCCGTAAAATAAATATATAATGAATAAATCGAGACATGATCGCCTGGGCCCTTTCCCCACCAGAAAAAGAGAAGACAACAAGAAGCATGGCACAAAGTAACATCTCTGTATTCAAACAATTTACCGGGGAACAGATCGGGCATGTCCGGTTGAAACCCAAAGACGAAACCGAAACGGACAAAGAGAGAAATCCTCTCCTCTGCAGGGCTTGCGGAAATGAAGTAACGGATTCCGAACACAGCTCCGTTGTAAATGGCCGGCACGAGCACTCCTTCGTCAATCCCGCAGGAATTGCCTATCGCATCGGGTGCTTTGCCGACGTTTGGGGTTGTATCGTTCACGGAATTCCGACACAAGAATTTACCTGGTTTGCCGGTTTCACCTGGTGTTTCTGTTCGTGTGCAAGCTGCTTTACACAACTTGGCTGGTACTACCAGTCGGGACAGGGAGAATTCTTCGGCCTGATTCTTGACAATCTGACAAGAAAGGCCCGGACACATTAGAAGTTGCAGGGATCTCAATTTACTTAAAAAACGGAGGAAAATTCATTGGAAAATAAGGAAAAAGCGGTTTTATGCAAGTTGTGCAATACCCGCAAAGCCTTCACACATTGTCTGGGATGCGGTATCCCCATATGTGATAACTGCGTCTGTGACCCGGAGAGCAAGTTCGGTAGCGAATCTACCTGTTCATTATCTCTATGCCCCATGTGCATTGATGATCCCGCAATCAATCCGGATGCCGAACCCAGGAAAATGGATGCGTAGCAGGATACCACCGTATGAAGAATAACAGAAAAACGGAAGAACAGCTTCTTTCAGAACTCTCATCGGCGTATGAACGTATCGCAGAGCTCGAAAGATCAGAAACCGAAGCGTTGTGTGAAAGCGAACAGAGGCTCTACGGTATCATCCAGGGATCTCCGATTGCGACGTTCGTAATCGGGAAAGATCACAGGATCATATACTGGAACAGGGCGCTGGAGAAACTCAGCGGTATCCGTTCGGAAGACATGGTCGGCACAACGGAACACTGGAGGGCATTTTACAGGACAGAAAGGCCCTGTATGGCGGATCTCATCGTGGACGAGGCTCTGGAAGATATATCCAGATGGTATCCGGGGAAAGAAGTCAAATCCAGGTTAATTGAAGACGCGTATGAAGCCGCCGAGTTTTTCCCTGTCCTCGGTCCGGCAGGAAGATGGTTGCGTTTCACAGCCGCAGCCATCAGGAATTCCCATGGAAACCTTGTCGGGGCTGTCGAAACCCTCGAGGACATTACCTCGTATAAAAAAATAGAGCAGGAAATTCAGGAATCCGAAAAAAGATACCGGACGATATTTGAAAATACCGGAACGGCCATCGTCACATATGGGGACGATTTTGTCATCAACATGGCCAACACGGAATGTGAGAGACTGAGCGGATATTCAAGAGAAGAAATCATACGGAAAATGAGGTGTATCGACTTTGTCGTGGGGGATGACCGGGAAAAACTTATGCAATACCATCAATTGCGTGGCGTGAATCAGAATAAGCCTCCCAAGAGCTACGAATTCCTGATCTCGGACAAAAACGGACAGATAAGAAATGTCTTTATTTCCGTCGCACTGATACCGAATACGGATCAGCGGGTCGCCTCGCTCATTGACATCACCGACCGAAAGCGGGCAGAAGAGTCCTTGAGAGTGTCCGAAGAAAGATACCGGCTTCTTATAGAAAATGCGAACGATTTCATTTTTGTTTCTCAGGACGGCGTCATTAAATTCTGTAACCGGAAATTCCTGAATACAATGGGCTATTCCGAGGAGGAACTGAAAACAAATTCTTTCGTTCATTTTGTTCATCCCGATGATCGGGAGATGGTTCTGGAAAAACACAACAGGAGATTGCAGGGAGAAGATATTCCCAACGTCTATTCTTTCAGGGCAGTCAGCAAGTCGGGTGACATCTTTTCTCTGGAAATCAATGCCGTTCTTGTCCAGTGGGAGGGGAGGCCGGCAACGCTTAATTTTATCAGGGACATTACGGAACAGACAAAACTGGAGTCCCGGTTGGCTCAGGCACACAAGATGGAGGCCATCGGTACGCTGGCCGGCGGCATTGCCCATGATTTCAACAATCTCCTCATGGGCATCCAGGGATATGCCTCTCTGATGCTTCTGGGCATGGATTCCAGCCATCCCCATTATGAGAGGCTCAAGGGAATCGAAGACCAGGTGATGAGCGGGACGGATCTGACCCGGCAGATTCTTGGATTTGCCCGTGGCGGCAACTACGAGGTGAAAGCGACGGACATAAACGATATGGTGCGTAAGACGTCGGCCATGTTCGGAAGGACAAAAAAGGAAATCAGCATACATCGGAAATATAAAAACGACCTCTGGACCGTGGACGTGGACAGGGGGCAGATCGAGCAGGTGTTATTGAATTTGTATGTGAATGCCTGGCAGGCGATGCCGGCAGGAGGAGACCTTTATCTGGAGACATCGAATATCATTCTGGATGAGGATTTTGTCAGGCCGTATGCTGTACGGTTCGGGAAATATGTGAAGATAACGGTCACGGACACAGGCGTCGGAATGGATGAGCGGACCCGTGGACGTGTGTTTGAACCCTTTTTCACTACGAAGGAGATGGGGCGCGGGACAGGACTGGGACTGGCAACTGTATATGGGATTATCAAGGGTCACAACGGAATCATCGATGTGCACAGTGAAAGGGGTCATGGGACGACATTTACCATGTATCTTCCGGCCTCGCCGAAGGAAGTGGAAAAGGAAGAGCATGCATCCGGTAATATCGTGAAAGGACAGGGAACCATTTTGCTGGTGGACGATGAGGATGTGATCCTTGATGTGAGCCGTGAGATGTTAGAGATGCTGGGTTATGAGGTGCTCGTGGCAAGGAGTGGGTGGGAGGCCATAGAGTTGTATGGGGCGAAGAGAAAAGATATCGATCTGGTAATTCTGGATATGATCATGCCGGGACTTGGCGGGGGAGAGACTTTTGATACCCTCAAAACCATGAATCCGGAAATCCGGGTGATTCTTTCCAGCGGCTACAGTATCAACGAGAAGACAAAAGAGATCATGGAGCGCGGCGTAAAGGCATTTCTGCAGAAACCGTTCGGCATTGAAGAAATGTCAACAAAGATAAAAACTATTCTTAACAGCCCGAAATAACTTGAAATACAACCTTCAGAGGACATCATGAAAGACAGCGGGCTCTGCGGAATTTGCGATAAAGAAAAGATTTTTGTTGGGTGTCCGGGATGCGGGATACTCGTCTGTGAACATTGTTCCTGTCTCGAATTGGTCGGCTCCGGTTGCGGGTGTGTCTGGCCTGCGTACTATTGCATGAAATGTGTGCAAGATCCGAAGATCAATCCAAATGCCGTTTTCAAAGATCCGGAATAAAAAATGACAAATAAATAAGACTAATAAGAGGGAGTAATAGTCTATGACGACAATCAGGGTTGATGATTATGAGCGTATCGTTTTTTTCACCGGCGCAGGAATGTCCGCTGAAAGCGGAGTCCCTACCTACCGGGGAAGAGGGGGTATCTGGAACCAGTACCGATGGGAGGAATACGCCTGCCAGGAGGCCTTTGACAATAATCCGGAAAAAGTATTGCAATTTCACGAATTGAGAAGGCAATCCGTCCTCCAGTGCAAGCCCCATGCGGGACATTTTGTCGTTGCCGACCTGGCGAAGAAACATCCGGGGATTGCGGTCGTCACGCAGAACATTGACGGGATGCATCAGCGGGCGGGGAATCGGGATGTCACTGAGCTGCACGGCAGTCTCTGGCGGATCAGATGCCCCATTCACGGAATCATTGAGGATCTGAACGAAAAATACAAAAGCTTCAGGTGCGAACAATGCGGCAACTGGCTCCGACCGGATATCATCTGGTTCGGCGACATGCTGAATCAGGATGTGATCCATGAAGCCACCCGAATCATCCGGCAATGTAATCTGTTCATCAGCGTCGGCACGTCCGGCGCCGTCTGGCCTGCCGCGGGCTTTCCGAAAATTGCGAAAGAGCAAGGCGCCCGGTGCATTGAAATCAATCCGGAAGCAAATGAAATGTCACCCATTTACGATGAAAATATACGGGAGGCCGCTGGAAATGCATTGCCCAAACTTTTTGAATAAAATGAATAACCGCTGCTGCTCGTTTATCATGCTGATTGCCTGTATCCTGATCCTTGTCTCCTGCGTCCCCAAACAGGTTCTGCCGCCGCCGAAGCCCGCAAAGATAGGATTGGTTCTCGGGGCGGGTGCATCCAAGGGATTTGCGCACGTCGGCGTCCTGAAGGTCCTGGAATCGCATAAAATCCCTGTTCATATGATTGTCGGCACGAGCGTCGGCAGCTTTGTAGGAAGTCTCTATGCCTATGGATACAACGCCTACCAGCTGCAAACGATGGCTTTTGCTCTTCAAAGAGAGGACCTGGTAGACTTGATGCTTCCCGACAACGGATTTGTCAGGGGAGAAAAGCTCGAAAACTATGTCAACTGGGCGCTGAGAGACACCACCATTGAAAAGCTTCAAATCCCTTTCTACGCCGTTGCCACAAACATACAGACCGGTGAAGAGATAATCTTCGGCACCGGCAACACGGGAACGGCTGTACGCGCAAGCTGTTCGATTCCGGGTGTTTTTCAACCTGCCAGGATATCCGGTGGGACGTATGTGGATGGAGGAGTTGTAAGCCCCCTGGCCATCGATGCGGCAAGACGTTACGGCGCCGATGTCGTGATCGCCGTCGACATCTCTTCAAGTCCTGACCGTTCCGTACCAAAAAGCACGATCGATACGATCCTGCAATCGGTCAACATCATGTACGCCAAGATATCTCTCATCCAGCTGAGCAAGGCGGATGTCGTGATCAGACCCAACGTAGGTTATATCGGTTCTGCAGACTTTTCCAGGAGACACGAAGCCATCCTCGAAGGAGAAAAGGCGGCCATGGCGGTTTTGCCGGACATCAACGCGATCGTTTCAAAACTGAGGCAGGGAGGCAGGCTTCCATAAAAAAGAGCGGGACATGAAATCCCGCCCTTTCGCTGTTGGAAAATTGGGCTCATAAAGCACGAGATAAAAATTCCTAGTGCTGATGAATCACAATTTGTAATGTTTAAGATTACAACCCTACTCCGTCAATATCTTCTTGGCATCCTTCACATAAGCTTCCATGACATAGGAAATTCCGGAAACTTTAGATGCTTCTTCCGTCAACGCCATGACGTCGTTCCGGGAAATCGTGGACAGGTTGAAATTTCTGGTTCCCGCCATAAGCTGCTGCAATCCCGCCTTGAATTTCTGGCTGAACGTATAGATTCCCAGCGCCCCGAGGGGGATATTTTTCATTTCCTTTCCATATTTTTTCTTCAGTTCCTCATAGCAGACAAATATTTCTTCCACGCTGCTGCCGTACTTGGAAACGGTCTTGGGCAGCTCCTTATTCTTTAACCACTCTCCGATATTCTTGCCGACAAATCCCGGGATCATCAAGCCCCTTCCCATGCACACCGCCTTGACATAAGGCGTTGCCATCGAAATGGCTTTAAAGACGCCGTCTTCCGTCGAAAAACCGCCGGCCAGAGCGATGTCGGGAACTCTGATCTTCTTCTTCCTCATTTCTTCACAGAACTGGTATGTAAGGGAGTGCAGGTAAAAGCTGGGAATGCCCCATTCGTTCATCATCGACCAGGGGCTCATCCCCGTTCCTCCGGGTGCGCCGTCTATGGTGAGGAGGTCTATCTGAGCGTCGGAGCAGAATCGGAGGGCCATGGCAAGTTCAAGGGCGGAATAGGCGCCCGTCTTTAAGGTGATTCTCTTGAACCCAATTTTCCGAAGCCGCTCAACCTCTTTCAGGAAACCGTCTTTCGTCACGAAACCGACACGTGAGTGCCTCTCAAATTCCTTGATAGAGCCATCCTTGTAGGCCGCCTGAATTTCCGGAAGGGTCGGATCGGGCAGGACAATGTATCCCCTTCTTTTAAGTTCTTGGGCCCTTTCGAGGGACTTGACCTTAATTTCGCCGCCGATATTTTTTGCCCCCTGTCCCCATTTCAGCTCAATCGTGTCAAGGCCATGCTTTTTCTGCACATATTCCGCAACGCCCAATCTCGTGTCTTCCACATTCATTTGTACAAGAATTTCGCCGTAACCTTCATTATACCGTTTGTAGGTCTCAATCCGGCGATCCATTTCAGGCGATTTTTTTACCTTGCCCTTGCTGTCCAGTTCGAGCCCGGGATCAATCCCGCACACATTTTCACCGCAAACGATGGTCACTCCGGAAATGGCGGCGCCAATCGCAAAGTGCTCCCAGTTTCTGCGTGCAATCTCTGTGGAACCGAGGGCGCCGGTAAAGATGGGCAGGCGCATCTTGACTTTTTTCTTCCATCCATACTCGGTTTCCGTGTTGACGATCGGGAAAATAGCGGTGTCCGGCCCTGGTTTGACGTCCTTCGGCAGTCCCTTCGCGCCGACGGCATATCCCTGAATGCTGAGATGAGAGTAATCAATGGGATAGTTCTTGTCGGCCCCCGCGGAAATTTCTCCAAAACCAACCGGATAAAGAACCTCCCGACCCCTGAATGAGGCAAGCCAGATTTCGCATCCTCCCCGGCACCCGTCCACACACCGGGTACAGATTCCGGACATGGACACAACGTCCTTTGAACGATTAAAGGTTCCCGTCGCCTCGTTTGCATTCGGTTTTCTCAGATTCATTTCTTTTTGTCTCCTTCCAAAAAATTGTTTTCTTTATTAAGAACTTTGAATTATTTATTTTTTAATTTTCGCTTCCCGATTCCTTCGGCCTTTGATCCTGTCCAGTGTTCCAATACAGACGCAAAAGGTTTCAGCTCGCGATAATCCATCAACATGGCCATACCGCGGTTCTCTGCCTTGAGCCCTGCTTCCTGAGCGCAGGCTACAGGATTCAGTCCTCCCATGAGGATCACTCCCACTTTATTTACATCCACATGAACCTGACATACCGGTTCACTTACATCACCAACGGATATGACCCCTTCTATTCCGAACCTCTTGAGTTTGCCGATAATATCCTCAACCAGAGGCCGACACGGAGCCGGAACCTCCCTGAAGTTTGCCAGGATATTCCCTTCCCCTTTTTCCAGAACATGTTGCACCGACGTCATCTCCGCCCGGATAAATGCCTCCGAGGGATCCAGAGAAGAACCGGAATAATGAATCAATTCAACGAACCGCAGAGGTTTTCTGTTTTTCATCTGAATAATACCCCCGAATTTCGAGTCCATGGGGATTCCGGCCTTCAGAAGCACACCGTTGATCACCAGACTGCAGACCGTCGCCAGGCCAACACACCCCGTGGGCACCAGCGTGTCGCCAAGATGTTCGTTTTCGTCTGCTACCGCTACAAGACTACTTACCGCCATTCCGGATTCGAAGGCGGGACTCATGACTTTCAGGGCATCTTTGAAAATTTCCCGGGGGAAATAAGACACATTGACAGGAAGAACCCCCTGACCGTTTTCAGGATTAAAGCTCGTCCTGTAGGCCATGATCTCGATACGGGAAATGGCCAATCCGACCTTATCCTGGACCATGGCATTTCCGATTTCGGCGACACCTCTGTCTGTAATGATCCGGCCGTCCCGTCTCCCTACAAGATGCGTCAATCCGCGCTCATCCATGAGCTTCAGGTGATACCGGACAGTCCTTTCGCTCAACATGATCCCCTCTTCCTGCATCCGTCTGGCGATAATGCGCGCACCGACAGGCTCCTGATTTTCCTTCAGGATTCGCAGAATCATGATGGTTTTTCTTTCAATTTCTCCGGGATGATAAAACTGTTTCATAAGGCAATCGGCAATTGTTTGCCGATGCTTCTATCAATTTAATACAGAATTGTCAACAAAATAAAAACAATATTGTTCCTCTTTTTTCGTTTTTCTATTTGTTCTTTCTTTCAGCGCGGCATATTTGATATAGTAAGTATTAATGAAAGATTATTACCGGGGAGGACATCTGTATGGGTAGAATGAATCCGTTTGAAGTTGCACAAAAGCAGTTGGATCAGTGTGCAAGAATTCTTAATCTTGAGCCTGGCGTTCATGCAATTCTCAGGGTCCCCATGCGTGAACTTCACGTATCGCTGCCGGTTCGCATGGACGATGGTTCCACACGGGTCTTTAAGGCATACAGGGTTCAATACAACGACGCCAAGGGTCCCACCCAGGGAGGCATCCGGTTTCATCCGGACGAGACCATCGATACCGTCCGGGCTTTGGCCGCCTGGATGACGTGGAAATGCGCTCTTCTCGATCTTCCTCTGGGTGGAGCCAAAGGCGGCGTTGTCTGCAACCCGAAGGAAATGACCGCCGGCGAACTGGAACGGTTGAGCCGTACCTACGTGGACCGCGTCTGGCAGATCATCGGCCCGGAAAAAGATGTGCCCGCCCCGGACGTCTACACGAACCCCCAGATCATGGCCTGGATGGTGGACGAATACTCGAAGCTCTGTGGGAAAAACCAGTTTGGCGTTATCACCGGCAAGCCCCTCTCTCTTGGCGGTTCCGAAGGGCGCAGTGACGCAACGGCAAGAGGCGGCCTCTACACGCTCCGCGAGGCGGCACAGGAATGCGGAATTGATCTTTCCCGGGCAACTGTCGCCGTCCAGGGATACGGCAACGCCGGCTATCATGCAGCGTGCCTGGCCAGATCCCTGTTCGGCTGCAAGGTGGTCGCCATCAGCGATTCGAGAGGAGGCATCCACAACCCGGAGGGAATCGATCCGGAAGAGGCGGGAACATACAAGGCAAAAACATCCTCTGTGATTCATTTTCCCGATTCAAACCCCATTTCAAATGAAGAAATTCTGGAGCTTGATGTGGATATCCTCTTTCCCGCCGCCATGGAAAGCGTCATTACCGAGGATAATGCCTCAAGGATCAAAGCCCGGATCGTGGCGGAACTCGGGAGCGGACCGACCACGACGGAAGCTGATGAGATTCTTCATCGAAACGGAATCCACGTGATACCCGATTTTCTGTGCAATGCGGGAAGCGTCACGGTGTCGTACTTTGAAATGGTGCAGAATTCCTACATGTACTACTGGGAGCTGGAAGACATACACAACCGTCTGGACAAGAAAATGAAAACGGCATACCATTCCGTCCTCAACACCTCACGGAAATACAACATCAATATGAGACAGGCTGCCTACGTTGTTGCCGTCGAACGCGTTGTTGAAGCGATGAAGCTTCGAGGGTGGGCCTGATGGCTTCTCAAAAAAAATGCCCTGTTCCGACCCTTGCAGCGGGAGACAACCGCCACGGGTTCAGGATTCTCCGGGTGGAGCAGATCCAGGAAATGCGAATAACAGCCTATGAAATGGAACATGAAAAAACCGGCGCGAGGATTCTTCATCTCCACTGTGACGACCGGGAAAATCTCTACGCCATAGGCTTTCGCACGCCGCCTACGGATTCAACCGGCGTCCCGCATATTCTGGAACACTCCGTGCTTGCCGGTTCCGAGCGATATCCACTGAAGGATGCGTTCAACGAGTTGCAAAAGGGAACGCTGCAAACATTTATCAACGCATTTACGTATCCCGATAAAACCGTATATCCCGTGGCAAGCCAGGTGAAAACGGATTTTTTCAACCTCGCCCGTGTATATACCGATCTGGTGCTCCATCCCAGACTGCTCAAAGAAACGTTCTTCCAGGAGGGACACCATCTAACCTTTTCCAATCCGGATGACCCGACGAGCGAACTGACCATTTCGGGAATCGTATTCAACGAAATGAAAGGCGCCTATTCTTCGCCGGATTCACTCATGTACAAGATCATCCAGGAAAATCTCTACCCGGATACCGCCTATGCCTTTGATTCCGGCGGCAGCCCGGATGACATCCTCATGCTGACATACGAAGGGTTCAAGGCGTTTCATCGCGCCTACTATTCACCCTCGAATGCCCGTATTTTCCTGTATGGAGATATTCCGACGGAGGAGCATCTCGCGTTTTTGGAGGAGATGCTGGCGGGGTTCGACCGGATCGAAATCGATTCAGCCGTCTCAAGCCAAGCGAGATGGAAAAAACCTTCTTCCATTCACGGAACCTATCCCATCGGAAAAGAGGAAAATCCGGGGAAAAAAACGGCCGTTAATGTGGCCTGGATGCTGGCGGAAAACACGGATGATGAAGCCGCCATCCTCCTGCAGATTACCTCAGGAATCCTGATCGGAAGCGCAGCGGGACCTCTCCGCAAGGCGTTGATCGACTCAGGCCTCGGAGAAGACCTGTCTCCCGTGTCGGGAATCGAGAGGGACCTGAAACAGATCGCCTTTGTGGTCGGGCTGCGCGGTTCGGACCCGGAGAAAGCGTCACAGGTAGAAACCCTGATCCTGGACACATTGAAGAATCTCGCAGAATCCGGTTTTGACCGGGAGTTGATTGAAGGCACGCTGCATCAGGTCGAGTTTCATGGAAAGGAAATCGTTCGCGGCACTTATCCTTACGGCATTGTTCTTATGGGAAGGGTCTTCCACACCTGGCTTTACGACGGAGACCCCTTCGCTGGGCTGAACTTCCCGGGTATCATAGAGAATATCCGCAAAAAGTGGGACGCCCATCCCGGTCTCTTTCAGGAAATCGTCCGGAAGTGGTTTCTGGACAATCCTCACCGCCTTCTTTCCGTCCTGGAACCGGACAGCACCTATCAGTCGGAACAGGAAAAAGCATATCGCCAAAAAATGACGGCCATTAAAGCCTCCCTTTCCGGTGAAGAACAGGAAAAGATCCGGAGGGATGCCGAAGCCCTGAAAATATTCCAGTCCGAGCCGGACAAGCCGGAAGCGATTGCCGCCATGCCAAAGCTGCAAATAATCAATATCTCACGTGATATAGAACGCATCCCCACTGTAAAGACCGCGATCCTCGAAACACCGGCTATGGTGCACGATCTTTTTACCAACGGGATCGCTTACCTGGATCTGGCGTTCGATATATCCGACATTCCCGAGGAGCTGCAGATATATCTCCCTCTCCTTGGAAAACTGATGACAAACATGGGAGCGGCAGGCCTGGATTACGAGGAGATGGCCAAGCGCATCGCTCTCAAAACAGGGGGCGTCGGTTATCATCTGTCGGCCGGCATGGCCAAAGACGGAAAGAAGACCTGGCAGAAGTTGATCTTCCGGGCAAAATCCCTTTATAGAAACGTCGGCGATGCGGTGAACATCATTTCAGACATTCTGAATGCGGGAGACCTTTCTGATGAAACCCGCATGCGGGATCTCATTTACGAAAGGAAAAACGGGCTTCATGCCGCTGTTGTTCCCTCGGGACATATCTTCGCGCGGCGTGCCGCGGGCGCATCCCTCAGTGTACCGGCATACAGGGATGAGCAATGGCACGGCCGGACTCAGCTTAAGTTCATGAACCATGTCTCAGGCCAGTTCGAAAATAACAAACCGGAAATCCGGGAGAAACTTGACCGTCTGCGAAAAATGATTTTCACAAAAGAGCGTCTTTACCTGAATTTGACGGCAGAACAGGACGGGTTATCACTCCTGTCGGATGCCGCGTCAGAACTCGTCCGGCGGTTAACATCTCGTAGAAGCATGGGAAAACAGGGAAGTCCGGATATGTTTTCCGGTCATGTCGGAATCACGATCCCCGCACAGGTCGCCTATGTGGCGATGGCTCTTCCAGCCCCCACCTATGCTGACCCGCTTTCCGCCCCTCTCCTCATTCTCTCAAGACAGCTGTCGAGCGGATATCTTTACAGGCTGATCAGGGTGCAGGGCGGCGCCTATGGCGCCATGTCACAGTACGACCCCGCCAGCGGCATATTCGCATTTCTATCTTACCGGGATCCCCATATCGCAAAAACTCTGGACGTTTACCACGAGGCTCTCGAGTTGGTCACCGAAAACAGGATGTCCCCGGATGAGCTTGAAAAAGCGATCATCGGAACCATCGGTACCCTCGACAGGCCCATGGATCCGTCAAACCGTGGATATGTGGCCATGATGCGAGATTTTATGGGATTTTCCGACGAAGATCGTCTGAACTTCCGCAGCAAAATCCTCGATATGACGCCGGAAAGCCTGCATGAAGCCGCCAGAGACTACTTCACGAAGGCTGAAAAATCAGCGATAGTGGCTGTCTACGCACCTGATGAAAGCCTACGGAAAGCCAGCGAAATCCTGGATGTGAAGCTTCAGATGGAATCTCTGGCGTAAAGATTTGAGCGTTATATCTTCAGGGTCAGAAACCATGCGATCACCAGAATGATCCGGTAGGCGCCGAAAGAAATGAAAGTGTGGGTTTTGATAAAGTGAAGCAGAAATTTGATGCACAGGATGGCTACGATGAAAGCGGTGACAAAGCCCGCCAGAAGATATTGATATTGCCCCAGGGAAAACTCTGATCCGCTTTTGATCAGGTCGTAACCCGTGGCGGCGAGCATCGTGGGCACGGCCAGGAGAAAGGTGAACTCGACGATGGTTTTTCGCTTCAGCCCCAGAATCAGGCCGCCGACGATCGTGGAGGCGGAGCGGGAAACGCCCGGGATCATGGCGATAGACTGAAAAAGGCCGATAATCAGGGCGTTTTTGTAGGAAACCTCCCTGATTTCACCGGCCGCGTCTTCCTTTTCGCGATACCACAGCTCAAAAACCACCAGAAAAATTCCGCCGAGCAGAAGCGACGCAAGAACAACATTCTCCGAACCGAGAAGGTATCCCTTGATCAATCTGTAAAGGGTCAGCCCCAGAACGCCCGTGGGAATGAAGGCCACGATAATCCGCTTCATGACCTCGACGTCTACCAGAAGAGCCCGCCAGTAGAGGACGACCACGGACAGGATGGTGCCCGCCTGGATGGCGATTTCAAAACTCTTCAGAAATTCCGTGTGCTTGAGCCCCATCAGGTGAGACGCAAGAATCATGTGGCCCGTGGAAGAAATGGGCAGAAATTCAGATACGCCCTGCACGATTCCCAGAATGACAGCGGTTAAAAAATCCATGCGCCCTTTTTTCTTTTTTTGCCGGAATTGTCAACCACTATCTTGCCGTCACATCCTCCCCTGCCCCAGTGAACCCGACCATACCTCATAGTCCCGGTTTTTGTCCTTTTCGCTTTCGAGATAGAACAACACGAACGTCATGACGTGCCACCCGATAAACTCGCATTTTTCCTCGTCGAATGTCGTATGCTCAAAGACCTTGCGCCATGTCCCCGCATTAAAATAGAGCTTTTCCAAGGCCCCTTCGCCTGGAATGTGAACGATATCCAGTGGCGCCTGCTCGGCACAATGCGTGTGGCCATAGACGACATAGCGGGCTATATTGCTTCTCAGCGCCGCTTCATTGTAGGCGTATCGCTTGTAGTCGTCGGACTTGCTGTATAGATATTTCATGGACTTGCTGCCGACGATCTCCATGAGATGTCCGAAAGAGAATCTCGACGTGAGGCGCAGAGCCAATTCGAGGAAATCGGTCATATCCGGCCCGAAGCGGTCGTGATCCCTGATGAATTGCATCTGAAAAAACCCATCCACAAGCCCGTTCCATATGCAATGCACCCGCTCTTCGACACCCGGATGCTCGTTGCAGACGCCCTGCAACCATACGGGAATATCTAAAAGCGGCCGGACGTTGTCGATTTCCTTAAGACGACCGACCAGGTCCTGATTGGAACCGAGGACGGAATCCTTCGCAACCGCTGAAGGAAACTTGTTGATGAGGTCGATAACGATGGCGTCCCCGAGAGAAGAGGCGTCGCGATTGCCTTCAAAATTCATAGGATCGTAATAATCGCCATGTCTGGCAAAGACACAATAATCATGAAAGACTTGCTCTAACGGGAATCTGTTGTCCGCAAACTGGAACGGATTCTCCAGACCCAGAAACCCGGCTATTTTTTCCCGCGTCGAATCGTATCTGTTCACGAGCCAGTCGTGGTTGCCGATAATATAAGAGATCGTCACCTCCGCACCCTTGTCCGCCATGCGCCCCTTGAAACCTTTGAGATACCCCATCGCCTCGATATTGTCGGGCCTATTCACGATGGCATCGACAACCGCCTCCGTGTACCTCTTGAGGTTCCACCCGGCGCTGTCCGACAGGCTTTCACCTGACCAGGGTCTCACAGGATTCACCGGATTCGCATTTTCCGGTCGCAGCCAGCGGGCGGAGCGAATGACATCTATGATGTCGCCCAGAAGGACGATTCCGATGGTTTTGATGTTTGTCCTGCCCGGGTCCCACACGATATCCTCGAGAGCCCTGCAGAACTTGTCAAAAGCCGCCGGGACAATCGTGGTTCCCGACGTACCGTCCGTCAAGTGCGTATCGCTTATAAAGACCAGCATGTCTCACTCCTTGTCTTCATTGCACATCGGCGCTGGACACGGTAAGGGTGTGTTCATTGCCGGGTTATCGGTTTTTCTTGTAGCCGTAACGTTCTTCGAAGATGGGGGCGATCATATTGTCCACCGGCACATAATCGTCCGTCAGAAGCATGGGGGGGCGCTCTGTCAGGTACTGTCGGAGCCGTTCCGGCGGCACCACGTTGGACATTATTCCCGCTCCCTTCTGCCCCCTTGTAAAGACAACAAAATCCGCCATATTCAAGGGTTGCTTGCTTGCCACGATAATGCACGTGCTGATGCCGGCATTTTCGTAATCCGGCTTGTGGAAGACGAGGTGAACGTTGCCCTTGCCGAAAACCTCTTCCAGTGTCCGGATATAGGACGGCATGAACAGCCCCTTCTTGAAGCTGTCGATGACATTCGCCATGAGGATACCTTCCGGCTTCAGCAGCGCCGCCATCTGAACGGCAAATTCCTGCGTCGTCAGGTGGTAGGGGATGGAGAGGTCGTTGAAGGCATCGCCCACGATGAGGTCATATTTTCCCTGGTCCTGAGAGTTCATCACGAACCAGCGGCCGTCTTCATTAAAGGACCGAATCCGGCTGTTTCTGGGCACTCCGAGATAGTCATGAACGACTTTTGTGATTTCCGGGTCAATCTCGACGACATCGATCTCAGACTGAGGGTGCATGATCTCCAGGCAGTGGGGAAAGGTATAGCCCCCTCCCCCGATGAAGAGGGCCTTCATGGAGCTGCTCCGGCTGATCTGCCATCTTACCACTTCGTCATAAATCCGGAGATACTCGTAATCCAGATAGAGGGGGTTGTTCAGATCGTTGATGGAATGAATCAGGTTATCCAAAACCAGGGCATCCGCCCAGACCTGCCCGTCCTTGGTAAGATATTTTTTGGCTTTGATCGTATAGTAATCGCTTTCCTTGGAATAATAGGTGTGCTCATCAAGGGGCATCTTGAAGGCGTAACCGTAAAACGCCCATGTCAGCGAGACAAGCGCCACCAGAAAAACGGCAAATGATTTTTTCCGGATGAACGCCCCGCCAAAAATCAGCGCCGAAAAGATCAGGATGGCTCCCACCGTCAGGAGGATGTTTCTGGTTCCCATCCAGGAGATAAGGAAAAACCCCGTGGCAAAGGTCCCGATGATGGAGCCCAGCGTGGAGAAGGCATAGATTTTCCCCACCACGTTGCCCGTCTTTGCCAGATTGCTCAGAGTCAGTTTAACAACGACGGGAGAGATCATCCCGAGGATGCATGAGGGGATAAAAAAGATAAGGGTGGTCAGCAGGAGTATCCGCATCATCAACGTGGTGTTGAACTGGGCCGCCCCCAGGAGGTTGGTCAGAGGGGAAATGGTGAAGGCCCCGATTCCCGACAGGAACAGGAGCCAGCCGAGG
Organism: uncultured Syntrophaceae bacterium; assembly: GCA_964541605.1. Classification (GTDB taxonomy): domain Bacteria; phylum Desulfobacterota; class Syntrophia; order Syntrophales; family UBA2185; genus CAZIQY01. The sequence continues at coordinate 6,856 of CAZIQY010000036.1, read as the reverse complement.
GTTGACGGGCTTGGAAAGCGGTCCGCCAGAAGGCCTCCCAGGTAGGCTCCAATACTGATGCCTGCAAGAACGACTCCGATAATGCTTGTCCAGGTATAGAGGGAAACTCCCACATAGGGCGCCATGATCCTCCCTGCTACCAGTTCGATCACCAGGGTGCAGAAACTGGCGATAAACACAACGATATTGGCTTTGATTACCTCTTTCTTCATGAAGATACCTCTTTCAAATCAAAGTTGACTGTCTCAAAATAAATCACTAAAAATGTCATCGCGAGCGAGTACAGCGAAGCCATTTTGACAACATGCAACATGCTGATGCGAATTCACAGACAGGGAAATACCGCCCTGTGGGCGAGGATGTTCCCACCACCGATCATAAAAAACGGGCGTTAATATATCATGACATTGTTTGTCTGCAAAGTCATATTGCAGTCAAAAAAAAGCGCGCTGGATGACCCAGTGCGCCTTGAATTCAATAATTTCTGAGCCTGCATCCTCTAAACGGCGCAGGCTCTTTCTCAAATTTCCCTTCCTTTGTCATTTGAAGCAAGGCATTCGTCGGCAATCAACCAGTAGGTGCAGTTTGCGCAGCATTTTTCTATGCCTTCCACCCTTTTGGGGTCCCCGGGGCTGAACGCATGGCAGCACAAATCCCACCTCCTCAAGGGATCATGCGTCATCTCGCCATGCTCACAGACACCCCAGATGTTAATCATCTTCTGCTCTCTTTGACGGTTCGTCGAACCCTATCCAATATACGCAATGAACACAGGCTTTTACAACCTTTTTTACATACTTACGGTCTTTCGGAACAAAAGATTCACAGCAGGCATCCCATCTCATCATCTGGGTGGTTACGATACCCCCGAATTCACACATGCCCCAAATATTAATCATTTCTTTAAGAAGAAAAGCGGCTCTGAATGGAGCCGCTTTTCTAAGACTCAAGTCCTATTTCTTGGCCTTGGGGGGCCATGCTACACGACGCCCCTCGGCGCCCGCGATCTTACCGATTTCGTGCTCTTTCTCCAGGAACAGGATCTTTTCTGTGTCATAACCCATGAAGCGACGGAGGACATACTCCGTATCCCATCCGATCGGCTTGCCGCCGAATTCCGTGTAACTTGGCGCCTCAGAGAACAGGGGGAAGCATCCCTGAATATCCATGGGTCCATACCATGGATCTTCTATATACTCGATCTCTCCTCTCTCGCGGTACTGAGGTCTCTCACAGGCGTCTTTGGCATTCATGACAGGACAGACGCCGAAGCCGCGTTTTCTGCCGAGGTTATCGATCTCAGCTACCGTGTGTTTTACCGCCCACGTCTCGATCGCCTCATAAATTTCTTCCTGAGCCGACAACACCACGCGGTCCATATTGGTCGGATATTTCGCCGGCAGTTCAACAGCCTTGCCGCCGATGGTATTGCAGAGGGTTACAAAAGCCTCATCATCGGCGCCAATGGCGATAAATCCGTCTTTCGCCCGGACAATACAGTCAGGACACACCCAGCGGAAACGGTTGCTCCAGCGCGTCTGAACGTGACCTGTCAGGCTGTACCAGATGACGCCCGGACCCAACGCGCGGGTGATGTTTTCCACCTGGGAGTTCTCGATCATCTGTCCCACACCGTATTTTTCACGGGCATACAACGCCGCCAGGGTGCCGAAAAGACCCATGGTGCCGCCGAAATAATCGGCCACCCAGATGGGAACTTTCATCTGGTCTCCGGGGTCATGACCGCTGACGAACACGCTGCCGCCCATGGACTGGGCAAGAATATCATAAGAGGCCCGCACCAGGTCCTCACGACCCCACTGCCCCGGTCCGTTGGAAGTAAGGTAAATGAGCTTGGGATTGATCTCACTGAGCTGTTTATACCCTTCGTCCCATCTGTCCAGGGTTCCTCCACGGACATTCTCAACAAAGATATCCGCTCTTCTGATCAACTCTTTGAATATGGTTCCTCCTTCGCCCGGATGGATGTCCATACAGGTATGCAGTTTGTTCTTGGCACAGTCCGTCCAGCCCAGGCCGCCTGCCATGGCGATATCCGTTTCCGCCGTAACGCCCTCGCCGAGGATGCCGGGGGCTTTGGTGCCGCTCTCTTTTTCCGACCACAGCCGGAAACCGCCCAATTCCTTTGGCGGAGCGAGGGCGCGCATGGTGTCTCCACGGCCGGGGAGTTCCAGTTTAATGACCTCCGCCCCCATCTCGCCCAGCATGGCGCAATGAGAAGGGCCGAGAATAAGGGTCGTGAAGTCAACCACCCGAACGCCATCCAGCAGCTTGTCTTTTTTGAATACTCTCCTGCGATGAAAGAGATAACGGCAGAACTCTTCATAGGGAAGGGCGTCCTCTTCCTCTTCGGTCAGGTCTTCAGCCCTCCTGGCCTTCATCACCAGAGCTTTATCCGCGGGGCCGAGCTGCTCAAAATCATAAAATACGGCCTCCATATCTTCCGGAAGCACGTCCTTCTTGAATCGTGATCGTTCCATGTTTATGCCCCTCCTTTCTTGCCGACGACGCCCGCTTTTTCCAGGTCTCTCAAGTCTGAATTATAGAAGCCGCAATATTTACGCAGGACTTCCGTATTATCCCAGCCCATGGGCTTGTTCAGCCATTTGATCCTTCCCTGGGTATAGTGGAAGTTGGGCCGGCAACCCTGGACAAGCATTCTACCATAGAGGGGATCGTCCACCTCCTCAATTGAGGCCCTGTCCAGGAAGTGAGGGCTTTCACAGATTTCTTTGATGTTTCTGCAGCCGGCGCCGGCAAAGCCCCATTTCATACCTTCCTGATCAATCTCAGGGAGGGTATGCGCCATCGTCCATTTGTCAATTTCCGCATTGATGTCCTGCTGCTGTTTCCAGCCAATCCGGTCAGAGTTCATGGGGTATTGCGTCTCCCATTTCTTCATATTCTCCGTGCCGATGCAGTCGCACAGTCTCGGCCATACGGGACCGATGGCCGCGATGACGGAAAATCTGTCCCCAAACTGATCGGGCTTGGCCCGGTGTAGACCATAAGGGTTGATCTCAAAGTCCAGGTTGCCGAATTGCCGTCTGGTGTTTCCGGTCAGGGAGTACCACGTGAAACTGCAGTCACACCAGCGCAGGCAATGCGCATAACTTGCCACGTCGATCATCTGACCCTTTCCCGTCTTCTCCCGGTAGTACAGGGCAGCAGCGACACCCACAGCAGTGGAAACACCGCCGGTTGCAAAGCCCAGAGGCCACCCGGCGCGGGACGGCAGGTAGCCGGCCTCCTGCCCCTCTTCCAAGGTAGATTTGCTGAGATCGAAGGGTCCGGAGAAGGAGGGCACCGTCGTCATCACCTGGATGGCTGAATCAAAGGGCTTGCGCCAGGCGTCCGGACCGAAGGAACCGAAACCGGTCACGGCCGCATAAATCAGGCGGCGGTTGATCTTTCTCAACTGTCGGTAACCAATGCCCAGGGAATCCAGATATCCCGGATCATAATTTTCCATGATGACATCAGCCCTCTTTGCTAATGTCCTAATAATTTCACGTCCTTTCGCTTTTGTAACATCCACGCTGATAAAAGAGCGATTGCGGCTCTCATAGAGGGCATAAAGGGCCGATCCATGTGGCGGATAATTCTCACCTTTTGCTTTCACAGCGCCGCCTTCCTCCACGGCAGGCCCAACCCAGCGGACAGGGTCGCCCTTGTCCGGTTGCTCTATCCTGATCACCTCCGCACCAAGCTCCGCCAGCAGGGAACCGCCAAAATGGAGGGAGAAGTTGTACCAGTCTGGACGGCACAGTTCCAATATTCTGACGCCGTCGAACGCCTCCGGTTTCCTGAATCTGCGTCTCGGATCGAAAACATAACGGCCCCATTCCTCATAGGGAAGAATCTTCTCCTCCTCTGGGGTAATCTCTTCCAGTTTCCAGACCTTCGTGACAGCGTCTTGCTGCTCTTTGGTGAGTTTATCCCATTTGTACGTAATAGGCTGGACCCCTTTTTTCTCGACGACCGTTGCCGCTTTCGGAACGGTCGATTGTGATGCAGTGGCATAGTATGGCAACTCATCTACCGACATCTGACTGGGCAGTTTCGGCTTCTCGCCTTTAACTGATTTCAATTTCGAACTGACAGCCATATTTTACCTCCTTTTTTCATGATTCCGTTAACAAACATTCAGACCTTCCGATGAATAGAATTTCTAAAACGCTCACCTCCTCTCGACAATAAATTTGCCTTTCACGTCAATCAGAAAATCAATAAGAGATTTTCTTTCAGAATTGACACTGTGTGATTATCAGGTGATGTTATCCGCGACCGGAAGCGCCGTCTGCATCCACTGCCCCATGAATAGGTCGCTTCAGTTCGAGACCGCATTTACAGGACGCCACCAAAGGAATGCTATCCCCGTCCATCAGGTGATAATACAATTACCTTGAATGGCTTGTCGGCGCCCCTTATGCCATTCGCCGGGCATTCAATTCAGGCGGCTTGCCGGCACATCCATAAAACGTGTAGCGTCAGCCTGGTAGGGCTTCAAACATGTCGGGACAGCACCATTTTGTGGTACGATCCCCAGAGGCATTGACCCGACCGGTTTGTACCCCGTTATAACATGTCAGGATAGCATCCCTTTCGTGGCACCCTGTATTTCTGTGATCAGATATCTCGAAGCCCAAAGGGGCGGATATACCGGCAAGAAATGTTTTATCGAAAAAAGTCTTTTCTTTTATAAGAAAGCAGAGAGCTGTTATTAACTTGATAGGTTAGATGACGTGTGAATGCAATACCGATAGATTATGAGGTTAATCTCAGGCAGAACCTCATATTATGACAGGGACAACAGGTAGGATCGCAGATTTGCGCTTTTGTTCTTTAGTCCAAGTTTGTTTCTGATATTGTTTCGATGAAAATCGATGGCTCCCTGTGATGAATTCAATAACTTTCCAATTTCCTTGGTTGTTTTACCCTCCCGGATCAGATTGGCGATCTGTATTTCACGCGGCGTCAGGTTCAGATACTTTGATCTCAGGTTATGCAGGAAAGGAGAAACGATATCATTCAGACTGGTTTCAATGATATTTACACAGGCTGCCTGATCTATGCTCAAGGAGGTTTTTCTCAATTTTTCCACATAGGGATCAACCAGTTCTCTGACATTGGATAACACTTTCTCTTCAAGTTCAGTTTTATCCTCCTCCCTTCGTTTTAGTAGTACTTTTAGGGCAATATTGACCTCCTCAAGGTTACGGGTCTTTACCTCAAGTTCCCGTTCCCTCTTCTTCAATTCATCCTCCGCACGTTTACGCAAGGTGATATCACGGGCTATTCCTGCCGTTCCAATAATTTCTCCCCTATCACCAAATATTGGTGTCTTGATCGTCTCTAACCATGTTTCCCTGCCATTTTTATCCACCAGCGGCTCTTCAACCTGTTTTCGCTTCCCACACTCCATGACTTTTTTATCATCTTCTCTGTACTTGTCAGCCAGGGCGGAAGGCCATATATCGTAATCCGTCATGCCGACAATATCCTCCTGGCTAACACCGCATACCCTATCGAAGGCGTCATTCACGGCGATGTAACAGCTTTTCGTATCCTTCAACCAGGCCATATCGGGAATATTATCAAGAATGGCTTTCTGCTGGTGCTGGCTCTTTTGTAATGCTTCCTTTGTCCACTTACTCTCCGCTGTCCTTCCTAAACGCTCGGTGATCGCATCGAGGAGATTGCGTTCTTCCCTCAGGAAGGGTCCTTCGTCTCTTTCAGGCCTATCATCGATATAATAAACCTCTACCACCCCCACCTTTTTCCCATGCGCCATAATGTCGCTGAGTTGTTTACAAGATGATTTCTCACCAACATTGGTTGTAAAGTTCTTTGATTTAAACTCCTGATCTTTTAAAATAATTCTGGCACAGGCGACTTCCGGAATCTGCCAGGCATGGGGGAGTAAGTCAACTGTTTCGCACAATATCTCCTCCAGGGTATTCGCCCTTCCGATCAGATCAGCGATCGAATACAGGCAATTTAGTTCTTTCACCCGTTCACTTAGGGCGTACATCAACTCTTTTCTGGCTTCCTCCATGCGTTTTCGCTCGTCAATTTCCTGCTGCAGAAGCATCGCGGTCATTTTCAGTTCGGCGGTTCGTTCTTCAACCAGCCGTTCCAGTTCTTCGTCGTATTTCTTCAAGGCCTCTTCTGCCTGCTTACGGTCTGTAATGTCCGAATACGTGACAACGATCATTTTATCCTTCAACATATCCCCGATTCTTGATGTACTCACCAGACAGACAATATCCCTGCCATCCTTGTGCCGGCACGGGAATTCTCTGCTGTATGACCGCTGTTCTTCGAGAACGGGGTAAAAAAGTCTGGCGATTTCTTCATACTCTTCATCGGACCGGTACAGTACCCTTGTATTCTTGCCTATCAACTCCCCGGGGACCCAGCCAAAGACCGCTTCAACCGCATGATTGACAAAGATGATCTGTCTGTCCTTCAGGCCAACGACAGCATGAGGAATGGAATCGAGAATCGACGACATGAGGGCCATCAGGTCGTTTTGATTGTGAACCTTTCCCGTCTGCTCTTGCCCCGGTTCGCTCTTCAGCAGTGATTCTGTCTTGACGGCATCAGGAAAGGAATTTCGGGCACGATCTTTATCCTTCATGGATCATCTCCTCGTTCCGGGCCAACCTTGATTAATCTGGATCATTGTATGTCGATGCATCGTCAGAAGCCTTTGGTCGAAGCATCGGGCAATCTGCATCCCTTTATCCCATACGCCCATAAATACAAAACCCCGCCTTTGATATAAAAACGGGGTCGAATAAAGCCGTCCATGGTATCCTCATTGTTATAT
>CAZIQY010000035.1:0-25591 GCA_964541605.1 uncultured Syntrophaceae bacterium | reverse complement strand
GTTTTGATCAGGATACTACAATCCTGCAAAAGGACTTTTTCTACAGGCTCGTTATCCATAAAAAATGATAATATCTCTTGATCTGTACATACAAATGATGTACAATTAAACCATGAAATACGACTGGAATGCTGAAAAGAATGAGTGGTTAAAAAACGAAAGGAATGTATCTTTCGAGCAAATAATCATTCATCTTTCGCGCGGCGATGTGTGGAAAATAGCTGATCATCCCGACCAGTCAAACTATCCTGGACAGAAGCTGTATTTTGTTATCGTTGATGGTTATATTTATATCGTTCCGTATGTGGTTGAAAAGGAGCACATTTATTTGAAAACCATAATACCCAGCCGGAAAGCAACGAAGATGTATAAAGAAGAACTGGAGAACAAAAAATGAAGTACGATAAAGAAGAAAGAGATATTCTTGATGCGCTGGAAAAAGGCAAGATAAAGCTTGCAACTCCGTCAAAAAAGGAAATTGAATCGATTAAGGCAGCGGCAAAAAACACCCTCAAAAAAGACAAGCGCATAACTATTCGCCTGTATGAACACGATTTTATCGGTATTCAAAAAAAAGCTATGGAGATGGGTATCCCTTACCAAACTCTTATTTCCGGCATCATTCACCGTTACATAGAAGGCGACATAAAAATAAAGACCGGATAACATTGCGCTTCACGGGATAGGCGTGCACACACGCCCCCCTGTGAGCTTTCACGTTATAGATATAACGAAAGGTGCAGCATTGATGGAAAACGCACTACCTCGCATTAATAAGGCAGTACTGGTGGTTACACCCCTCGGCGATGACAGCGAAGAAAAGCAATATTGGTTATCACGAACGATTGCCGACCGCATGAATGCAATTGAATACAATCGGAGGATGGTTTATGGCAGCTATCGAACTTCATCCAGACTTCAAAGACTTCTTGAGATTGCTGAACTCTCACGGCGTTGAGTACCTTGTAGTCGGCGGATATGCCGTAGGGTACCACGGGTACCCCCGGGCGACTGGAGACATGGATATTTGGATTGCAGTCAGCGAGGCGAATGCCGAAAAGACCGCACGAGCGCTCCGGGCTTTTGGGATGCCGGAACTGGACACAACAAAATTGCTCTTTACTGAAAAAGATAAGGTCGTCCGAATGGGTGTTCCCCCAGTTCGGATTGAAGTGATAACCGGAGCGTCTGGCGTCGAGTTTGCTGAATGCTACTCGCGGCGGGAAATTGTGGAAATTGACGATATTCCGGTAAACTTTATTGCATTGGATGATCTGAAGTCAAACAAACGGGCGACAGGCAGACATAAGGATTTGGAGGACATAGAACATCTTCCCTAATCGGGTAGCCAGGGGTTTTTCTCCCCCAGCCCCCACACCACCCGGCATGCGGGTCCGCACCGGGCGGTTCCCAAAGACTAACGGACCGTAGTCGGTTAAAATATAACCTACAGTTCTTTGATAAGAAGACGGCAACTGCAAGTTAATACTTGAGGAGTAGCATACCTTATGACGCGCCCGAAATTTCCGCTCGCCCGGTCGGGTTCATCGCAATGTACAAAGGCATTGACAGGATTCATATACAGGAGACTTTCACCCCATGAGTTCACGCCCGTGCCGGGCGTACACAAAACGCTCAAGAGGGACGCGGCAAAATGCCGCCGCGCCCCTTAGCTTTCACGGTTATATTTAAAAAGGAATTGACAAAGGGTGACATATGTGTACATAATGGGGTACACAGATGGAGGGTATGATCATGAAATTCTTGAGCGTCCGAGATTTAAGAGGCAAATCTGCACAAATCTGGAAAGAGCTGCCAGACGAAAGAGAGATGATTGTTACCAGCAATGGTCGGCCAATAGCCATTCTTGCGGCAATAACCGAGGCAAATCTTGAGGAATCGCTATCGGCATTTCGCAGAGCACGTGCCGTTGAGGCCGTTGTTTCTCTCCAGCGGAGATCTGTAGAGAAAGGAACAGATAAGATTTCGTTGGATGAAATCAATGCCGAAATTAAATCTGTTCGTGAAAAGCGTGCGTGATGGACATTGTCATTGACACCAATGTTCTTGTTGCGGGTCTTTTATCGCCGTTCGGGGCTTGTGGCGAAATCGTACGCATGGTCTCAGCCGGTGAACTGACGCTATCCTTTGATGCACGGATTCTATCAGAATACAACGAGGTTTTGCGACGCCCGATGTTTGGATTTGAAGAAGAAAAGGTCGCCGCGTTTCTTGGCTATATTGTGTATCGCGGCAGGGGAGTTGCACCTTCCCCTTTGACCCGTTCACTCCCTGATCCTGATGATGAACTTTTTCTCGAAGTCACTCTTGCAAGTCAAGCTGTCTGTCTTGTTACAGGAAATCAAAAACATTTCCCTGCTGAACGATGCCAAGGCGCTAAAGTCATTTCACCCAATGAGTTTTTAATTTTATTCAAAAAACAACAGGCAAAAAAGAAACGCATAACAAAGCGCTCAATCCGGTCGCGCAAAAAACCGCGCGCCCGCTGATGCCCATCGTTCGCATTCAAGGACAGAATGAAGCCCTTGACGTTATGTCGCTATGGTGCTATAGTAACATAAATGAATAAGGAGGTGACATTATGGCAATTGCGACCAAGCGAGCCACCGTGTATTTAGACCCCGAGTTGCATAAAGCACTGCGACTAAAAGCGGTCGAAACCTCTCAGTCGGTCTCAGAACTGGTAAACAAAGCAGTTAGAGAAGCGCTTGCAGAGGATGCTGAAGACCTTGCTGCATTCGAGGAGAGGGGTGGAGAACGATTGATCAGCTATGACGAAATGGTTAAAAAACTGAGGAAAGATGGCCGAATATAGTGTTTACTTTAAAGAATCTGTTGAGAAAGACTTAAGCACTATACCGAAGAAAGATCTTCAGAGGATTCTCCTTCGAATCGAATCGCTCGCCAAAGACCCGAGACCAAATGGTCATGAAAAGCTGACGGGGCAAGCAAGATATCGTGTTCGTCAGGGTCAGTACAGGATTGTATATTCCATTCAAGATAAGGAACTTACGGTGTGGGTGGTGAAGGTCGGGCACCGAAAAGACATATATCGATAAAGCGAACAAGTCGTTTGAGTCGATTGCTTACGCTCCAGATCAACTTTTCGTTCAGAACTCTCCTCATTGTTTCCGGTCGAGACGGGCTCTGCAGGCGGCTACATTGTAAGGTATTTCGTCGATACGATAGATGTCGTCCCGGAATTGAAGAATCCCCTCATTATCGACCCACGCCGTACCGTAGTAGATATGCACATCGATGGGATCGGAAAGCATGACGACCTGCCGTTTTCCTTTCCGTATTTCTTCCATGATCTTTTTCCGGGTCCATGAATTCTTTTTCTGCAGAAGATAGACGGCAAGATCAAGAGGTTTTTCAATCCGGATACACCCATGGCTGAAATCCCGCCGCTCTCTGCCGAAAAGATGGCGTGTCGGTGTATCGTGCAGATATATCTCACACTCATTGGGAAATATAAATTTTATCCGGCCAAGAGGATTGGAGGGGCCGGGGTCCTGGCGGAGCTTATATCGAAAATTACTCGCTTTGACACGAGTCCAATCCACGGTCGCTGGATCGACTTCTTTCGAGCGACTTCCCCAGTCGCCGCCGAAAATCCTGATATTCTTTTTCGTCAGATACTCCGGTTTCTTTCTCAGCTGGGGCAGAATCTCTTTCGTGGCAATGCTGTCCGGGATCCTCCAGTCAGGGTTAAGCTCCAGATAAGTCATTTTGCGGCTCAAGACACAACTCCGCTGTTCCGTTTTCCCTACGATAATTTTCATGGACATGACCACGTGTTCATTCTCAACAACCTGCAGCGAAAAATTGGCTATGTTTACAAAAATATAACGGTTTCCAGGATTGTCGGGCAACCATCGCAGGCGATCCATATTCAGGGCGATCTGGCGCAGGCGCTTTTCAGCAGCGACATTCAGCGCCGCAAGAGTCGACCGGCCCGCTCTGCCGTCGGTTCTTAACCCGTGTCTTTTTTGAAACTTGCGAACCGCCTCTTCCAGAGCAAGATCGAATACGGTGTTTTCGCGCGCTTCCACCGGTGTGAGTTCGCCCGATGCTATGAGCCTCTTGCGTAACTTTGCAACACGCCTGTCACGGGATCCTTTTACCATCTTCGGGCCCGGGGGTATCACAGACCAGCCGCCTTGTTCCACAATGCCCTGGTATCTGATGAGTTCGTTTTTCAACCCGGCATATCCGGGATAACGGGAAGAAATATCTTCCAGCGTCCTTTCAATTTCTCCTGAATCAAGGGCATCCTGGAGATTTGTCGTCAGATCCGAAGAGTTCCGGTAGATAACCCATCCCGGGTAGATTGTCTGGTGATCCACGCGGCCGCCGGCGAGATGAGACGCATATCGAAAAAAGGCATCTGTGAGAAGAATATCAAGGTCAGCCAGTATCGCATAATCGAGCGGCTCCATTCTGAAGAGAATCTCCCGATGGGCGTTCATGAGAGTTTCAATTCGATCAAGACGATAGTCTTCAGGCCGCAAGCCTTCGCAACCGGCATTCTGGATAAATTCAAGGAAAAGTTCCACTTTGGGAGACAGACTGTTGCCGGTGCTCCAAGCAGGACGAAATTTTCTTTGTCGATAATATTCAGGCAGCAGCGGCGAGGAAAACAATGATGGGTCTTCACGAACATCCCGTGACGACATTTCCGCCATTTCCAGACGCTGTCGAATCTGTCCGCTTACCCCGTCCGACAGACTTTGAGCGCCTGTGCTTCCGTGAAAAACAAACACCAGGAGAACCATGAATAAAACAGCAAGCGCAGCGATCTTCCGCATGTACTCAATCTCCGAGGGATATGCCGATTTCTCTGGCAGTCTTCACGGTATCATGATCAACAGGAACATTCTTGATATGTCCGATGACCTCCTCAAGAGGCACCATCTTGACATGGGGAGGATCAAGGGCAATCATGGTTCCGAAGTTTTTTTCATCTATCATGCGGACCGCGGCGGCGCCGAAACGAAGGGCAATCAGCCGGTCAAAGGTTGTGGGAGACCCGCCCCGTTGCAGATGACCCAAAACCAGAGACCGCGTGTCTTTCCCCGTTTTTTTTGCTATTTCCTTCGCCAGATACTCGCCTATTCCTCCCAGAACCACGTGTTGTCGCCCGATCTCTCCCTGACCTTTATCAACAATACTTCCTCCCGCCGGCGCAGCACCCTCGGCAACCACGACAATGGCATAGCGCTGTCCCCGTAACTCCAGCTCCATGATATAATCACAGACTTTATCCAGATGGAAAGGAATCTCAGGGATGAGAATGACGTCTGCGGAACCGGACAAACCGCTGTTAAGGGCGATCCAGCCCGCATGACGGCCCATCACCTCAACCACCATGACCCGATCATGAGACTTCGCCGTGGAGTGAAGGCGGTCTATGGCATCGGTAGCTATACTTACCGCCGTATCAAAACCGAAGGTAATGACCGTTTTCTGGAGATCGTTATCAATGGTTTTCGGAACGCCGATTACCGGAATGCCCTTTTTGTATAAGTTATAGGCGATCTCCAGACTGCCGTCACCGCCCACGGCAATGAGGCAGTCGAAACGAAGGCGCCTGAAATTTTCAACAACCTTATCCGAAACGTCGCGTATTTCAGTCTCTCCCGCCATGTTGGTGACAGGCATTTGAAACGGATTCCCCCGGTTCGTCGTCCCTAAAATAGTTCCCCCGACACTGGAAATATGGCTTACATTTTCCGGCGTCAACCGCATGATATCGTCCGTATTCAGAAGGCCCCCATAACTGTTCTTTATTCCGTACACCTCCCAGTTTCTGTTGTATGCGGCCTTGGCCACCGCTTCAATGACCGCATTGAGACCCGGCGCATCCCCGCCGCCGGTATTAATGGCGATTCTCATCCTCTTTTCCATAATTCCTCCTCATGACGATTATTATTGATCATCCATTTCATCATCATACATCCACACGTACCGGAAATCCCGGATTGCATTTTTCATTCATTGCGATTATAGATGAAACATATTCAAAAGAACCCGTTTTTTCAAGGAAAGAGATCATGCAGAAGCCTGTCTTGAGATCAGACATACAGCCGGTGACAACCTTGGTCAACGGCCGTCGGATGATTGCCTTTCATGACCCCTATCAGCTCACCGACAAGAAAATTGCCATAGACATGCACCTGCTTCCCCTCCTGCAGCTTCTTGACGGGAGACATGATCTCCGCGACATTCAGATGGGGCTGATGAAACGGCAGGACGGTCGCATTGTCTATCTATCCGAAATTGAATCCCTGATCGAACAGCTCGATCAGGCCTGCATCCTGAACAGTGAATCCTTTCAACGCAAGATGTACCGGCTTCGGGCCGAATTCATCAGCAGCGAAAACAGACTTCCCGTACATGCCGGAAAATCTTACATGTCAGAACCCGAAGCTCTCTCCCGATTTATACAGAATGTTGAAAACAATCTCAAGCCGTTAAATGCAGAAAACATTCAGGATTCGATTACAGGGATCCTCGCGCCGCATATCGATATCAACATTGCCGGCAGCACGTACGTCGACACCTATCGTCATTTAAAGGGCAAACATTACGATCTAGTCATCATTCTGGGGGTCAATCATCAGAATCAGGACGGGCTGTACTCGGTGTCCGAAAAAAATTACATCACGCCGTTCGGCGAAATTCAGACGGACAGAACCTTCACCACGGAATTGAAGAGAAAGATGCCTGAAGGCACCCTGTCATCCGATGATTTCGGTCATAAAACGGAACATTCCATCGAATTTCAGACTATTTTTTTACAATATTTCCTGAAGGGACCTTTTGAGATGGCGCCGATACTGTGCGGAAGCGTCCATGAATTCATTTTCCGGAGAAAAAATCTTTTTGCCGACCACCGGTTTCTGGAAATGGTCCATGGTATGGAAACGCTCATTCGGGAAAGCAAAAGCCGGGTTCTGATAGTCGCGGGGGTGGACCTTTCTCACGTGGGATTAAAATTTGGTGATTCTCTGCCGGCGAGTTCGATATTGCCTCGGGCGAGGTCTAACGACAGGACGATTCTCTCCATGCTTGCAAAGGACGAGCCGGAAAAGATCCTGCACCATGCCATTGAAACCCAGGATCAGTACCACATATGCGGGCTTCCCGCTATCCTGCTTCTTGCCTGCCTCCTCAGGAAAAACCGTGCCGACATCATCCAGTTTGAGACCTACGATGAACAGGCAACGCAGAGTGCCGTGAATTATGCATCCATGATTTTCTCTGCATCACCATGAGATTCTGCGGCACTCCTCATCCGCTGCTTTTCGTAAAGGCAGGGGCTGTATCCAGCGGTTCGTGTTTCCATTATAAAACCATTTATCCGGAAATCCGCAGCGTTTTAAAAATATGGGGGTTTTTGCCCAGTTCGTCAGTTCTTCGTAAGCCTTATATATTTTCCTGAATTTAAAAGCATCGCCCCCAAGATCCGGATGGTGTTCCTTCGCCTGCTGTCTGTACGCATTTTTTACGATTTTCTGTAAATCGGGAGAGGTCAACACGGATTTATTGATTTCAAGGTCCGTTAAAGAGCTCACCTTAACGGAGGGAACCTTCACCATGACCGGCTTGACCGACATAATGGAGACCCTGTTCCGGAAAGCCTGTTCAAGAACACGATGGGAAGCGATGTACCTTTTGTTTGTACGCCTCTTTTCAGCCCACCACAAGTCTCCCAGCAGATCGGCCATATGGCCGAAATCTTCAGCAGGTTTTTTACCCGGGGAACGGGGATAAAAGAAACTGTATATGTCATTAGAACCGTATGGAAGCATATCCATCACGATGATTTCTTCCGAAAAATAGAAGGTGGCATACCTTGTATTTAAAGCCCTGACAAGTCCGGTTCTCACATCGAGCTTATAGTGAAGCTTCTTCCGGCATTCCGCGGAGCAATATTTGCGCCTTCCTATATTTTCAGTCGTCCCACAGGACAGACACCTGTTCTTTTGGCCATTGGGTTCGAGGGAATGATTAATAAACAACTGGTTCATGAGAAAATACGCTTCCCTGCCGAAGTGCCTCCTCGCGGACGGGACAAATTCATAAATGCGGTTGACATTAGCACAGATTTGAAATATTTTTCAAAGCAAATTCTCATCAAAGGGGGAAATGATGCTGTTGAGAACAATGATAACATCGGTTTCGTGCATTTTGCTTGCCTCTATTGTTCTTTCAGGAGACATGCAGGCCGGCACGATCTACGAATATGTAGACAAGGATGGCTCTGTGATTCTTACCGACAGCCCGCCTCCTGAAACCAAAGCCAGGCCCGTCCAGAGCTACCGCGATATGACGGAAGCCGAAAAACAGGAGATTGAAAAAGAAAAAACGTCCAGCATGCAGAAATACCAGGAATCCACAGCTAAACGGAATGAAAAGGAAGAAAAGATCAGGGCCGCCAGAGCGGAATACGAACAGGCATTAAAGGACGAACAACGGTACAGAGCAAACAAGAACCAGGCCAGCGGTTTCGCCCAGCAGCGACACTGGATTAAAATGCTGGAAGAACAGAGCAAGGTTATTGAAGAGAAAAAAAAGAAACTCCAGGAACTGGAAAGTGAACCATGAAAAGCCCAGAGGCGCTTCCGGTCAGAAAATCTTGTCGTCGCTGAAGCGGGTGTGGCGTTTCAGAAGTTCATCCAACCCTCCCAGTGTGCGGATATCGTTGTCCTTCAGTACAGAGAACAAGCGAATCAAAAGCTCCGCCGTCAAGAGAGAATCCCCCAGGGCGGAATGCCTTCCTACCGGATCAATGTCGTAAAAAGCCAATAGATTGTCGAGCGAATAGCTCTTCACGGGCATATGGAGCGACTGGGCCAGAACGATAGTGTCAATGCTCCGGTTCTTAACCTTTGTCCCACAGTACTTTTTCAATTTCGGATTGATGAAACTTAGATCAAAGTCGATATTGTGCCCCACGATGATGCTGCTGCCGATAAAATCCAGAAACTGGAGGAGGACGCCGAAAAAGCTGAGGCGGCCGACAAGCATCTCCCGCTGAATTCCCGTAAGTTTCAATACGTGTTCAGGAACCTCGCGATCGGGATACACAAGTTCATGAAAGGTCTTTTCTCTTTGTATCTTGTCCCCTTCGATCAGTACCGCGCCGATAGCGATGATCTCGTGACCGCGGGCAGAGTTAAAACCGGTTGTCTCCAGATCCATGACGGCAAAGCGCACATCTTTGAGTAGGGCTGATGAGGAAACGGGACTGCTGTTCCGCGCTATCATTTCCTTAATCTCTGTCACCAGAAAATCGGGGAGTTTCTCCTTCTCCGGCCGAGGAAAGAACCTTTTTTTCGCTCTGCGTATGATGGTATTCATAAGTTTTTAGACCCCGGAGGCCAGTGCCCTGCGTGCATGGTCGGTGAAATGCTCGCCCGTTATTTTCTGGAGATGCAAAATGGCGGCAAAAGCCCCTTTCAGCAGCAACTGCTCCGTTTTATTCAGCCGGTACGGATTGACGTAATTGTCGGCCTCCAGTCCCTGCTTGATCTTGCTGATGTTTCCCCGTATCTCCAGCATCATGAGCGTTTCAAAGGCTTCCTTCATGACATCGCCGTCTTCCCGGGTCAGGATCTCTTTTTGCACAATCCGGGCAATCCTTCCCAGGGTTGACGTTTCCGTAATCTTGTGTTTTACGGCAAAGACACGAAAACAATTAATGATATGGCGGCATACATATTTAAGGTTTATCTCGTTTTTATGGGGCCCTTTTTTTTCCGTTACAAAACCGCCCAGCAGACTCAGGGGCACGCGCTTGAAAATTTCGTCTTCCGTAAGATAGTGCGTCAATCCAAGGGGCTCCTGAAGACCTTCAAAAATGAAATTCCAGAGTTCCCGGGACAGTGTGCGCGATCCGTATACGCATCGTAAATCGAGAAAGATGGTGAGCATTCTCACACTGTCGAGCTCATCACGCCCGACCCAGCGGTCTATTACATTTTTCCACCCGCTCAGAGAATGGCACCACCTGGGATTCGACGCCATGACATCGCCTTTGCAGGGAGCAAAGCCGGCACGTATCAGTTCCTCAACCACCCTGGAAGCGAGGACATGAAAATAGTCTCCGTGGTCATGGCCTCCGTCGGCATAGATAATCGCATTATCCTGATCCGTTCTCAGGGTCTGTTCCTTGCGTCCGGCGCTTCCCATATTGATCCAGCAGTATTCCACAGGAGGCGCACCGTGTCCCTTCTGCACCATCTCCTGCTCGCACAATTCAATAATTCTGCATGTCAACCTGTCATGCATTTCTGTTATTATTTCAAAGAGTTCCGGAACAGACGCCCTCTCCGCCACCAAGGCATTCAATAAATCATCCACCTCCTGGCCGATCTGCGCCAGATGATCCAGGTCCTTGGCTGTCTCTATTTTGTCGGTGACCCAGAGGCTTCCCGTGCTTCTCGTGTTGACCAGATCACGCAGGGTCAGGATGCCGACCAGCTTTTCCTCATCCATGATCACCATGTGTTTTACCTGGTATTTGATGACGGCCAGCAGCGCCTGGTTGTAGAAGGCCCCCACCTGGAGTTTTATCAGTTTCTCTTCCATCACCATGCCGGCAGTCAGGTTTTTTGTCTGCCAGGATGAGCGGGTTAAAACCTTGTGCACCAGATCGCTCTCACCAACAAGCCCGATAGGATAATCTTTATCATCAACCACAATGACAGAGCTCACCCGTTGATTCTTCATGATAAGGGCCACGTCGGCCACGGGCGCGCTGTAATGACAGGTTATCGGTGAACGGGTCATGATTTCGCCGACTCTTTTGCGCAAAAGAGGCGATTCCGTAGCAGTGCGTGCCTCGTAGGACTGCTGGGTGATCACTTCCTTGTAGAGCAGACGAATCCTCTCGGAAAGCAGCGACGTAAAATGACCTGAAAACGGCGGGTTAGATATCATCAACGCTTCCAGCTTTTCCCCGGGTAAAAGCAGGCATCTCAAATCTTCCACGGCCCGAACGGAAGCAGGGTATGGCTTGTGAGTAAGCACCGAAGTGATCCCAAAAAAATCATGGGCGTGGCGAAAACTGATGCTGGTTTCCTGATTCCGGTCATCCGTCAGAAATACCTCCGCCATGCCACGGGCTATGATAAAAAGGACCGGTGGACCCAGCTTGCCCTGTTTCAGCACATGTGAGCCCTTGGCATAGCTTTTAACCTCAATGTTTCCGGCAAGTTCCAGGAGGATGTCATCACCCAGAAGATTGAAGGGAACCGTCTCTTTCAATACTTCAAAACTGTCTGCTTCCATGAACGGTCTCTGAGCAGCTTTCAGGTCTTCTCAATAAAATGAAAAAAAGCCCCCCGCCCGCAGGAAGGGAAGCTTCACTTTGAGCTTGCTTATGATCACGCCGCTAAATACATCCCTGCAAATATTTCCTGGCAACCTCTTCAGACAGAGAACAGGGATCGGTTTCTTTTTTCAATAATTTCTCGACCATGCGATCCAGTTCGCCGGTGCTGACAAGAATGTTCAGCACCGGTTCAAGAATACTGGAACGGAGGGCCTCGTTCAGCTCATGCATGGTTCTGCGGCGCAGCCGGTCGCCGATAAGATTGCTGCTGACGAGATGGTCATAGTGCTGATAAATGTTATTGGATAATTTTTCTATGTCTCTTTCAAATTCTTCCGGCTTGAAGGAATTCCCGATAGTAAGGATAGGTGGCCGCCAGCCTTCCGGAGGAATTGGCGACATGTCCAGCATGATCATCAACTCCCGCTGGAGTTTCCCCGCTCCCTCGCGATCTGCCTTGTTAACGACGAAGATGTCTGCGATCTCCATGATTCCGGCTTTAAGCGCCTGGATTTCATCCCCCATACCGGGAACGAGAACCACGAGCACCGTGTGGGCATGGTTGATAATTTCCACCTCCTGTTGACCCGTGCCTACCGTTTCCACTAAAATAATGTCTTTTCCCATGGCGTCCATGACATGGATGGCGTCACCGACAGCCTTTGACAACCCTCCGAGTGACCCGCGGGTCGCAAGGCTCCTGATAAAGACACCGGGATCCTCGGCATGGCGTTGCATGCGAATCCTGTCGCCGAGGGTTGCCCCTCCCGTGAAGGGGCTTGTCGGATCCACCGCGAGAACACCGACGGTCTTGTCCCTTTTTCGACTTGCTTCAATCAGACCATCAACAATCGTGCTTTTCCCCGCGCCCGGAGAACCGGTAATGCCGACAACCTGGGCATTGCCCGTATAATGGAAAATATGTTTGATGGTTGCTTTTGCTTCGGGAACATTGTCCTCGATATTTCTTATAAGACGGGATGCCGCGCGAACATCTCCTGCCTTGATCTTTTTTTCCATTTCCATGCCTTTATTCCACCGGTTTTATATTTTTTTTAACCCAGTCCACGATCGAATCAAGGGTTGAGCCTGGCGTAAAGATTGCCTTGATTCCTGCATCATAGAGTTTCTGAAAATCCTGTTCGGGAATAATGCCGCCGCCGATCACGGTAATATCATCTGCGCCTTTTTCCCGCAATAATTGAACCACCTGGGGAAAAAGATACCGGTGGGCGCCTGAAAGGCAGCTTAAGCCCACCACGTCCACATCTTCCTGCATTGCTGAAGCGGCAATCTGGGCCGGCGTCTGGTGACAACCCGTATAAATGACCTCAAATCCCGCGTCTCGAAAACACCTGGCTAATACCCTTGCACCCCGGTCGTGGCCGTCAAGGCCTGGCTTGGCAACCATGATACGAATCTTTCTTTCCGTCATCTTGATCTCCCTCCTTCAACCCCTTTTATCAATAGAGTCCCGGATCACGGTATTCACCGTAGACTTCGCGATAAATATCACATACCTCCTGGACACTGGCCAGATTTTTAACCGCATCGATGCAGTAAGGCATGACGTTCTCACCCTTTTTGCAGGCATTCTTAATGTCTTCAAGACTCTTCTTGACCGCCTTGTTATCCCGTTTCCTCCGTACGGCATTCAACCGTTCCATCTGCTCCAATTCTACCCTGTCATCAATTTCCAGAAGGGGTATCGGCGTATCTTCGCCGGAGACATACTTGTTGATGCCGATCATGATCTTTTCGTTGGCATCAATCTGCCTCTGGAATTTATATGCCGCATCGGCAATCTCCAGCTGTGGGTAACCTTTTTCAATCGCAGCCACCATGCCGCCCATTTCATCAATTTTCTGAATGTAGTCCCAGGCGGCTTCTTCCATTTCATTGGTCAGGGCTTCTACAAAATACGAGCCCGCCAGGGGGTCTATCGTGCTGGCTGCACCGGTTTCTTCAGCGATGATCTGCTGGGTGCGCAGGGCGATCTGCACGGCCTGATCCGAAGGAAGGCATAAAACCTCGTCGAGAGAGTTGGTGTGCAGAGACTGGGTCCCGCCGAGCACAGCGGCAAGGGCCTCGATAGCCGTTCTCACCACGTTGTTGTAAGGCTGCTGCGCCGTCAGGGAACACCCTGCCGTCTGGGTATGGAAACGCATCCACCAGGATCTCGGATCCCTTGCCTTATAGCGGTCACGCATTACTTTCGCCCAAATCCTTCTCGCGGCGCGCATCTTACAGATCTCCTCAAAAAAATCAATATGAGAGTTGAAGAAGAACGAAAACCGGGGAGCGAATTCATCCACATTGAGTCCTTTTCGATTAATCGCGTCCTCCACATATTCCATCCCATCCCGAAGGGTAAATGCTAGTTCCTGAACCGCCGTGGATCCTGCTTCTCTGATATGGTAACCACTGATGCTGATGGTATTCCACTTCGGAACATACTTTGTGCCAAACTCGACCGTGTCGCTGACAATTTTGACTGATGGCTCCGGCGGACACATAAACGTCTTCTGGGCAATGAATTCCTTGAGCATATCATTCTGAATCGTGCCGCCGATCTTGTTGAGGGGTATCCCCTTTATTTCCGCCGCAGCACAGTACATCGCCCAGAGAACGGAGGCAGGCGGATTGATGGTCATCGATGTGGTTACCTGGTCCAGAGGAATCCCATCGACCAGCATAAGAAAATCCTCAAGTGTATCGATAGCGACACCACACTTCCCGCATTCTCCCCGGGCCTTGGGAGAGTCCGTGTCGTAGCCCATCAGGGTCGGAAAATCAAAAGCCGTACTGAGGCCCGTCTGACCTTCCCTTAATAGCATGTGCCACCTTTTGTTGGTGTCTTCGGCACTCCCCATTCCGGAAAACATCCTGAACGTCCAGTATCTCCCCCGATACCCGGTCGCCTGGTTCCCGCGCAAATATGGAAATTGCCCGGGGTAACCGATATCCCGCTCAAAATCCATGCCCTTAATATCCTCAGGTGTATAGAGTCTCTTAATTTCAAGATCAGAAACAGTGGACCATCGTTCCTTCTGATCGGGAACTTTACTGACGACCCTGCGAACTTCATCTTCCCACTTTTTTCTTAATTCGCCGGATTGACTCAGAACCTCTTTTGCATAATACATATGATCCCTCCTTATGTTACGTAAAGCCCTGTTAAATCTCCATCATCAACCTTCTCATTCCCCTTTTATTTTTCTTGCTCCCGGACCGGACTTTTGTGAAGAATGAAAAGAAATCTTCGTTTACAGGATACCTGTTTCTATGATAACTTAAGTCATTAAATACCCACACACCCGTATGACATCGATCACAAACCCTATGGGAGGAAAGAACATGGATATCAAGATGCCCATTAAATTTCACGGCAATTATCGGGTCATCATCCGTCAGGGAGACTGGGAATCAAGAGAGCGATGCCAGAAACTGATTATCAGAGAAATGTCCTCCGAAGAAAAAAATCAGTATTTCAAAGATCTGGATGAAAAAGACATTCCCACCCACCAGATCAACTTTTATGACTTCGGTTGCCGCCGAATCATTGAGGGTAAACTCAAAGAGAACGAAGAAAACCGGCTGGTATTCGACGTACAGGGTAAAGAATACGAGTTTTCCCCTCTATAAACAGACGGTTAACTATTTTCAAAAAAACGGCCGGATCCACCTTCGTCGTAAAAAAATGCAAGGACCTCGTCAGCCCTATCTCATTCCCAGGAGTTTTCTTGCAATGACAACTCTCTGGATTTCATTCGTCCCTTCGTAGATCTGGCAGATTTTCGCATCACGCATGTGCCGTTCTGCAGGATACTCCTTAATATATCCGTAGCCGCCGAATATTTGAACGCCCTCAATGGCCGCCCTCATTGCAACATCGGATGCGTAACACTTTGCCATCGCCGATTCTTTTTCAAAATCAAGGCCATTGTCTTCCATCCAGGCGGCTCGAAGGAGCATCAATTCCGCTGCGTCAAGCTCAATTGCCATGTCGGCGAGCTTAAACTGAATGGCCTGGAATGTTGCAATCGGTTTACCGAACTGCATTCTTTCTTTTGCATACGCGAGGGCATCTTCAAGGGCTGCGCGACCGATGCCGCAGGCCTGGGAACCGATGCCGATTCTCCCGGCATCGAGCCCTGAAAGCATCTGCCGGAATCCCTGCCCCGGCTTTCCGAGAAGGTTTTCCGCCGGAATCTCGGCATCCTCGAAGACCAACTCCGCCGTCCCCGAAGCAAGAATCCCCATCTTTTCCTCAACCTTGCCCACGTGAAAGCCCGGCGTGTTCTTCATATCGACAATCAGATTGATGACTCCCTTATATCCTAAGGATGGATCGGTTGTGGCAGCAAGGACACAGTAATGGGCGACATTGCCGTTCGTGATAAAAAGCTTGGTCCCGTTGACAATGTATTTGTCCCCCTTTAGTACAGCCCGGCATTTCAATGAGGCGGCATCGGAACCGGCGCTGGGTTCCGTCAATCCATAACACCCTTCGACCTTGCCGCCGGCTACAGGAGTCAGGTACTTTTTTTTCTGTTCTTCCGTTCCAAACGCTAAAATCGGATACCCGTACAGGGAATTGTTAACCGAGACGATCACACCGCAGCTTGCACAGGCCTTGGAAATCTCAATCATGCACAGAACATACGTCACGAAATCCATGCCCGCCCCGCCGTATTCCTGAGGTACGGCAACGCCCATGATTCCCATTTCCCCCAGTTTGCGGCATATCTCCTCGGGATGCCGGTGGGTCTTGTCCAGTTCCGCTGCTATGGGCTTAATTTCCTGCTCCGCAAACTTTTTGATCATATCCCTTACGTCGCGCTGATCTTCCGTCAGTCCAAAATTCATAATAATGACCCCCTTTAAATTATTCTCATCATCTTAGTATAAAAATAAAGCCCTTATTGTCATTCCGGACTTGATCCGGAATCCAGGTTTTTTGAATCATGGATTCCGGCTTCCGCAGGAATGACAAATTGATTATTGCTCATGCTTCCGATGTCTCGCCACGGGGCATGGGAATTTAAAAAACAAGTCCGTCCAATGCAAGAATTAACTGCCTGTAAAAACGGGTTTTCTCTTTTCCAGAAACGCCTTCATTCCTTCTTTCTGATCATCGGTACTGAAACACTGGGCACAGCACTCCACTTCAATCCTGATGGCATTATCAATCGCCAGGTCATATCCAAAATTGATAGCATGCTTGGCCATTTTGACAGCAAAACCGGGCATACCCGCTAATTTTCTGGCAAATTTCTTCGCCTCCGTTAAGAGCTGATCGGGCGGGAATATTCTGTTGACAAGGCCGATCTCATAAGCCCTTTTCGCATCGATCAGCTCACCGCTCATCACCAGTTCTTTCGCCCGTCCCATTCCGATAAGGCGAGGAAGTCTTTGGGTCCCCCCCCATCCCGGAATCAACCCGATAAGAATCTCCGGCTGACCGAAACGGGCGGTTTCCGAGGCGAATCGAATATCACAGGCCATGGTAATTTCTGTACCGCCGCCCAGAGCGAAACCATTGACGGCAGCGATGGAAGGTTTGGGCAGTGTCTCAAGCAATCGCAGCGTCTCATGGCCCAGTTCCATGAAAGCCAGGGCCTCTTTTGGTCTCAGGTTCTGCATTTCCGCAATGTCCGCACCCGCGACAAAGGCCTTTTCTCCCGCTCCGGTCAGAATAATTCCCTTGACGCCATCGTCATTTTTACAATTCGTAACGGCATGGAGAAGCTCTCCCATGGTTTCCGAGTTCATGGCGTTCATGGCCTTCGGCCTGTTGAAGGTTATCGTCGCGATACCCTCTTCGATTTCAAACAAGAGGTTTTTATATTCCATCCGGTCTACCCCCTTTTCCATTTTCATTGAAAGCTTGAGCAAGCATCACTTGCCGTAATCGTAGAATCCCCGTCCCGATTTCCTCCCCATATACCCCGCATCCACATATTTTTTCAGGAGGGGGCAGGGGCGGTATTTTGAATCTCCAAATCCCCTGTAGAGCACGTCCATGATGGCCCAGCAGGTATCCAGACCGATCAGGTCGGCCAGCGCCAGAGGCCCCATGGGATGATTCATGCCCAGTACCATAATGTCATCAATGGCCTTTGGCGTTCCCACTCCTTCCATGAGGGCATAAACGGCCTCATTGATCATGGGCATGAGGATCCTGTTTGCCACAAAGCCCGGAAAGTCGTTGCATTCCACCGGAACTTTCCCGAACTGTCTGGAAAGGGTTTCCGTCATTTCATAGGTTTCCTGAGAGGTTGCCAGCCCCCGGATAATCTCAATCAACCTCATGACGGGAACGGGATTCATGAAATGCATGCCGATCACCTGTGCCGGCCTCCCGGTCACCCCCGCTATCCTCGTAATCGGTATGGAAGAGGTATTGGTCGCAAGAATGACCTCGGGCCGGCAGATTTTATCCAGTTTTCTGAATACTTCGAGCTTAAGATCCTCTCTTTCCGTAGCTGCTTCCACGACGAAGTCTACACTTTTCATATCATCCAGGCTGGTGCTTTTTATAATCCTGCTCAAAATTTCCTGTTTTTCCCCTGCCGTCAGTTTTTCCTTGGCAATGAGCCGGTCAAGGTTCTTCGATATCGTGTCATAACCCTTATCAACAAATTTATCCGCTATGTCGTTCATGATGACATGAAGCCCGCCGGGACTAGCGGCCACCTGAGCTATCCCATTACCCATCTGGCCGGCTCCGACGACACCAAATACTTTGATTTCCATCACACCTGTCTCCCTTCACCGCTATTTTTATGTCTTATGTGTAGATTATTATACCCTGATCAGCATGGCGTCACCCTGGGCATGGCCGGAACAGATGCCGCAGATGCCGATTCCGCCCCCCCGCCGCCTCAGTTCATAGGCGAGGGTCATGACGATTCTGGCGCCTGTCGCCCCGATCGGGTGGCCATACGCAATGGCGCTTCCGTTCACATTGACCCTTTTGAACATGTCTTCTTTGGGCATACCCAGAACACTGAGGGCGCTGACGAGCACAACGGCGGCAAATGCCTCGTTAATTTCGATGAGATCCAGCTGCTCCAGGGTCATGTCGCTCTGTTCCAAAACCTTTTTTATCGCCAGTCCCGGTACCGTGGCAATATCCTTCGGCGGCTGTGAAACCTCCGCATAATCCAGTATCGTAAACAGGGGTTTTACGCCCAGTTCATCCGCCTTTTCCCTGCTCATGATGAGACAGACATCTCCGCCATCATTGACACCGGGTGCGTTGCCGGCGGTGACACTGCCGGGGCCGGCTGTGACCGGGCTTTTATGATTGAATACAGGCGGCAGTTTTGCCAGGCCTTCCATGGTCGTTTCCGGCCTCGGCCCTTCATCCTTGTCGAAAACAACCACCTTTTCCCCCTGCCTGATCTCGACGGGAAATATCTCGTCGTCCAGTTTTCCGTTCTTCATAGCCTCAACCGCCGCCATCTGTGAACGCAGGGCCCATTCATCCTGATCCTGTCTTGTAAATCCGAACTCGTCTCCCACTTCAGAACCGTGAACAGCCATGTGCCGGTTATAGAACGCATCCCACAGACCGTCATAAACGGTCAGATCGATTACGGAGCGGCCGGGAAGACCCATTCTGGCGCCCCATCTCATCTCGGGCAGGGCATAAGGCCCGTTGCTCATGCTTTCCTGTCCGCCGGCGATACAGATTTCCGCCCTTCCGAGCTGAATCATCTGAACCGCCAGGTCGATGGGTTTAATGCCCGACGAGCAGACCTTGTTGATCGTAATGGAGGGAACAGATTCGGGAAGGCCTGCGAGAATCGTTGCCTGGCGGCTGGGAATCTGACCGCAACCCGCCGGCACCACCTGTCCCATGAAGACATAATCCACTTCCGATGGTTTGATCTTCCCATTCGTCCGTCTGAGGGCTTCTTTAATGGCCAGGGCGCCGAGTTCCGGGGCGGTGAAATCTTTCAGAGCGCCGCCGAACCTGCCGTAAGGTGTTCTGCACGCCTCCACAACAACCACTTCCCTGAAATTCCGGTACTGATTCTTGATTTTTCTGCCCATGGTTGAAAAATCCGGCTTCCTTTCGCCAAATTTCGCAATCGGGGCATGGGCATACATCTCAGCCCTTGTTTTACTTAGTTTCTGCGGAACTTTTTCCATTCCTACCCCCACTTTAACGTTCTGGTTCTGCGTCGTAGGACCATCGGTCAGAAGTCAGATTCATTCAGCTAGATCTCCTGCCTCCAGTCTTCTGTCTTGTGTCCTTTACCCCGATCAGGCCGTTTCCCTGAAGCTG
Source organism: uncultured Syntrophaceae bacterium (assembly GCA_964541605.1). GTDB lineage: Bacteria > Desulfobacterota > Syntrophia > Syntrophales > UBA2185 > CAZIQY01. Next base: position 5,927 of record CAZIQY010000035.1, on the reverse strand, counting down.
TTCAGGATGTCCCTGGCGATGATCATTCTCTGGATCTGGTTCGTGCCTTCATAAATCGACGTGATGCGAACATCCCTCGCATACCGTTCAACAGGATACTTGCTGGAGTATCCATATCCTCCCAGAATCTGCACGGCGTTGTAGCATGCTCTCTCCGCCGTTTCCGTCGCATAGTCCTTGGCCATGGACGCCTCCCGCGAAAAGAATCTGCCCTGCTCTTTTTTTAGCGCAGCGCTCATCAGGAGCAGTCTTGCCGCTTCCAGTTCCGTATATGATTCTGCAATCATCCATTGGATGGCCTGAAAATCCGTAATGGATTGATCGAATTGCTTCCTTTTAATCGCGTACCTTGTGGCGCAATCCATGGCAGCAAGGCCGATACCCAAACCCAGAGAGCCGATACCGATCCGCCCTCCCGCCAGTTCTCCCATAGCCACCCTGAAACCGCCGTTGAGTTTTCCCATGAGAGCCGTCCTGGGGATGCGGCAATCCTCGAAGATAAGCTCGTTGGTGACGGATGAACATTGCCCCATTTTGTGCTCCGCCTTGCCGATGGTGAATCCCGGCATTCCATTTTCCACCAGGAATGTGCTGATACCGCTTCCCTTTTTTGCTTTCTTGTCCGTCACTGCCCAGACAACGAACACTCCGGCGTATTCCGCGCTCGAAATGAACATCTTAGAGCCGTTGAGGACCCATTCATTTCCATCTGGAACGGCGCTCGTCTGTACCGCAGCGGCGTCGGAACCGGCCCCCGTTTCCGTCAATCCGAAACCTCCGGCATAGTACTCGCCGGAACAGATTTTCGGTATGTAGGCCATTTTCTGTTCTTCAGATCCGATGGCCTGAATAACTTCACACACCATGTTATTGACCGATACGGGCACCGCCGTCGAGGCACAGGCTCTGGCAATTTCCGTGACCGCCAGGCTGAACGCCACCACACCGGCCTCGGTGCCCCCATACATGGCCTTCACATTGATGCCCATCAGCCCGAGTCTGGCGATTTCCTTCAGGTTTTTCAAAAAAACTTTCTGGTCGCCATCCCGGTCAAGCTGTGCCGCCACCGGCTCAAGTTCCGTCTTTGCGAAGTTTCTTGCCGTTTCCTGAATGATTTTTTGTGTTTCTGTGAGATCTAAATTCGTATCCCACCTCCTTGTCTCAAACACCCTGTCGCCCCGCCTGGACGGCGGGGCTTCCGGGATGTTTTCTTTCAGCTGTTCTCCAGCCTGCCGATCTTCTACCCGTCAATAAGGGCCTTGATCTGGGGCGGGTATTCCGTTTTCGCCGGCAGGAAAATCAGTTCGGGATCAACAAACTCCCTCATCACGAAGAGTTCTCTGTACGTCGGACGGGGTGTTTCTCCCTTGACCATCGATACATTCAAATCAAAGCTGCAATTTTCAAGAACCTTCTCCACGGTAACACCGGGATGATACGTCTCAAGGTACATGATCCCCTTCTCATCGAACCGGTAGACAGCCATATTGGTCACCACGGCACAGGGACCGCAATCAGCAAAAGGCGTCCCTTTCCATACCTCTTTTTTCGGCTTCCATTCTTTCGTCTTGAAATCCCAGCACCACCAGCCGGGGGTCGTTGTATATTCATTCCTTTCCAGAAACCTCCTTTTTTCCTGGAGGATGATAAAGGCGGTTCTCTTTGCCATCGTCCCGATATCCGAATTGCCTCCGGAACCGGTGAAACGATGGGTCGGGCTGTAATAATCTCCGATGGATGTCACATTGACACCCCCGTACTGATCAATCGCGGCGCCTCCCAGGAATCCAAGGGTCACAAAACCCTGCTGCAGAAAATATCCGAAGGTATCGACCAGTCCCCCCAGAGAAGAGCTCATATTCGCGGCCCGCTGATCGCTCACCGACATGGGAACATGCATGGTCTTGCCGTCGCAGATGCCCGATTCATAGATCAACGTTGCATTCGGGGCATTCAGCATATTGGCCGCCATGATCCCTACCATGGGAAGCCCCGTGCCGGCAAAGACGATATCATCATTCAGAACCTCGTGGGCAATAGCAATACCCATCAATTCCGGGAGAATAAACTCGCCTGGTTTGGCCGGTTCTTCAGGGATATTGTCGATTAATTCCATCAATTCTTCCATCGTTTTAGCCATTTTTCATTCCCCCTTTCCTTTAAAAGCCGCTTCTAGCCACAGACAAGGGCATCTTCATCCTGGGCGCCGGGTTCTTCCCTCTCATCATCCGGGTGCTGTAACCGGTAACGCTGTCCGCTCTCAGATCCAGCAGTCTCTTGGCGCCAAGTTTTATGACAAAGTCCTCCCAGTTTTTCGGACTGAAGACCCACTCATCAAGCCATTTTTTCAGATCCGCCTCGTTTCTTGAGGCTTTATCCATTTCCCGCATAAAGGGTGCATCATAGTCATAGTAAAAGGGCACCCCGCTCGGAAAAGCGCCCCAAGGCACTTCCACGATGGCGTCAACGGTAAAGAAAGGAATTTGATTGGCTTCGGGATTCTTACGCATCTCTGCCTCAGGAACAACCTCTTCGGCTGTGATTACAACCTTATCGCAGGCAAAGGAAATTTCCTTGTCAATGGTGCCGACACCCCGCCACTTGGCTGTCCCTTTATCGCCAACCTGAGCGACGTGGATGATCGCGAGTTCAGGTCTTGCAGCGGGAAGCATGACAACGTCTCCGTCGCCAAAGAAGGGGTCTTCAATCTGAATGAATTTCTTTTTCGCAATCCTGGGATTCTTGCCATCCCTTAAGCCCGCTCTCCCCAGGGCATCATAATCGGGATTGTAGAGATCCGATCCCAGGGGCGCGTAATAGGGGATGAAGGGCGCCCCGATGGCGCCGGCGAGAAATCTCATGGCCATGGCGCCGTGGGAATAATCCTCAAGGATCATCTTTCCTGCCTTATAAGTTCTTTCCAGATTGATATCGAGTTTCCCGGCCATTTCCCCCCAGCCCATCCAGTCCGTTTCATAGATCTTGATGGCGCCAATGGCATTGAGGAGCCAGGTACAGTTGCTTCCATGCCGGTCGATCACATGGATGTCTTTAATGCCCTGCCTCGCCGTCTCCCAGGCAAAAGCCATCGGATTCCTGTTAAAACCCGTAAATCCGCTGAAGGCGCACTGTATCCCGTCATGCATGTATTTTTTCACCGCTTCTTCAAGCGTCATCATCTGAACTTTCTTAGCTTTTCCGCGAATTCTCGGCATAGTAACCTCCTTTTATTATTATGCTTGCCTCTTCACTCCTCTGTCAGTCTTTCTTCAGCGAGGAAGATATGGCGAAAAGTATGAGCGACCTCCTTCTTGCAAAGAGAGACCTTTGAAAAACGATCGTCATCCAAGCCACAGCGCAAGAAAGCTGACGGTAAAAACAAGCATCATTGCCATGGCTATAAACATTTTTTTATACGAATAACCAAACGTACTTTTTGTTGCCACAAAGAATGACGAAAACGCGTACAGTCCGGTTATGGCTGCGTACAGATAAACCACGGGACCGCCCCATCCCGCATGGAGTGCGGTAAGGCCGGGAACGGCAAGCCACAGGGGAGCGACGGCGACGCCAAGATTGAAGTAGGTCGGAATGAATCTGGTTTCTCCTTGCATCGCACGGCAGAACGTCCAGAAAAGAAATGCCGCGCCCAGATGCAGGAGAAAAGCAACAATGATTCCCGTTCCGACAACGATAACTTTGGCCACAAGGACGCTGAGGGCATTGGGAAAATCACGAAAAAGCTCCGTATTGAGGAAAGAGAGGGAAAAAAGACCGTACAGAACGCCCAGGATGAACACATTGATCAAGGCGTACCGGACGGTGAGCCCTCGTGAATTGATGTCCCGGTAAATCTTTTCCTCGATCCTCAGGACGTGCCACATCGCGTCGAAATAACCCATATTCTTCGCTTCCTTATCACTCTGTATTTGCCGGATGTCCCCTTTATTCTATTTTAACGTTTGAAACCGCTCCACTTTCACTTGGGAAAAGTGTGGCTCCGCACCTGCAGGCCGGGCTCCCGGGCAATGATGTTCGTTGTCTGTTGCACCGCTAATGCCCGTCCACATGGACGGGCATGCGGAATGTGATTTCCGTTATACATTCTCTTAAGTGCGGAAAGTTGCCGGGAAAAGGAAATTTCCCTTTCCCGGCTCTTTCCGCACGATCATCAGTTACCAGGGTTGCAGACCCCACCAGGAGATTGCCAGACAGACAACAGCAACGACCCAGGGCCATACGTTTCCGTTGTACCTCTCTTCGCGATAATCGTTCCAGCCGTGGATTTTGTCGAGGATGGCCTTTTCCTCCTGCGACGGCGCCCACCCCATTTTGTTGAAGATGATTGACAGAACGATAAACAGGGCAAAGGAAAGAGGTATGGTCACCAACCCCCCTGACATGCCCAGGGCCGCAGTTACACCCTTCCCCACAACGATGCTTTTGATGACATGAGGAGAAATAACGATAAAGATGAGCCCGCATATCGTCGAGGAAACGATCAGGGCATACTTGTTCGCCTGTTTCCACCACACGCCCAGAAGGATGCCGGGCGTCGCCGTACTGGCCAGAAGTCCGAAGGCCCAGAGGATGCTCGTGACAAGGAAGGTGGGTGGATTGAAAGCAAGGAGCAGTGCGACAACACCACCTAATGCCAGGACAGCAAAACCGACTCTCATCTTCTTCTTCGTCTCCATCTGGGGAGCAAGGATGCCCAGGATGTCGCTCCCGACGAGGGCGGCGATGGCCATGAGGTTGCCGTTCAGCGTTGAAACCCCTGCCGCGATGGCGCCCGCAAGGACGAAGGCGGCCACCCACTGGGGACTGTAGACCAGCTGGAGGATCAAGGTGATCTGATCCGGTTTCTTGATGATGATGCCGGTCGTGGCCTGGAAGTAGTTCCCGGCAAACCCGACCACATAAGTACCGCTGAACAGCAGGCCGAGGAACAGGATGAACCACACCACGGCCCACCGGGCGGACTTCAGATTCGACGACGTGAAAACCCGCGCCGCCAGGTGGGGCAAGGCCACCGGGCCAAGGGTAAAGGCCGGGATCAGGGCGAAGTACCAACGGAAATCGTACTTCGTATCAAAGAAGGTCGGGATCATCTTCAGCATGTTTGGCACCATGTCCCCGTAGGCCAGGGGCGGGAACCACCAGCCGGAAGAGCCCATGACCTTCATGACCCACCCCATCGGCACGACCATGGTGACCATCATGATGACCATCTGGAAGGCGGCGTTGTACGACGCTCCCATCATACCTCCCGCAACCATATAGCCGATGACGACAACACCGGAAATGAAAAGGGCAAGCTCATACTTGACGCCGAAAAGGATCTCGAAGGTCTGTCCCAGTCCGATCAACTGACCGAGGGCGTACATGACCATGACAAGGATCATCCACAGAGCGACGATGACTGTACATTGATTCCCATAGCGGGCCTTGATAAAGGTGCACGGGGTGTAGGCCCGCATCCTCCGCATGCTCGTCCCATACAGCAGCGTGATGAGGGGGATGGAAAGGGCCCACTGAAGCCAGAGAAAAACAAAGGGCACCTGAAGCTTCAGGATCAGGGCGCTCACGCCCAGGAAGGTGGCGAGACTCGCCCACGTGGAGGCCATGGCCAGACCGTTCACCACGGCGCCGATTTTAAATCCCGCAGCGTATAGGTCGTCCGTTGATGCGGTGTGTTTCATCCCCAGCCAGCCCATGAAGTAGAACATGGCAAACATGGCGCCGATAATGATAATGGCGGTCCATAATTCGGTAATAACGAATGCTTGCGGTACTTGCATGGCTATTCACCTCCCTTCCCGGCAGCGGTTTCATCGGCCTTGTTGGCCGCTTCGATTTCGTCATCCAGCTTAGCATAGACGCGTAAATATCTATAACAAAGATTGATAGGCCGTCAGTTTGAAATG
>CAZIQY010000034.1:23352-25723 GCA_964541605.1 uncultured Syntrophaceae bacterium | reverse complement strand
AACAGCCGGCCGCTTTGCTCCGGAACAGGTGGCCGATTTTAGCGGAATACACAGTCATATAATCCAAATGGCAAGATTGGCCTCTTCTTCATCCATTCATTATCTTTTCGACACAGATTTTTCCAATGGATTTCCTGCCCTATAGTTTCAATTTCCCTTATATTTCCAGGCCAGTGGTGGGCAAGTAATGACATGCACTCCCAGCGCCTTAAGCCCGTTAAGGCATCCGGGCACGAATGAAGAAGATGTATAAAGAGGTCGGGCCGCCTTTGATGAATGGCCGGGATGGAAAACTTGAAGAAACGGTCATAGAAATCACGCCGAAAATCTTTCTCTGACTTGTTTGTCGTGGCGATGATCTGAATAGTGTCTTTAGCTCTTTTCTCCTTTGTATCACCGACACTATAAAAATAGCCGTCTTCAATGAATGTCAATAATTTAGCCTGGATTTCAGGCTTTATGTCTCCGATTTCTTCAAGTATCAAAAGATCAATATCTTCCACAATACCGGGTTTATCCTGCGTTGCACCAGTGAAACTACCCTTTTTGTGACCGAAAAGCTCCGATGTGATCAATGCTTCGGCAAATGCTGCTATATTGACACGCTTGATTTTCATGTTTGAATGATCTTTTTTATAGAGGGTTTGAAATATTTCGACAAAAAGTGATTTGCCTACGCCTGGAGCACCCATGATCATCAGTGGTGTATTTTTTCTGGGGTTCTTAAAATGGCATTCATACAGAAAAAGAAAGTTCTCAATAGTATATTTCAAACCGGGGGGGATTATCCATTTCGCCGTTTTCGCGTTTGGGTGGTCGATGATCTCGCCGTTTATTTTCATTTTATCTTTCCCTCTCACAGTTCCTTTAGTTTATCCGGGAAGCGGGAAGGGATTCCCCCGCGTTCGGCTCGTCGGCCTATCACGGAATTAAAATTAACGCGCATCCTTATGTCTTTGATTGTTTGAAGGGCAATACGACAGCTCCGGACTTCAATCCGTCCAGGTAGTTTGCCCATTTTTGCATCATTTTCCGACGTTCGGCAAGGTGAGATGTTCTATTGTAGGCCGTGCCTAACCGGTCCGGTACTTTGTGTGCCAATTGTGCTTCAATGACATTCGGATTAATCCGCAAAACCTCATCCAAGATAGTCCTGGCCATTGCCCGGAAGCCATGCGCTGTCAAGGTGTCCTTGTCGTATCCCATACGTCGTAGCGCTGCATTCATAGTGTTGTCGCTCATGGGTCTTTGACGTGTTCGCAAAGAAGGGAAAACGTATCTACTCGTTCCGGTCAATGGTTGAAGTTCTTTAAATACATCTATGGCCTGACGACATAGGAACACAATATGTGCCTGTTTCATCTTCATCTTGTGTGCCGGTATATTCCAAACACATTCGTCAAGATTAATTTCCGACCATTCCGCTTGACGTAGTTCACCGGGTCGGCAAAAAAGCATCGGGGCGAGTCTTAGGGCGCACTTGGTTATAAAATCACCCTTGTAGCCGTCTATAGCCCTGAGAAGTGGAGCGACTTCTTTGGGATCAACAATTGCCGGATAATGGCGTTCCTTGGGCTGTGGCAATGCGCCGCGAAGATCCGCTGCCGGATCACGCTCCGTTCGACCTGTGGCGACGGCATACCGGAAAATCTGACCAAGTAGGCCCCGCATTCTGTGTGCTGTTTCCAAAACCCCCCGGCTTTCAATTCGTCGTAAGACCGCCAGTAATTCAAGGGCCTTCAACTCTTTGATCGGGCGTGAACCAATCCATGGGAATACGTCTCGTTCCAAAGCACTTAAGAGTTTCTCGGCATATCCCGGCGTCCAGGTGGATGTGAATTTTGTATGCCATTCACGGGTTATAACCTCAAAGGTTTCCTTTCCTTCTGTCTCTGCCTGTTTCTGTGCCTTACGGACAGTTCCGGGATCGATACCATGTGCAATCTGCTTTCGAGCAGCATCCCGTCGTTGTCGTGCATCAGCAAGACTAATTTCAGGATAGGTACCGAGGGCGAGAAGCTTTTCTATACCGCCAAAGCGGTACTTTAAGCGCCATAGCTTGCCGCCCGATGGGGTGATGAGAAGGTAAAGCCCGCCGCCATCAAATAACGTGATCTGTTTCGCTTTGGGTTTTGTGTTACGGACTTTAATCTCAGAAAGTGGTGTAATCCTTTTAGGCATATGCATTCCTCCTTTTTGGGTATACGGAGCTTGCTTTGGGTATATGCATACGCAAATCATATACCCAAACACACAGGATTTTATTGAATCCTATAGCACGTCTTTGGACAAATGACAATAAAAAACCCGCTATTTCTAACGGGTTTTTACTTCTTTGGACTTCCTTGGATTATGTCTTGGTGGAGATGAG
>CAZIQY010000034.1:0-23342 GCA_964541605.1 uncultured Syntrophaceae bacterium | reverse complement strand
AAGGCGTCACACGATCGCGCTTGCGGACGGGTCTTGATGAGGGGGAAAGGAAAAATGGTGGAGATGAGGGGGCTCGAACCCCTGACCTCGGCATTGCGAACGCCGCGCTCTCCCAGTTGAGCTACATCCCCGTATTCTATTTTCTGGCGGAAGCATAAACGATGAAGCGTATGGATGTCAAGAATTTGTTGTCCAAAAAAGCTTCTCACCCCTTGACAAGCTGCCATCATTCCCCTATACTGCGCAACACGGAATTACTTTCTTCCACAGTTAGGAAATTTAATAAAACTCTCCCTAATTTCATAGCTATTCCAGTGGCTTATTAATAAGGCCAGGAATATGCCCGGTAAACATTTTGACAACATCAAGGAGGCTTTTTTATGGCAAAAATCGATGCCTTTTTTCAGCTGATGCATGATCAGGGCGCATCAGACCTTCACCTTGTCTCGGGACAGCAGCCCGTCATCAGAATACGGGGCGATATGGAGCGAATCAAGTTTGATGTTCTGAACAATGACGACCTCAAAGCCATGCTGTATGAAATCGCACCGGAGCATAAGGTCAAACAATTCGAAGAAACGGGGGATGTGGATTTCGCTTATGAAATCCCCAATCTCGCGAGGTACCGGGCCAACTTCTTTCAGCAGAAGTACGGTGTCGCAGCGGTTTTCAGAGAGATCCCCAGCAAGATCGTGACGTGCCAGGAGTTGGGATTGCCCCCCGTGCTTCCGAAACTGGCCAGTCTTCCGAGAGGACTTGTGCTGGTGACAGGCCCGACGGGCAGTGGAAAATCAACCACCCTTGCCGCTATCATTAATGAAGCAAACCGTACCCGCAAGGATCATATTATCACCATAGAAGACCCTATTGAATTCGTTCACCAGAGTGCAAGCTGCATCGTGAATCACAGAGAGGTCGGCCTCCACACCAAAACCTTCACCTCCGCCCTTCGCGGAGCCCTTCGTGAGGACCCGGATATCATTCTCGTCGGAGAGCTTCGCGACCTGGAAACCATATCCCTGGCCGTGGAAGCGGCAAGCACCGGCCATCTCGTTTTTGGCACTCTCCACACTACGAGCGCTGCAAAAACCGTTGACCGGATCATCGAAGTGTTCCCGTCGGAGGAACAGATGCAGATTCGCTCCACCCTGGCGGATGGTATCCGGGCAGTCATTTCCCAGGTCCTTTTCAAGCGGGCCGACAAAAAGGGACGCTGTGCGGCTTTGGAGATTCTCATTGCCAACCCGGCGGTCCGGAATCTTATCCGTGAATCCAAAACCTTCCAGATCCCTTCGATGATTCAGACGGGAAAGAAATATGGCATGCAGATGCTGGATGACGCCATTATGGATCTGTACAACAAGGGATGGATCACGGCGGACGATGCGTATATGAAATGTAACGAAAAGGCCAAGTTCAGACCGCTTCTGAAGTTCCCGCCGACGGATTTTACGGAAGTGTAGTCACCACATGCAAAAATATATATCGAGAGGAATCTTATGAGAAAGCAGGAAATCGATTATATATTAACCAGGATGCTGGATTCGCACGGCAATGTGTCGGACCTGAATATAACCGTAGGACGACCCTTCCAGGTGGAGTCATCCGGGCAGCTGACCGGAGTACCCTTTGATCCTCCCATTGAGAAGCTGACCCCGTTCCAGACGGAAGTATTCGCCATGAACCTGATCAATCAGGATCGCCGTCTGACTGAGATCCTTCTCACTGAAGGATCATGCGACTCTTCTTACGAACTGCCGGGGAAGGCCCGCTTCAGGGTGAATATCTTCTCGCAACGTGGCAATTATTCCATCGTTCTCAGAAAACTGGAAACAAAAATCCCCACATGCAAGGAGTTGAATTTACCTGAAGCCTTCTACAAGATGGCGCAGGAAAAAAACGGGATTATTCTCGTCACCGGCGCCACAGGCAGTGGTAAATCAACGTCGCTTGCCGCCGTGTTGAATGAAATCAATGAGGAAAAATCCGTTCATGTCGTGACCCTCGAAGACCCGGTGGAATTTTCCCATCCCCACAAGAAATCCACCTTCAATCAGAGGGAGCTTGGGGGTGATTTCGACGCCTTTGCAAGCGGTCTTCGTGCCGCGCTGAGGCAGGCGCCCAAAGTTATCCTCGTTGGAGAAATGAGGGACAGAGAAACCGTTGAAATAGCGCTGAGCGCCGCGGAAACAGGCCACCTGGTTTTGAGCACCCTCCATACGGTCGATGCCGGCCAGACCATTAACCGCATCCTGGGCATGTTCCCGTCAGAAGAGGAAAACCAGATTCGCATCCGCCTTTCCGATACGATGCGCTGGATCGCATGCCAGAGGCTCCTCCCCAAAGAAGGAGGAGGGCGGGTGGCAGCATTTGAACTCATGGGAACCAATCTGCGCGTCAAGGATACGATCCTGAACGGAGAGTCAGAGGGAAAAACATTTTACGAGATTATCCAGGCCAGCGCTGCATTCGGCATGATTACATTTGATGACTATATCGTTAAATTGTACAAAGACGCCCTGATCAGCGAAGACACGGCCAAGGCCTATGCGTCCAACAAGGGCATCGTAGGCCGCGGCATTGATGCGGTCAAGAGTGAAAGGGGACAGGCGACAACAGACCTCCTTGGCAAGCTTGAAGTCGATAAAAATTACGGAAAACCGCAGACAAAGAAGCCGTGGTAAAAAAGGATATAGGGAGAAGAGGATAATGGAAGAAGAAAAAAAACCTGTGAGTGACGTGGGATCAGAAGCGTACGACACTTCGGACAAACCTTTTGATTTTGTGGAGGCAGATGCGGAAGCGGCCTTAATCTGTGAATCGGATCCTGCCCTGAGAGAAACGATCGGCACTGCCATGAAAAGTCTTGGCTATCATATCACGGAAGCGGCATCCGCCAAGGATGCCACGAAAAATATGCGGTTTCATGTTTACAATGTCGTTATATTGAATGAAAATTTTGACACCGGTGAACAGACAGGGAACGCAGTCCTTAATTATCTGGCCAATCTGAACATGAGTACACGACGACAGATTTTCGTCACCCTCATCAGCAGTCAATTTCGCACATCGGATAACATGGCTGCCTTTAATAAAAGCGTCAATCTGATCATTAACACCAGCAATATTAATGATGTAGGTGCCATTATCAAGCTCGGCGTCGCCGAAAATGACGCTTTTTACCATGTTTTCAAAGAAACGCTCCGGAAGAAGGGAAGGATATAATTATTTAAGGGATTCCGACTCTTGATAGGTCTTCTCGGCCATGTCGGAAAAGCCGGCGGCGGTATATGATTCGGCAAGACGTAAATAATAAAAGGGATTCCGGGGATCGACGGCAATCGCCTTTTTAAAAAGCTCAATTGCCTGAAGATGGCACTCCGCTTTCGCAAGAGCATTGCCAAGCCGGTTATAGTAAGCTCCGGCATCATTTCGATTCAATGCAATGGCTTTTTCGTAAGCAATCTCCGCGTCAGCCAATCGCCCCTGTCTGACAAGGACATCACCAAGACTGCAGTAATAGGCAGGTTCGTCGATCCGGTGTTCGATACACTTTTTCAGAACCTTCTCCGCCCTTTGATCATGACCGGCCTCAAAATAAATGCCGGCCAGCCTGTTGTAAAATGTCCCTGCCTCTAACGGGTCAATATCAACCGCTTTTTGATATGCTTCTTCAGCGCCGTCAAAATCGCCTTTTGCAACCAAGGCATTCCCCAGGTTACAAAAGATCATAGACGCGTCCGGTTCCATTTTCGTCATTTTTTCAAAGATCTCGACGGCTTTATCGGCTCTGCCCGCCTTCAGATATGCATCCCCCAGTTCACCGAGGAAACCGATATCATCCGGCTGCTCTGCTGCCACTCTCTCGCAGATTTTAACGAGGCGTCCGTAATCTCCTTCCTCTTTGAAAATTCGGACCAGTTCGTCATAGGCAAAACCCGTAAAGATCTTTCCTTCCAGTTCCATACCAAGGAGTCGCTCAAAACAGACAACGGCATCTTTGCGCATCCCGCCGTCATGATACGCCCAGGCCAGCGCCAGAAGAAAGGATTGCTCGCCGGGGCGCATATCAGCAAGTTTCCGGTAAAGAAGAATGGCATCACCATACCGTTTTTCCCTGACAAACTCCTCGGCGAGTTTTAGAAGATATTCTGTAACGTCTGTCTCTTCCATCATTCACTGCGCAATGTAAATATCCCCGCCGGTAAAGCGGGGATATGAGATGTCTTTCCGGTCATTCCGGAATTGATCCGGAATCCGGTCTTTTTATTGCTCTAACAACTACTACACGAACCCCCGCACGAACTGCCGGTGTCCAAACTGGATGACAGCTTGAAACCGGTTCCCATTCTTGTGACGACGTAATCGACTGTAATCGGCTTCGCCAGCTCAAACAGGTCTTTGTTGATCGTAAACGTCAAGCCGTTTTCCTTGAACATTTCATCATCCTCTTTGGACTCATCCAGAGCCATTCCCAGAGAGGGGCCGGCTCACCCGCCCTCCATCATCATGACCCGGATCGTATGGGCCTCGTCTTTGTCTTTAAGAAATTCATTAAGCATCTGGATGGCTTTTTCCGTTACTTCAAACATGGTATTCTCCTTATCGGCAATTTTATTTTTTTGACTTTAGGTAATCAGGAGGTTTTAACCTATACATTAAAACTTTTTTGTCAATCTTATTTTTCCCTGCCCTGACCCATTCTATAAATCTCCGGACGCTCTTTTCTAATTGACACATGGAAACCATTCGCCTATAAAATAACCTGCTGAGTTAATTTAGCAACCTTGTATTTTCGTGGAGGAAACCGGTTATGGCTGATGGAACGCTGCACTACGAATCACCATGTCTTTACTTTCATAAACCCGGAGGCAAAAACACAAAAGCCGTCCTCGAGGCCGTCTCAAGAAGGGCAAAGGAACTTTCCATCCGTAAGGTACTTATTGCGACATGCAGCGGACGGACAGCCTTTGAGGCATTGAAGATTCTTGACAGAGATGTTAAAATCATTGCTGTGACCCACGTGACAGGATACGAAAAGCCTGATTCTCAGGAACTCGCCGAACAGGACCGGAAGGCTCTGGAAGCGCAGGGGATTACGGTGCTGACTTGCCAGCACGGCTTCGGTGGCGTGGGCCGGGCCGTAAGGAACAAACTCGCCACATATCAGGTGGACGAAATCATGGCTTACACACTCAGGATATTCGGCCAGGGGGTCAAGGTGGCCATTGAACTGGCGATCATGGCGGCCGACGCGGGGCTGGTAAGAACAGACGAAGACATTATATCCATAGGAGGGACGGCCAGGGGGTCGGATTCCGCCCTGGTTCTCAAACCGGCAAACAGCGCCCATTTTTTCGATCTGAAAGTCAGGGAAGTGATATGTAAACCTGCGGTGTTTTGAAAGGAGATGGACGATGAAAAAAACGATGTGTTCAATTCTGTGTTTGATCTTGCTATGGCCTGCCATTTCCATGGCCGAAAATTACACGGTGAAAGGGCAAATGGGGGCAAATATCCGCTACGAGCTCCAGGAACAGGTTACGGCGGGCGAAGGAATAAAGAAAATGGTCTTAAGCTTTGTGAAGCCGCGGACATTTGAATCGCCGACCTATCGCCAAGAAATCAAGGATTTCAAACTCGTTTTTTCACCGGAACCTCAGGAGAGAAAAACCCACACCGATTCACGGGGCAATGAAATCGTCACGGCAACATGGACAAAACCAGCTGATTTCATCAACGTGCGCCTCATCTGCGATGCATTGAGTGAAACGAAATTCCCTGTCCTCACCACACAGGATCCGTTCCCGCTTGTGAAGATCGATCCGGAAACGAGAGACTATCTCAAGTCAACGGAACAGGTGCAGTCCGATGATGCCCGCATTCGCGAACTGGCATTAAAACTCACCGCCGGCGTTAAAACTCAATTCGATGCCGTACAGCGGATCATCTCCTGGGTGGTCGATAACGTCCACTATGTAACGCCTCCCGTCAGGTATGACGCCATATATTCTTTGGAATCCGGAAAGGGAAACTGCCAGAATTACTCTCATCTCAGCGCCGCCCTGCTCCGGTCTGTGGGAATCCCCGTTCGCATTGTTAACGGCGTCACACTGAACCAGCCCTTCGACATTGCTTGGGACAAAGGCGTGTTGACCCTCAAGATGGGGCAGGGACGGCATTCGTGGGTTGAGGTCTGGTTTCCCCAGATGGGCTGGGCGCCCTTCGACCCCCAGAACACCATCCTGTTCGTTTCAAACCGTTTCGTCCGGATTGAGGTGGGTATCGATAACAATGAGACAAAAAATGACGGACTCTTCCGGTGGGCACAGGCTCAGGAAGCACAGAAACCGAAACTTCAGGAAAGCATCAGCGCCAATTTTGACAGCGATCAGGTCAATGTCAGGGGAGACCGGCAGAAGTACGGCCCGAAGAACCTCCTCCTTTCTCCCCTTGTGAAAGCAGAGTTTAAACAAATCGAGGTTGTTCCGCCGCCGCCGCCCCCGGTCATCTCAGAGAAAGTTAAAAAGGGGCTTCGCTATAACGTTCCTTTCATTTACGGCAATCTTGAATATCCACAGGACGTTGATTTCGCTTTTCCCCGGGTAACGGAGGCGGCAGGGAAAAATCAATTCGAGATGTCCCGGAATTTTCTTGTGGAAACAGCGGAGTATGTGACCACCAATTTGACCCAGTATGCCCAGATCGTCGTCCTTCGGAAGCCCGTAAAGGTTCAGAAAATCGGGCTCGCACTGCATAAATTCGGCGGTGACGGCTTGCTCTGGGCAGATATTCTTCAGGACAACAACGGCAAACCGGGAGCACCCATCAGCACCAGTGATTTCATCAATCTGGATCAGCTCTCCCTGAAACCGGGATACCGATGGACGGACTTTGATTTCAGCCGGGAAACCCCGATCCTCATGCCCGGCTCTTACTGGATTGCCCTGGGTTTTACGGGAAGTCCTATTATCAACTGGTTCTACACCTACGGAAAACCTGTCGGACCCGTTGACGGCACCCGTTACAAGGGCGTTTACCAGGAGGACTGGAGCGGTGCTTTGAACTATGAATTCAATTATCGGGTGATCGGCCTGACATCCAGATGAACAAAGCCATTCTTCCCAGGTTCGGCATGTACCTCTGAATGCCCAGGAACAGGAAGGATTCCCGTGAAAATTAACGTTCCGGAGGTTTCCCGGCGCATTTCAGGCAAGTGTACGTCGGCCAGGCGAAACAACACCCGGAACTGTTCATCTCGTAAAGGGTGCAATCCATACATACGGGCATACCGCAAAGGGAACACGTTGTGAAAACCTTTGTTTTCCGGCATATACTGCAAATGTCACTTTTTGTTTCCACATTATCCATGAAAAGCTGCTTTCCCCGTCTAATTCATTATAATTGAGGGTAACCCATGACGAAGTTCTGGTTATGTTTCTTCCCCATATTTATGGCCGTGAACGCCATCGGCGTGATGCCCATGTTCATTACTTTTACCGAAGGACTGGAAAAGCCGAAAATCAGGCGCATCATTATACAATCCGTTGTGACCGCCGCCATCGTCGCCCTGATCTTTTTAGCGGTCGGAAAAATTATTCTGGATATTCTGGGCATTACGGTATCCGATTTTATGATTGCGGGCGGAACCCTTCTTTTTATTATCTCTCTCAACGACCTTCTGACAATGGAAACGAAGGCAAGGCAGATAGACCCGGAGAGCCTCGGTGCGGTACCTCTTGGAGTGCCTCTGATTGTCGGACCTGCCGTGCTTACCACCATTCTTATCCTGGTGAGCGAATACGGCCCTGTGGCCACGGTAGCCGCCCTGATTGTCAACATCCTGATTGCGGGACTGACCTTCTGGTCATCCGAACCCATTATCCGCCTTCTGGGAAAGTCCGGAGCAAAAACAGTGTCCAAGCTCGGCGACCTGCTTCTTGCCGCCATCGCCGTAATGATGGTCAGGAAAGGACTGATGATCCTCCTCACCGGGAAGGCCTTGATCACTCCATGAAGCCACATTGAACCGCACAAGATAATCCGACGGCGCACCCTCAATCAATTTATCATGTCTTATTTTTAAATAAAAGAAAAGGGGGTTATGATTACATAAACCCCCTTGATTTTTCTGGTAGTCCCACGGGGAGTTGAACCCCGGTTTCCGGCGTGAGAGGCGAAAACTGAGCGTATTCCACCTGATTTTATTACCTTTTTTGTCCGTTTAAATCCGCTTAAGGACGTTGAAAGCCGTCGAAAAAGCCGTCTGGCTGGTTTATCCTAATAAGCAGGAATAGGCATTCCGCCCATAAATGCATGCGGGTGAAATCACAGGGTTGGAAATTTTTTTTGAAGCCGATATTCAATTCTTATTCAATATTATCTTTGCCACGATAAAAATACTTGCAAAGTGGTGTCAAATATGTCAACATACACAAAATGAAAAACACCAGACCGATTTCATGGATAAAAGCTGCACGAAAGAACTTCGAAGCTTTTCCTAAAGTTGTGCAGCATAATATGCTGACCGCACTTACGATAGCCGCTGAGGGTGAAAAATCGGATAATGCCAAGCCGCTTCGGGGAATAGACGGCGGCGTGTTTGAAATCGCAGTTCGATATCGTGGAGACGCCTATCGTGTCATTTATGCAGTAAAAATAGATTCAGATATTTGGGTAATTCATGCGTTTCAAAAAAAGTCAAAAACGGGGATTAAGACACCACAAACGGATATTGACCTTATCCATGAACGTTTAAGGCAGTTGAAGGAGGCTTTAAAATGAGTGAGAAGATTGAATTAATCCGGGGCAGTGGTAATGTATATGCCGACTTTGATCGTCCAAATGCCGGCTTGGAACAAGCCCGTGCCCTCATTGCGGCAGAAATCATCCGCGCTTTGGATGCCAAAGGTCTGTCAACGCGCGAAGCTGAAAAATTGACGGGAGTGGGACATGCTGAATTTTCACGCATCCGCAATGCAAAAATTGCCCGTTTCAGTCTTGACAGGATGATTGCGATTCTCAGCAAACTCGACGAAGACGTGGAAGTCACCGTAAGCTTTCAACCACGTCGATCAGTTGTGCAAGATATCGCGTCAATTTAAGAGCAAATCCCACTTCATATCGAGGAATCATTTTGTGACATCAAGACATTACCTCCTAAGACAACTACTGCCTTCATCAAAACTGGGCTTCAAATACAAAGAGAGTGATTGGGTGATGTGGCCAGGCCATTGAATTCGGATTGAAATCTTCAAGTCTGAACCGTGTATCTTACCTCTTAAGGAAAAAGTAGAAGCCTTCCTGAAAGCAGTAAAACGCTAACCTCGATGAAAATGCATGACTTCGAACACAAATCGTGATAGTCAAAACACGAAACACGTGCTGCGTCAGCAATAAAATTCACAAACCACTCACACTTAACATGAGGGTGTGATGAATGATTAAGAATAATATCCTAATCTTCCTGCCACTTTATTTATTCCTGTCAATTATAACTTTTGTAGCAAGTCCGGTTTACGCTGATGAAATCATAAAGGGTCATTATTGCTATACTTACGGAGACAATGAGACACTGAAAGGGGCTCGCGAATTAACAAGTAGGCTCGCCATCAGGAATGCAATCGAATTCTATCGAATCTATGTTGCCAGTGCGAGCAAGATCAAAGATTTTCATCTTGCCGATGACCTTATAAGCACCATAAGTTCAGGCTATCTTAAGAATGTGAAAGTTACAGGGCACACAGAAAAAGAAAAGACAATATGTGAAAGCATAGAAGCTCAAGTAAATGCCGACGAAATTGACGCACTGATTGTTGACTTGAGAAAGAAGGTAGATAAAAAAGCACAACCCGGTACTTCTACTAAGGAATATCTGTTTATGATCAACTTATTGGAGTCCCTTTACGTGTGCCAGTGGGCGAGCGAAGCATTCAGAACGGGTGAATCTGGGGATACGATGAAAATGTTAACCGACTTAATGATTCAGAATAACAAATTTAAGGAAGCGCAATCTTTTTTATCAAAACATATCAATAGCGATGATCAGGATATTTCAGCTATTTCCAAAGGTATATATGTTGGGATAGAATGTCTGATTGATGCAAACGAGCAAGCACTTAATATTTTAGATGATTTTGCTAAGGGGAATATTAAAGGTCTCGCAGACTATGAGGTAAAATTAGCCAAGATTCAAGCACAAAAGAAACTTGGATGGGACACAATATACCAAGCGGCAACTTTGGCTCCGTACATGATTTGGGATATGACAATTGAACCCAAAGACAAAAAAAGACCTGTTGTTTTCACAATAACGCCTGAAGAAAAAAATGACCTTCTAATAAGGATTGATCGTTTGTTCGGCAATGATATTAAAAAATTTCATACTGCAAGAAAGCTTCAAAAAAAGAAAAAAAAACATAACCCAGAGGACATCACTTCTTTAATTATGGGAGTTATTGTGATTCGAGATAGTCTCTCTATGAAAAATCACGGTGATAGATCAAGCAGTCTTAAATAGATTCGATCGCATCTTGTATACCTCAGTAGATTTTTTTAAATGAGGCGTCATAGAACAAGGTTATATGCGGGGAAATTAAATGATAGAAGACATCCAAAAGATCATGAGTGAACTTGCCGATGATTCTGATACTATCATAGTCAATCCCGGAACGCTGGAGGAGCTTAAACGCTCCGGGGTTCCCTTTAACACAGTTCCGCCCCCTACAATTGATCAGTTATTCGCAAAAAGAAAGCAAAATGCCTTCTTAAGAATAGTACAACTCCCCTCACTTCCACAAGGGCCACCACCGGCAGTACAAGCCCTTTATCAAGAGATTAGAGAATGCATTTTCTTTGGCCTGAATGGCGCCGCCATTACGATGTCAGCAATTCTTATCGAATTTGTGCTCAAGCATACGACTTTCATAAAAGAGGCTGGAGGCTATCAGAACGCCGACACTCGCGACTGGGATCAATTCGAGAACATGGAACTTTTTCATGCCATAAATCGCGCAAAAAGAGCTGGCGTACTCGATGCTGAGATGGCAAAGAGAATCGATTCTTTCAGAAAGACAATCAGAAACCCGTATAGCCACTACAACATCAAAATGATCACTTATGGTGTTATCGCCCAAAAAGTGAAGCAGGTAAACACGACGACCGGGGTGGTAACAGAGGTCGATTTGGCGGCTAAAGATCATCCGATGATCCAAGCGCAGGTCAAGCCGTGGGTGGATGAGCATAAGGTGATGGCTGTTTTTGCTTTCGCTGACGAGGTAGTCAAGTACCTCTTACCTCAGATTCAAACATAGCATCTATCCAGGGCATGCAGCGAATCTGCCATAAAGTGGCTTCTCGCTGATGCCCGATGTTAGGGCAGGAGAATACTGATGAGCAACTGGCCAGATTGCGTGGTGTCGTATTTTGATCTGATCGGCATCCGAAAGAAAATAGAATTAGGAAATAGTGAGGCATCAATCCTTATGCAGAAGCTACACCTACTTGTTCGCACGAGCATGTTCAGTGGGATGCCAACCCACGATAATGCCTATGTATGGAACGATTCTGCTCTTTTTCTTGCCTTTCCGAAAGAAGATGCTGACTATGAAAAGATAATGCGAGAATTAAATGATGTTAAGCCAAAAATAGATGACATTTCCCCGAGCTATGCTATCTGCGTAAAAGGCCGGGTTATCCCTGAGTCGCCATGCCAATATGACACTAATTTAGCGGGACAGCCGAGATTCGTTTATCTAAAAGCATCGAGCTATGCACTTGCAAACTGCTTTAAGATTGAGGATACATTGAAAAAACTAGAGATGGATTGGTACGTTGACAGTCGTATTGCCGAGAGGGTACCGGCTTTCGCCCAATGCCACCAACACGAAGTAACGATGTTGCCGTCAGGCACTAAGCGCGGTATATACGTTCTCAAGGGCTCAATATGGAAACAGCCCTAACCAGTCGCTGGAGCCAATCGCGCAAATGATGCGCTCCGGTTCAGCTTTTTGTTGCTTGATTTCAAATTGTAATTCTCAACATTGTGTTTGATCTTGTATGCTTGACTTGTAGGTGCACACAGTAACCGGCACTACATGAATTTCCTTCCGTATGACTTGAACATTTCCGAATGAAAGTTATAGCCCGGAGACATTTCCGTCCTTTATTGACTTCAATAAATTAGTCGATAATTATTCATGAAAAACAAATGCTCTTATTTAAAATATTTTTCGGAAAGAAAAAAGCCGTCTGAAAATCCGTCAGATTTTTTATTCCTCAAATATAGCTGTGATTCCCTTTGGCACTTGGAGAGCTTCGCCCAGAGGAAATTTTCTATCCTATTTGAATCATTAAATAATATCTTACGATTTCTTAGCTAAAGCAGAATAGGCTGCTTTTGGGACGACTCCGGTTATCGGCGAATTCGGCCTATATTATCGCAAAACAATTCATAATTACAACTTATTGTATTTATTGATAATTGGTAGTCCCACGGGGAGTTGAACCCCGGTTTCCGGCGTGAGAGGCCAGCGTCCTAACCACTAGACGATGGGACCATGGTTATAATGCCGTGATTCTATCCTGCCCGGCAGTGCCCGGAATGTTGATTTGCAGTCACAATCAGTCACCTGTCCTTGCGATCAAGGGTGACTTAGTAGTCAATCGGACAGAGAAAGTCAAGGCCAAAATCAAGCCTGCAATTTGTCCCTGATATACCGGTCGGCCCGGTCGGTTCTCCGTTTCAGTCTTTCGTCCCCCAGGGTCAGAATCACTTCGTCGAGACCGGGGCTTGTCGGTTTCCCCGTCCATGCCAACCGCAGCCACTGGGCGATATCCTTGAGCGCCTTTCCATGTTTTGCTGCTGTGTCCCGCAAAACGGCCTCGATATTTGCTTTGTTACGATCGCTCTTCGGCAAATTAGCAATGGCAGCCACACTCGCCAAGGCGGATTCAGCAATTTCTGCTCTCAGAAATTTCATCGCTGCCTTCTCGTCGTATTCAAAGTCCTCCTGAAAATAAAAACCGCTGGATTCGGCCAGATCGGCCAAAGTTTTCGCTCTGGTCCGGAAATCGTTAACGACGCATTTTGCATAGGCCCTGTCTGTCGGCGTATATCCCAATCTTTCCCAAAACGGCATCATTTCATCAACCAGCCTCTCTGCATTACATTCTTTCATGTAATGCTGGTTCAACCAGAGAAGCTTATCGGAATTGAATATTGCGGCGGATTTCCCGACAGACTCTAGGGTGAAGACGCGAATCAGTTCAGCCAGAGAAAATATCTCCTGATCCCCGTACGACCAGCCGAGCCTCACCAGATAATTGACAATTGCCTCGGGAAGATAACCCATTTCTTTGTAAGCCATCACCGATGTTGCTCCATGACGCTTGCTCAGCCGCGCCTTGTCGGATCCCATGATCATGGAAACGTGGGCGAACTGGGGCACTTTGTATCCCAGCGCTTCATAGAGAAGAATCTGCCGGGGAGTGTTGTTCAGATGATCATCTCCCCTGATCACGTGAGTGATATTCATCTCAGCGTCATCCACCACCACGGCGAAATTGTACGTCGGATAACCATCCTGTCTCTCGATGATCAAATCGTCAAGTTCTTCATTGTTGAATGTGATGATGCCTTTGACCAGGTCGTGGACGGTCGTTGTTCCCGTCTGAGGACACCGGAATCTTACGGCTGCCTTTGCTGTTCTGGCGAGGTTCTTGTCCCGGCAGGTACCGTCATACTTGGGTTTTCTCCCTTCGGAAAGGGCTCTTTTCCTTTTGCCTTCGAGTTCATCGGGGGTACAGACGCAACAATACGCCTTCCCTTCATCGATGAGTTTTTGAACCATGGCTCTGTGAATATCGACACGCTCTGCCTGGAAAAACGGCCCTTCATCCCAGTTGAGTCCCAGCCATGTCATGGCATCGAGGATTGCTTTTGTTGATTCCTCTGTCGAACGAATCTGATCGGTGTCCTCGATTCTCAATATGAACCGACCGTTGCAGTGCCTGGCATAAAGCCATGCAAAAAGAGCCGTTCTTGCCCCTCCGATATGTAAAAACCCCGTGGGAGACGGGGCAAAGCGCGTTCTTACTGTTTCTTTCTCAGACATACCCATCGATCCTGACCATCATGTAGTACGTCTCTTATAGGGCGGCTTTTATCTGTTTGTCAAGCCGCATTTCGAGAAAAGCTGTCCACCTCCGGGCAGGATTTCCGGAACGGGGATGCAGATGAAATGTGTCTTATTTGCAACAACGTAGAGAAAAAGAGAGAAAAGTTTGTTATGAACAGATGACTAACCTTCTGAGACAGGGCATAAAAGGCGCACTTCCAGCCAGGGAAGCAAAATTAGCGCCGCTTGCCAATCAATCTGGTATGCAAATTGCTGATCTGCGCGGGAAAGGTATTTTATCATATGGTTGCGACCATAAAAATGTTCTTGACAATAAAAGCAATTTATAATTTACTTCAGTACTTTACAACCCTTGATAAATCGAGAATCTTGAGAATTTACATAAAACCGTCATCACAGAGCATCCACGATACAAATGGTGGAACGTCCGGATGATCGGTCAATGGTAAAATCAGAGGCTCACGAATGGCGATGGGGATCGGGTGAACTTTGAAAATTAATGTCGGCCATATTCCGGAAGAGGGGCTCAAGCTCCAGTTTGACAAGGACGGAGAATGGTTAAAAAGTACTCTGCCGGAAAAAGAAAAAAGCGAATTATCCCTTCAGCGGGTTGATGTCTTCTGTTCTGTCAGAAAGCTCAAAGAGACCATATATATAGAAGGAAGTCTGGAAACAATCTTGACCGCAAATTGTTCCCGTTGTCTGGAGGTTACGAGTTTTCCGATAAAGAGCAGTTTCAGATACACGCTTGTTCCCGTAGCCAAGCGGATCAAAGAGGAACAGGAATTAAGTTCCGAAGACCTCGATTTTAGTTTTTACAACGATGAGCTGATTGATTTAGATGCCATGCTCTATGAGCAGATCATGCTGCAAATTCCTATTAAAGTCCTCTGCGACGATATCTGCAAAGGTCTGTGCCCCCATTGTGGAACGGATTTAAATAAAGTAAGCTGCAACTGTCGCGACGGGTTTGTAGATGAAAGGCTGGCCATTTTAAAAAAGTTTAAGAAGGAAGAGTAATTATGCCAAATCCAGTTAAAAGACATTCAAGAACGAGAAGAAACAAGAGAAGATCCCATGATTTTTTGAAGCCTGTCCTTGCTTCGTCATGCCCCCAGTGCAGTGAGCCGAAGCTGCCCCATCGCGCATGCCCCAACTGCGGGACATACAAAGGGCAACAGGTCATTCCTATTGAAAAGATTTCTTAAATCCGCAGGCAAGGCATTTAAAGCGCCAAAACGGTTTATCCGTAACGTATGGGACTTAAAGGAAAAGTAGCCCTGGTTACCGGGGCATCCAGGGGAATCGGTCGGGCGGTTGCCGTCAGGCTCGGATTGCACGGGGCGTTTGTTTATATCAACTTTAATCAGAATGAACCCGCCGCCCTGGAGACCCTGCAAATGATCGGGGAAAGAGGAGCTGAAGGCAGGATATGCCGATTTGACGTCTCGGATTTCAAGGCAACCCGCAGCGCGATCGAAGGTATCATTAAAGAAAAAGGGCGGTTAGATATTCTGGTCAACAATGCGGGCATAACGGGGGTTGGCCTGGTGGCCCGGATGGAAGAAAAAGACTGGAATCGCGTGATTGACACGAACCTCAAAGGAACCTTCAACTGCTGCAGGGCTGCCAGCCGTTATATGATGAAGCAGCGTTCAGGAAGGATCGTTAATATGACGTCCGTGGTTGCCGAGGCAGGCATTGCCGGTCAATTGGGATACGCTGCGGCCAAAGCAGGTCTCGTCGGTCTCACAAAATCTCTGGCAAAGGAATTGGCATCGAGAAATATCCTTGTCAACGCCGTATCTCCCGGTCTGATTGAAACCGATATGACGGCCGATCTGATAGAAAAACATAAACAGTCCATGATAGAACAAATTCCTCTGGGGAGATTCGGCACACCGGATGACGTGGCGGCGGTCGTTGCTTTTCTGGTTTCGGAAGAATCGGATTATGTCACGGGGCAGGTGATCCGCGTAAATGGCGGACTCTATATGTAATTAAAATGTTAGTACCATACTGTTGATAAAAGGAGGAAGGGTTTTCATGAAACTCGAAGAAAGGGTCATAGAGATTATTATGGAGCAGCTGGATGTTACAAAAGAAGAATGCGTCCCAGAAGCTTCTTTCATAGATGATCTTGGGGCCGATTCTCTCGACCTGGTCGAACTGATCATGGAAATGGAGGAAAATTTCGGAATACAGATTTCCGATGAAGAACTGGAGAAGATCCGTACCATACAGGATGTGATCGATTACTTGAAAAGCAAAGGTATTTCCTGATTTGAAAACAATGCCAAGCGGATGTGTTTCTTTGAAAAGAAGAGTTGTCATAACGGGCCTCGGTGCTGTAACGCCTCTGGGTAATTCCGTCGGGGAAAGCTGGGCAAATATCTGCAGGGGTCGATCGGGAATAGCAACAATCAGGAAATTCGATTGTTCCGGATTCGAGACAAAAATCGCCGGTGAGCTGAAGAATTTCGATGCCCTCACGTTCTTGAACAGAAAAGAAATCCGACGTTTGGACGAGTTCATCATTTATTCATTGGCAGCTTCTGAAATGGCCGTGGCAGATTCAGGACTCACCATCAATGACGGCATTTCCGAACGCGCCGGTGTTATCATCGGATCGGCTATCGGAGGGCTGTCAACGCTGGAAAGAGAAAAAATTAAACTTCTCAGGGGAGGGCCGAAGAAAATGTCCCCCTTTGCTATCCCTGCCGCTCTTGCCAATTTGGGGGCCGGTCATGTATCAATCCGGTTTAAAACAAAAGGTCCTGTAAGCTGTGTTGCGACGGCCTGTGCGTCAGGAACGAACGCTATTGGAGATGCCGCCCGATTAATACAGGACAATTATGCGGATGTCATGATTGCAGGAGGCGCCGATGCCGCTGTCTGTTCTCTCTGTATCGGCGGTTTCAACGCCATGAGGGCGATATCGGTCAGGAACGATGAACCGGAAAAAGCAAGCCGTCCTTTTGACAGGGACCGGGACGGATTTGTGGTCGGCGAAGGAAGCGGCATCGTGATTCTGGAAGAACTGTCTCACGCACTCAAGAGGGGAGCCAGGATATACGCAGAGGTCGCAGGTTACGGTTCCACGAGCGATGCCTTTCACATGGCGGCCCCGCCGCCCGGACATGAGGGGGCTGCAAGGTGTATGAAGGTTGCCCTGGACGATGCAGGAATGGATCCATGTAACATTGATTACATCAACGCCCACGGCACGGCAACGCCGCTCAACGACCTTTATGAAACGGAGGCCATCAAGAAGGTCTTTGGCGAACATGCCGGGAATTTAGCCGTAAGCTCAACGAAATCCATGACGGGCCATCTTCTCGGAGCTGCAGGCGGCATCGAAGCCATCTTTTCGATAAAAGCGATCCATGAAGGGATTGTCCCGCCGACCATCAATCTCGACCACCCCGATCCTGCCTGTGATCTCGATTATATCCCCCATGAAGCAAGGAAAAAGGAAGTAAAAACCGCCATGACCAACACGTTCGGATTCGGAGGGGCAAACGCGGTGTTGATATTTAAAAAATTCGGTGAATGACGGAACAATGGACAAAATCATCATCGGTGCGGATCACGCAGGATTTTCTCTGAAAGAGGCCGCCAAGCCATACCTGACCGAAAGAAACCTTGTCATTACCGATGTCGGCACTCACAGTGACGAGCCCGTGGATTATCCGGATTTCGGCGCCCGCGTCGCTGAAAAGGTAGCCTCGGGTGAATTTAAAAGAGGCATCCTGGTGTGCGGTTCCGGTGTCGGAATGACCATCGTCGCAAACAAATACCCCGGCGTAAGAGCTGTTTTATGCCTTGATGAAGAAACGGCCCGCCTCAGCAGGATGCACAACGATACCAACATTCTTGTCCTCGCGGGCAGGCGAACGGATCCAAAAACGGCAAAAACCATCATCGGAACATGGCTGAGGACGGCCTTTGAAGGGGGACGACATCAGAGGCGGCTGGATAAGATCACAGATACGGAAACGAAACTTTACCGATAAAACGATTAAAAATATTGGACAGGAGGACAGGACATTCATGTCAACGTTAATGAATACAGATCCCGACGTAGCCAGGGCCATCCTTCAGGAAACGAAAAGACAGGCGGGAAAACTGGAACTGATCCCATCGGAGAATTTTGTCAGTGAGGCAGTCCTTGAGGCTCAGGGTTGTATCATGACAAACAAATACGCCGAGGGTTATCCGGGGAAAAGATACTACTACGGGTGTGAGTTTGTCGACATCGTTGAGACTCTGGCTATCGAACGCACCAAACTGCTCTTCGGCGCCGATCATGTCAACGTCCAGCCGCATTCCGGCACCCAGGCCAATATGGCGGTCTATTTTGCCGTCCTGCAACCCGGAGATACCATCCTGGGAATGAATCTTTCCCACGGCGGTCATCTGTCTCACGGCAGTCCTGCCAATTTCTCAGGAAGACTTTACAATGTCGTCTTTTACGGCGTTGATAAAAAAACCGAAACGATTGACTTCGATGAAGTGGAATCCCAGGCGAAAAAATACAGGCCGAAAATTATCGTTGTCGGGGCAAGCGCCTATCCGAGAATTCTGGATTTTGAGCGTTTCCGGAAAATCGCGGATGACGTGGGCGCAATTATCATGGCGGATATTGCCCATATCGCCGGTCTGGTCGCCGCGGGGCTTCACCCCAGCCCAATACCAACCTGCGAATATGTGACAACCACCACTCACAAGACCCTGAGGGGGCCAAGAGGGGCAATCATCATGTGCAAGGCGGATTATGCAAAAACCCTCGACAGCCGCGTCTTCCCGGGAAGCCAGGGCGGACCGCTGATGCATGCGATCGCCGCAAAAGCCGTAGCGATGAAAGAAGCGCTTACCGATGAATTCAAGGCATACCAGACACAGATCGTAATAAACGCAAGAACCATCGCAGAGGTCTTGACCGCCGAGGGGTTCCGTCTTGTCTCGGGTGGAACGGACAACCATCTGATGCTTGTTGATCTCACCGACAAAGGCATTACCGGAAAGGACGCCGGTAAGGCTCTCGATCAGGCGGGCATCACGGTAAATCAGAATATGATCCCCTTCGACACCCGGAGCCCCATGGTGACAAGCGGCATTCGTCTCGGAACGCCGGCAATTACCACGAGAGGAATGAAGGAAGAGGAGATGAAGCTCATCGCCCGGCTCATTGCCCATATTCTGAAGGATATCAGCAATGAGAAACGGATACAGGAAGTGAAAAAAGAGGTTTCATCTCTCTGTGAAAAGTTCCCCCTTTATCCTGAACGGATAGCAAGAGGTTGAATGTGGAACGGAAAATCGATCGTCCGAACTGGGACGAATATTTTATGGGGATTGCAGAACTGATTTCGAAACGCTCCACCTGCCTGAGGCGGGGTGTCGGCGCCGTACTGGTCAGGGATCGGAGGATCCTGGCAACGGGCTACAATGGCGCACCATCGGGTATGCGCCACTGCCTGGATATCGGATGTCTGCGCGAACAGATGAAAATTCCGTCCGGTGAGCGTCACGAGCTTTGCAGAGGGCTGCACGCCGAACAGAACGCCATTATTCAGGCGGCCCTTTATGGGGTCAGCGTCAATGGTTCAACCCTTTATTGCACCAACCATCCCTGCATCATCTGTTCGAAGATGATGATCAATGCAGGCATCGTGCATGTCATCGTCCTTGAAAATTACAAAGACGATCTTGCCGAGGAAATGCTGAAGGAAGCGGGTATCGGGGTATCTCAGTTATGAAATGTCCTTTCTGCGCCAATGGAGAGAATAAGGTCATCGATTCGCGGATCAGCAAGGATGGCGGGGCCATCCGGAGACGGCGGGAGTGTTCGGCATGCGGAAAACGTTTTACGACGTACGAATTCGTGGAAGAAGTCCTGCCGATGGTGGTTAAAAAAGACGGACGCAGGGAACTCTTTGACAGAACGAAAATCCGCTCCGGGGTAAAAAAGGCATGTGAAAAACGACCGATCAGTACGGATGCCATCGAAAGCCTCGTGGAACGGGTGGAACAGATCTGTCAGGAATACCAGGGGAAGGAAATTCCCGCATCCGTCATCGGGGAAAATGTGATGAAGGAGCTTCAGGATCTGGATGGGGTCGCCTACGTGAGGTTCGCATCCGTGTACAGGGAGTTTCGGGATGTCACGGATTTTCTGGAAGAGCTCAAGGATTTTTTGAGTGTAAAAAAAGAAGAACCAAAATAAATTGATTGTTTATGTTTACAGGAATCATTGAAAGCATGGGATCCGTCAAAAAATTTACGAGGCATGGCGAGGATGCCATCCTGGATATTGACGCGTCCATGATTCTGGAAGATATCAAGGTGGGCGACAGCATCGCCATTAACGGAGCCTGTCTTACGGTTACCCGGAAGTCGGACAGGGAATTCACGGCTGATGTGTCGGCGGAAACACTGTCGAGAACGAACCTGAGACTGCTCAAACCTGGAGACCGGGTCAATCTGGAAAAAGCCCTGCGTTTAAATAGTTTTTTAGGGGGACACCTCGTTCTCGGCCATGTGGACGGTCTCGGAAAAATTCTGGAAAAGGTGACCAGATCAAACGCTGTTCTTCTTGGTGTGGAAATAGATATGGAGCTCGGCCGATTGATCGTGGAAAAGGGATCGGTGGCCGTTGACGGTGTGAGCTTAACGGTAAATCGTTGTGAAAAAAACAGATTTTATGTTACCATGATTCCCCAAACGGCCCGAATGACGACGTTGGGTATAAAAAAAGTGGCCGACCGGGTTAACATTGAAACCGACATTATCGGCAAGTATGTCGAGAAGCTGCTCAATCCCGGCAAGGGGATTGATATGAATTTCCTTGCGGAACACGGCTTCCTGAAGTAACAGACTGAAAACTTTGAAAAACTTCGACTCGCTTCGTGGAATACATTTCTCAAACGTCTCGGAATTTTTTATAAATTTAGAAAGAAGGAAAACAGACAAAAAATGAGTGTGAGTACAATCAAAGAAGCCATTGTTGATATTAAAAGCGGCAAAATGGTTATTCTGGTGGATGATGAAGATCGGGAAAATGAGGGCGATCTCTGCATGGCGGCGGAATTCGTAACGCCGGAGGCCATCAACTTCATGGCGAAATACGGCAGGGGGCTGATATGCCTCTCTTTAAGTGAAGATTTTGCAGACAAGCTGAATTTGAATCCGATGGTCTCGGACAACCGCTCCCGGTTCGGGACGGCTTTTACCGTATCCATCGAAGCGAAACGGGGAGTCACAACGGGAATTTCCGCTGCAGACAGGGCTACGACCATCCGGACGGCCGTAGCCGATGATGTAAAGGCGGATGATCTTGTCAGTCCTGGGCATGTATTTCCGATTCGTGCCAGAAAAGGCGGTGTTCTGGTGAGAACCGGTCAGACGGAAGGTTCCGTGGATCTCTCCCGACTGGCCGGACTTAAGCCGGCCGGCGTCATCTGCGAGGTCATGAAAGATGACGGGACAATGGCCCGGATGCCCGACCTGGATGTCTTTGCGAAAGAACATAATATCAAGATCGCCACCATTGCCGATCTCATTCAGTTCAGAATGCAGCACGAATCACTGATCAGAAAAGCGGCGGAGGCAACCATTCCGACATGTTACGGCGGGAAATTCAGGCTTGTTGTTTATGAAAACGATGTGGACGAAATGAAACACGTGGCACTGGTGAAGGGTGATATTACGCCGGAAGATGAGGTCCTTGTCAGGGTGCATTCAGAATGTCTGACAGGAGATGTCTTTGGATCGGAAAGGTGTGATTGCGGTTATCAGCTTCAGACCGCCATGAAGATGGTAGAAAAGGCGGGCAAGGGGATCATCGTCTATATGCATCAGGAAGGCAGAGGCATCGGCCTCGTCAACAAAATAAAAGCCTATGAACTTCAGGAACTCGGCAAGGACACGGTGGAGGCCAATCTATCCCTGGGATTCAAGGTGGATTTGAGAGATTACGGGATCGGTGCGCAGATTCTCGCCGATCTGGGCGTCCACAAGATGAAGCTCATGACTAACAACCCCAAAAAAATTGTCGGCCTCGAGGGTTACGGTATCACCATTACCGAAAGGGTTCCCATAGAAGTCAAGCCCAACGAGAACAATATTAAATATCTGACGACTAAAAAGAAAAAGATGGGGCATCTGCTGCAGATTTAGTAGAAAGCCTCGACTTTACAACTTCTTTATGGAGAGAAGATCATGCCGAAGATTGTAGAAGGAAAAATCGTCGCCAAGGGGATGAAGTTTGGCATCGCCGCCAGCCGGTTTAACGATTTCATCTGCGGAAGGCTGATAGACGGCGCTGTGGACGCACTGACCAGGGCAGGCGCAGATGACAAAGACATCCATATTTACAAGGTTCCCGGCGCATTTGAATTGCCCCTGATAGCCAAGAAACTGGCAAAGAGCGGGCGATTTGACGCCGTGATCTGTTTAGGCGCAGTCATCAGAGGCGCAACGCCCCATTTTGAATATATCAGCGCGGAAGTCTCAAAGGGAATTGCAAGTATGGGGCTGGAGACGGAGATACCCATTGCTTTCGGGGTGCTCACGACGGATACCATTGAACAGGCGATCGAAAGGGCCGGCAGCAAAGCAGGGAACAAGGGTTGGGATGCCGCCATGTCCGCCATTGAAATGGTCGACCTGTTCAGAAAATTATAATCCATCATACATTCTTACCCGGACAGCGCCAAGAATGATACATCTCAAGGATACAGGTTCGCGATGAGACAGTGAATCATCGTGAGCGGCAGCTTATTTAAATCAGAGGCGTGAATGCATCAAAGGAGAAAAGCAAGGGAAGTTGCCTTGCAAGTTCTTTACGAATTGGATGTTTTAGAGATCGACGCGAAAGAAGGAATGGAGCTTTTCTGGAGCCATTTTGACGCGCCGGAAGAGGCGAGATCCTTTGCCTCCCTTTTGATTGAAGGCACCTGGAATAACAGGGGACATATCGACGATCTCATCAGCAGTTGTTCCGAAAACTGGACAATTTCAAGAATGTCGAAGGTGGACAAGAATATTCTTCGTATGGCCGTCTATGAGCTCCTCCACTGTCCCGACATTCCCCCGAAAGTCACACTGAATGAGGCCATAGACCTCGGCAAAACATACGGATCTGAAAACTCCGGTTCTTTCATCAACGGCATTCTTGACGCTATCTATATAAAATTAAAC
>CAZIQY010000033.1:0-26185 GCA_964541605.1 uncultured Syntrophaceae bacterium | reverse complement strand
TGGTACACTTTTCAATGACCAGAATTGGTACAGTTTTAAATTACCATTGACAGCCCTTTCAACCGGCATTATCCCTCTCTGTGCTTTTCCAGTAGTTTGTAAATTTGCTCTTTCTTTTGCAGCTTCTTCTTCTGTAAAATTTTCTTTTCGATTTCTTCTTCTGATGTCAAATAGATGCGTCTGTTGAAAGTCTCAATTTCCGCTTCAAGGTCTTTATGTTCCTGAACGATTACCCTCAACTCTGCGTCCTGATGAATATATTTCTCAATCAAGTGCTCTTCGGCTTTTTCCATGGATACGCTACCTCCGCGTATTTTTCTATATTAATTGACACGGTTTGTCAACTTCTCATGTTTATCTAAATGACTTTCGGTCATCTTAAGCTCAGCCTCCGAACGACGCAGGTATCTTGGCATAAGAGAACCCGGATCCATCCCTTCTCCATTACGAAATTTGTTGTCACCTAACAGCCCGACCATTGATGCCCGAACACAGTTCTGCGTCCCAATCGTGAAATAGGCTTTCCCGGCCAATTCCTCTCTGATAACTCCTTCATATTTTTCAGCTCCATCTCCTAGAAAAATAACCTCTCCATCAACGCATTGTAAAAAATTCTTTATGTCCGTCGCTCTTTCTTGCGATATCTTTTCGGAAATATTGTTCCCGTTCATTCTATAAAGCGCTGTATAAACCTGATTCTTCCTAGCATCCAGCATGGGACATACTGTGATCCGGGACGCCGCAAGATTCAAAGCAAGGGCATCCAGCGTTGACACGCCTACAACCGGTTTTCCTGTCGCAATGGCTAATCCCTTTATGGTAGACACTCCTGTCCGTATGCCTGTAAAGGAACCCGGACCGATCGTACATACATAAAGATCTATTTCTTCCATTTTAACCCCGGAGATGTTGAATACATTTTCTACAATCGGCAGCAATACAATGGTATGATTTGTTCCCAGATTTGCAAATATCTCGATGATGACTTCATCGTTTTGGAGTAATGCCACGCTGGCTGTTTTCGTAGAAGTATCGAGGGCTAATGTCCACATAACTATCTTGAAAAAAATCTGTTGACATCCTCAAACATTTTTGGATTCAGTCTTTCAATATCCATAATAAATACAAATATCATGAGCATCACAAGAAGGACAAAACCAATCTGCTGCGCCATCTCTCTCCATTTGATGTTAATTTCCTTCCCTGATATCATTTCAATGAAATAGAAGAACAAATGCCCTCCATCGAGGATTGGAATCGGTAAAAGATTGAGCACGGCCAGGTTAATACTCAATAACGCCATGAACAATACAAAAGGAATAATACCTTCTTTGACCTGTGCCCCCGCAATCTGAGCAATCAGAATCGGTCCTCCCAGGGTTTTTGGGGAAATGACCCCTTCCAAAATTTTGATAATGCTTAAGATCGTTAACTTGCTGATGAACCATGTTTGTTTGAGACTTGTCCAGAAGGCAAGAAAGGGATTCATTTTTTCAACGGTGATCTGAGAAGAGGGTGTGACGCCTATCTTATAAGATTCAATATCTTCGCCAAAAAGATTTTTTGTCTTCAACAGCCTGGGTGTCAGCGGTATATCATACTGTTGTTCACCTCGCTTTACACGAATGATTAATTCCCTGCCCTTGCTCGCGCTAATCATTTCGGCAAGTTTTTCCCATCTGGAAATCTCCTTGCCGTCAATGGCGACAATGATGTCCCCGTCCTTGATTCCGGCCTCATAGGCCGACGATCCTTCCTGAACGCCACCGATCTGTGTCGTTAAGGTGGGAATCCCGATAATATAAACGATGGTGAAGATTAAAATGGCGAGCAGAAAATTAAAAACAGGGCCTGCGATAACAATGGCTGCTCTTTTCAGCACAGGCTGCTTCAAAAAAGACCTCTTTTCGTCCTCTTCGGAAAGTTCATCGTCATCCGACTCGCCCATGAGCTTTACATAGCCCCCGAGAGGAACCGCAGAAACGAGATACTCTGTCTCCCCCACTTTTTTTCCGAACAACTTTGGGCCAAACCCAAGGGAAAACTTGAGAACCCCTACCCCTGCCCACTTGGCAACCAGAAAATGACCGGCCTCATGAACAAAAATGAGAACTCCGAGAAGGACGATGACAGAAACAATACTGATACCGATCACTATCCTATACCTACCCTTTCAGCAATTTCATTCGCCTTTTCTCTGCCCCATTGATCGGCCGACAAAATGTCTTCAAAAGTCGGATTTTGTCTCCTCTGATGGGAAGAAAGGACTTCTTTTATCATCTTCGGCATATCTGTAAAGAGAATGCTTCCTTTTAAAAAAGATTCTACGGCGACTTCGTTAGCCGCATTTAAAACAGCAGGGTGTGTCCCGCCGACCCTACCCGCCTCGCAAGCAAGCCTCAGATTTGGAAATTTTTCCAAATCGGGACTTAAAAATTCAAGGCGACCCACTTTCGGCAGGTCAAGATATGGTTCCGAACGGCTGATTCTTTCAGGATAAGACAGTGCATAGGCGATCGGTATCCTCATATCCGGTACACCAAGCTGAGCAATGATGGAACCATCCACATATTCCACCATGGAATGAATAATGCTCTGGGGATGAATCTGCACTTCAATATGGTCGATATCAACCCCAAAAAACCATTTGGCTTCTAATATTTCAAGTCCCTTGTTCATCATAGAGGCGGAATCGATAGTAACTTTGGGCCCCATCTTCCAGTTCGGATGTCTCAAAGCCTGTTCCGGTTTGACATTATCGAGTTCCTCCTTGGACAGATGCAAAAAAGGGCCACCCGACGCCGTCAGGATGATACGCTTGATATCGGCGTGCCGGTGACCCGAAAGACATTGAAAGACGGCGCTATGCTCGCTGTCAACGGGTAAAATATTCACCCCTTTCACCCTGGCTTTATTTACAACTATTTCTCCCGCCATGACCATGACTTCTTTATTGGCAAGGGCAATATCCTTGCCGGCCTCTATGGCCTCGATCGTGGGAAGAAGGCCGGCTGAGCCAACCATGGAAGAGATAACCATGTGTGCCTCTTTTATTGAGGCCACCTGTCGATACCCGTCCGCTCCGAACAGTATTTCCGTCCCCAATGCAGGATCAACGATTTTTTTCAGTTCATGGGCATTTTCCTGATCAACCACAGAAACGATCTTTGGAGTGAATTGATCGATCTGCTTTTTTAGCATAGAAACATTCCGGTGCGCAGACAAGGCAACAACTTTGAACCGCGTCGGATTGTCCTTTATGACATCCAGTGCGCTCATTCCGATGGAGCCGGTCGAACCAAGAATGGATATATTTTTCATTTCACTAAAAAAATCTGATAATAATATACAAAGGGAGCGATAAAAATAAGACAATCCAACCTGTCCAGCAATCCCCCATGACCAAGAAGGATAGAACCGGAATCCTTTACTCCGGAGGCTCTCTTCATGGCCGATTCACACAGATCACCCAGCTGCCCGATAATGCTCCCCAAAAAGCCGAGAATAAGTGCATGAATAAGAGGGAGGACCGGAAAAAACAACACCTTGAAGAGAACACATGCCGCAGTACTTCCAGCGATCAACCCAAGCGTTCCCTCCACCGTTTTCCCCGGACTGACGACGGGAATCAGCTTCCTCTTTCCAATAGTCTTTCCCACATAATAGGCCGCAATATCACCTGAAAAAGCAAGAACCAGTATAAAGAATACCCACAAGACGCCGTTTTCAGCCTGGCGAATCAGGATGAAATGAGACACCATGAACGGAACATACATCAGGCCCAAGACCAGTTTTCCAAGGTGATTGATATTAAAGGACGAATCTTTTATTTGCGAAAGAAAAATGATAAAGGCACTGAGTACAGACAAGGCAACAACCGCAAGTATCAGACGGGTATTGCCTGTGAAAACGGCAGTGGGAATGAAGAAGGCAAGGACCACCCCGATCCATTTTTCCCAAAAATGCGCAGACCCAAAGACCAGTTTGTTGTATTCATGAAAAGCTGCCAGTACAACAAGAACGATGAAAGCGGCAAATACCTCCTCCGAGCCATACCATATGATCAGAAAAAGAAGAGGCGCCGCGATTATCCCTGTTATCCACCGTTTGACATGAGGGCTCATCCTGTTCTGTTCAATCCCTCTGGATCTGGTCACTTGTCAAGCCAAACCGCCTTTCTCTTCTCTGAAAGTCGGCAATGGCGGCGATAAGATGCTCTCTTCGGAAGTCAGGCCACAAGACATCCGTAAAATAAAATTCCGTGTAGGCAGACTGCCACAAAAGAAAATTACTCAAACGGTATTCACCGCTTGTTCTGATCAGAAGATCCGGATCAGGCATATCGGAAGTATACAGATATTTTGAAAACAATTCTTTAGATACGTCCTGAATTTGAAATTTACCGGCCTGGATGTCCATCAACATTCTCTTTACGGCTTCAATAATCTCATCCCTGCTTCCATAACTGAGGGCCAGATTGAGAAACATGCCTTTGCTGCCCACAGTTTTCTCTATTGCTTCTCTGAGTATATCTTTGACAGGAAAGCGCAATGCGTTGATATCTCCGATCGTCGTCAAGCGTATATCGTTTTCGAGCAATTCAGGTAATTCGGATTTGAGATATGTCTCCAGCAATCCCATCAGTGCATCGACTTCGTCGGAAGGACGTAGCCAGTTTTCTACAGAGAAAGCATAAAGAGTAAGGTAGCGAATCCCGATCTCCCGACAGGCCCTGACGGTCATACGGACTGACTCGGCACCCTTTTTATGCCCTGCTATTCTTCCCAGCATATGTCTTTCTGCCCATCTCCCATTACCATCCATAA
Organism: uncultured Syntrophaceae bacterium; assembly: GCA_964541605.1. Taxonomy (GTDB): domain Bacteria; phylum Desulfobacterota; class Syntrophia; order Syntrophales; family UBA2185; genus CAZIQY01. The sequence goes on along the minus strand of CAZIQY010000033.1, from coordinate 21,359 downwards.
TAATGGCAATGTGTCTGGGCAATTTATTTAAATTTAATTCTTCCACGTGAATCTCTATTTCCTCTTGGAAATACCTTGATGCATTCGTAAAAAATCATGCATAGAATGTTTTGAGATTGTAACACAAGGTTGCGTCATTTTCAACCGAACCCGTTTCATCCTGAACAACGCATCAAAATAAACGGGGAGCCAGAAGGCTCCCCTGGAAAGCTAACGAACAGATCACCTTGCTATATCTCCATGATCTCTTTTTCCTTGTTTCCGAGAACACCGTCCGTCTTCTCAATATATTTATCCGTGATTTTCTGGACCTCATCCTGATAATTGAAAAACTCATCTTCCGATATGTCATTGTCCTTCTTTAAGGTTTTTAACTGATCATTGGCTTCTCTTCTCGCATTTCTGAGATTGATTTTACATTCTTCAGCCATTTTTCTGACCACTTTAACGAGGTCTTTTCTTCTTTCTTCTGTCAGTTGCGGAATATTGATTCGAATCAATTTACCATCGTTCACAGGCATCAACCCCAGTTCGGATTTCTGAATGGCTTTTTCGATACTCCCGATAATGGTGCTGTCCCATGGTGAAATCATTATCATGCGGCTTTCGGGTATGGACAGTGTGGCAACCTGGTTCAGGGGCGTGGGAACACCATAATATTCCACTTTTATCCCGTCAAGAAGGGCAAGTGACGCACGTCCGGTTCTTACCTTGCTAAAAGATTTTTCCAAAGCGCGAATAGCCTTTTCCATATTTTCCTTCAGCTCTTCGAAAACCAACTCCTTCATTCTCTCAACCTCTCACGATGGTTCCTACGGACTGCCCACATATGACACGACGGATGTTGCCACTTTTATTCAAATTAAACACAATAATGGGCAGGCGATTTTCCCTGCACAGGGAAATGGCTGTTGCATCCATTACCTTGAGATTCCTGGCAAGCACATCCGTATAACTTATTTTATCGAACATCACTGCGTCATGGTGTATCACGGGATCCTTGTCATAGACACCGTCTACTTTTGTCGCTTTTATGATAACATCTGCCTTGATCTCTATCGCCCTCAGAGATGCGGCCGTATCCGTTGTAAAGTAGGGATTGCCCGTACCGCCCGCAAATATGACGACCCTGCCCTTCTCCATGTGTCGGACGGCCCTTCTTTGAATAAAGGGTTCAGCCACCTGTTTCATCTCTATGGCGGTTTGAACTCTCGTGATGACATTTAACTGTTCAAGACCGCTTTGTAGGGCCAGGCCGTTAATGACTGTTGCCAGCATGCCCATATAGTCCGCGGACGTTCTATCCATTCCTCTGGTGCTGCCGTCAAACCCCCGGAATATATTGCCCCCTCCGACGACGATTCCCAGTTGAACACCCATATCGGCAATTTCTTTTATTTCCCGGGAAATCTCATTAACCGTATCGGGATCAATTCCAAAGGCGGATTTCCCAAGCAGGGCTTCACCGCTCAATTTTAACAGGACTCTTTGATAAACAGCCTTGTCCATGATTTATTGCTTTGAATTCTCGCCCAACTGAAATCTTGCGAATCTTCTGATGACGATATTTTCGCCCGTTTTCGCAATCATGTTATTAATCAATGTTTCTATGGTGATATCCGTGTCCCTGATAAATTTCTGGTTTACAAGACATACGTCTTCATAATATTTTTTCATTTTTCCTTCGATGATCTTGTCCCATATTTTTTCAGGTTTTTTTTCTGCGAAGGCCTGACTCCGGTAGATTTCCCGCTCCCGTTCAATCACTTCCGCAGAAATCTCGTCCGGTCTTACAAATAAAGGATTCGCCGCAGCGATATGCATGGTAAGATCTTTGGCAAAACGTTGAAAATCATCCGTCTTCGCCACAAAATCCGTCTCACAATTCACTTCTACCAGAACGCCAATCTTTCCACCCATGTGTATATAAGAGGCAATAACGCCATCCTTGGCCGCTTTCGAAGATCTCTTAGTAGCTGCCGACATGCCTTTTTTTCTCAAATAATCAATGGCTTTTTCAATATCTCCACCCGCATCGGTCAGTGCTTCCTTGCAGTCCATCACTCCCGCGCCTGTCTTTACTCTCAGCTCTTTTACCATTTGCGATGTTATATTCAATTTACAGAACCTCCTATGTTTCCTGATATTACATTCTGCCTTCGGGCACTTCGTCAAGTTCGGCTATCCCGTCTTTCGTCTCGATACTCTCGGGGACGTCCGATTCCATATCCTCTTCTGATTCAACACCCGCAGACCGCGATCCCTTATCCGTGTCAGCCTGTATCCGTTCTTCGAACCGTTTCTTCCCCTCGAGGACAGCATCGGCAATCTTTGAAGAAAATAATTTGATGGCCCTGATGGCATCGTCATTGCCCGGTATGACATAGTCAATATCATCGGGATCACAATTGGTATCCACAATGGCTACGATCGGTATCTTCAACTTTTTCGCCTCCTGAACGGCGATACTTTCCCTTTTCGGATCAACAATGAACAAACCACCCGGCAGCCCTTTGATGGTCCTTATTCCACCCAGCACCTTCTCCAGTTTATTCATTTCTTTCTGAAGCTTCATGATTTCCTTTTTTGGAAATGCCTTTACACTTTCATCCGTAAACATTCTGTCAAGGGTATTCAGACGCTCGATACTTCTATTGATCGTTGTGAAATTCGTCAGCATCCCTCCCAGCCAACGCTGATTGACATAAGGCATCCCGCATCGCTCCGACTCTTCCTTAACCGCCTCCTGGGATTGTTTTTTTGTCCCCACAAGGAGAAGCTCCCCGCCGCCCGATACCATATCAACAACAAAGTTATACGCCGTTTGGAACATTCCGACAGTCTGCTGAAGATCGATAATGTAAATGCCGTTCCTTGCGCCAAAGATGTAGGGCTTCATTTTGGGATTCCACTTGTTTGTCTGATGTCCGAAGTGGACCCCTGCTTCCAGTAACAATTTCATTGATATACTTGCCATAACCCGTCTCCTTTATGTGTTTTTTTCCTCCATCCTCATCGTCTTGAACGGATAACCTGAACCATAACAGGCAACACACCGTCAATCCGAGGATGTGTGAAATCTTTTGGCTGATAACACAAAGATTTTAAACTATCAAGAGAAAAAGGATATTACTATGTGTGGTAGTGGGCATTTATTTTGATGTAATCAAAAGAAAGGTCGGAGGCACGCACTCGAAATGTTTTTTTCCCCATTCCAAGTTTGACTCGTATCCGGACTGTGTCTGCCGTCATGATTTTCACAAGTTCATTTTTATGGCTGTACATCCCTTGACCATTGGTAAAAACCGGCACATCTTCAAAGAAAAGCTGCACCTTGTCAACGGGAAGTGATATTCTCGATGATCCTGCTGCCGACAAAATTCTCCCCCAGTTGGCATCACAACCGAACATGGCTGTCTTCACCAGATTGGAATTGGCAATGGCATAGGCAATTTTTCTCGCCTCACCGGTTGATTTCGCTTCTTCCACAATGATGTCAATTATTTTTGTCGCGCCTTCTCCATCCCTTACCATTGCCATTGCCAGATCCGACATCACGCCGAAAAGCATCTCTTTGAAAAGATGAAGATTTTTTGATGGACCCTTAATCGCGGGATTTCCTGCCTGACCATTTGCCAGAATGATTGCCGTATCGTTGGTGCTCATGCAGCCGTCAACCGTTATGGCATTGAAGCTGACGGCGACGGCCTTTTTAAACATGCGATCAAGTACAGGCAGTTCCATATTGACGTCCGTCATAACGAAGGCAAGCATGGTCGCCATGTTGGGCTCTATCATGCCGGCTCCCTTTGCGATTCCGCATATGGTGACTTCTCTTGAACCGATGACCCCTTTCCGGTAAGCCATCTTCGGAAATTTATCCGTTGTCATGATCGCCTCTCCGGCTTCGGGAATACCTCTTTCGTGCAACACTTTAACGAGCTGGCCCATGTGTGCTTCAATTTTATCCATGGGCAGTCGATGACCGATGATGCCGGTGGATGCGACAAGAACATGATCTTCTTTGATATGAAGATGCCCGGAAGCAAAGCGCGCCATGGAAACAGCGTCCTCATATCCCTTAGCGCCCGTCGCTGCATTGGCGTTGCCGCTGTTGACCAGTATGGCCTGTGCGGTTCCCGATTTTATCCTTTCCTGATCCAACTGAACGGGCGCCGCCTTGAAGGCGTTCGTCGTAAATACCGCTGACACTTTTGACGGAACAGCGCTGACGATCAATGCAAGGTCTTTCAGGCCTTTTTCCTTGATGCCCGCATGAATTCCGCCTGCTATAAAACCCGGCACGGCGTATGTCTCAGTTCCATGAATCTTCATGTTTAAATACTCCCGTCTACTGACCACAGCATTTTTTGTATTTCTTGCCGCTGCCGCAAGGACACGGATCGTTGCGGCCGACTTTCTTTGCTTCCCTTTTTATGGGCGCTTGAGACGTGGTTTCCTCCCCCCTGCTCAGAACAAATTGCTGCGGGGTTTGTTCTCTCATCTGTTCTATGTCCTCTTCACGTTGAATTCTCACCATGCAGAGCTTTTCGAGGGTATCTTCCTTGACGCGATTGATCATTTCCATGAACATTTCATAACCCTCTTTTTGATACTCCCTGATGGGGTCCTTCTGGCCATAACCTCTCAGACCGATCCCCTCCTTCAGATAATCCATGCCCAGCAGATGGTCCTTCCAGTGCGTGTCTATGGACTGCAACATGATCACTTTCATAAGATAATCCATCAGGGGCTTGCCGAAATCCTGCTCCTTGTTTTTAAGATGAGCCTTTACACTGGAAACAATCCTTTCTTCGATAGCCTCCCTGCCTAATTCCTTCCCCGTTTCGGCAAGGTTCAGTCTCAGGGAAAACTGCTTGAAAACCATGTCGTCCAATCCCTTCAGATTCCAGTCTTCAGGATGGGCTTTTTCATCAATACAATCGCCCAGAATATACCCCGTTATTTCTTCAAGCATTTCTTCAATATCCGACCATAACTCCTCGCCCTTTAGGACTTTTTTCCGTTGCTCATAGATGACCTGCCTCTGCCGGTTCATGACATCGTCAAACTCAAGGAGATGCTTCCGAATATCAAAATTATGGCCTTCCACGCGCTTCTGCGCGTTCTCGATGGCTTTTGAAATGAGCTTGTGCTCGATGGGCTGATTCTCCTCCATCCCCACGCGATCCATGATTGAAGATATTCTTTCCGCGCCGAATATCCTCAGAAGATCGTCGTCAAGGGAAAGATAGAATCTCGAAGAGCCCATGTCTCCCTGACGTCCCGATCGACCTCTTAACTGATTGTCTATACGACGGCTCTCATGCCTTTCCGTCCCCAGAATGTGAAGCCCGCCAAGCTCTGCCACACCTTCTCCAAGCTTTATATCAGTTCCGCGGCCTGCCATGTTGGTTGAAATGGTCACCATGCCCGGCTGACCCGCCTGGGCTACGATTTCGGCTTCTTTTTCGTGATTCTTGGCATTCAGGATATGATGCTTGATTCCCGTCCGCGACAGATATTTGCTTAAGAGCTCCGATTTCTCGATCGATATGGTGCCGACAAGAACAGGCCGCTTGGCTTTGTGCAACTCCCTGATTTCCTCAATGGTTGCATTAAACTTTTCCACTTCCGTTTTATAGATCACGTCGGAGTGATCCTCCCTGATCATGGGCATGTTGGTTGGTACGACCACAACATCCAAATTATATATCTTCTTGAACTCGGCCGCCTCCGTGTCGGCGGTACCCGTCATTCCCGCAAGCTTCTTGTACATCCTGAAATAATTTTGAAAGGTAATGGAAGCCAGAGTCTGGTTTTCCTGTTCAATGGTTACCTTTTCTTTTGCCTCCAGGGCCTGATGAAGACCGTCGCTGTAGCGTCTGCCCGGCATGACCCTGCCTGTAAATTCATCAACGATGATGACCTTTCCCTCTTTCACCAGATAGTCGACATCGCGCCTGAAGAGGGTATGAGCCTTTAGCGCCTGGTTCACATGATGAAGAATTTCTATGTTTCGTGGTTCATAGAGATTCTGTACCTTCAGATAGCCTTCAACCCTTGCCACGCCCTCTTCCGTCAGAACAACGGTCCGGCTTTTTTCATCTATCGAATAATCCTTGTCTTTTCTCAATCTCGGTATGACCTGATTGATGCGGTAATATTTGTCGGTGGATTCCTCCGATGGACCGGATATGATCAGAGGCGTTCTCGCCTCATCTACAAGAATGCTGTCAACCTCGTCAACAATCGCATAATTGAAGTCTCTCTGGACATAATCCTCCAGAGAAAACTTCATGTTATCGCGAAGATAATCAAAGCCGAATTCATTATTGGTGCCATAGGTGATGTCTGCATGATAAGCAACCCTTCTTTCATCATCATCCATCCCGTGGACAATTACGCCTACGGAGAGTCCCAGAAACTTGTAAATGGGCCCCATCCATTCCGCATCTCTCTTTGCCAGATAATCATTGACCGTCACCACGTGGGTTCCCTCGCCCGTCAGCGCATTCACATAGAGCGGCATGGTTGCCGCGAGCGTCTTCCCCTCTCCTGTTTTCATTTCGGCAATTATTCCTTCATGAAGAACGAGGCCGCCGATGATCTGTACATCAAAAGGTCTCATCAAAAGGGTTCTTCGGGACACCTCCCTGACAACGGCAAACGCTTCAGCCAGGATGTCATCAAGCTCCGCCCCGTTGGCGAGCTTCTGCTTGAAATAGGGTGTTTTAGCCATCAGCTCACGGTCAGATAGAGCCATCATTTCCGGCTCTAAAGCATTCACCTCTTCAAGAACGGCAGAATAGCGTTTCAATTCTCTGTCATTCTTGCTGCCTATAACCTTTTCCAATAAGGAAGCAAACATAACCTCCAATCCCCTCTAAAAAAACCGGCAATAATTACCGGGGCAACGTGTGAAAATTATGTATCAATGCCACGTGAAAGTGACCGACAAATTTTATGAATATCGGCAATTAATTTAAATATTTTCTCGGATTTACAGGCACGCCGTTTAAAAAGACGGAATAGTGAAGGTGTGATCCCGTACTCCTTCCCGAGTTTCCGACATAACCGATAACGGCGCCCTTTCTGACCAGCATCCCCTCTTTTACGACGTTCCTCATGAGATGACCATACCATGTTATGATTCCGTGACCGTGATTGATTCTTATCATGTGTCCCATTTCACGGTCATAGGCAGCCTCTACAACAATTCCATCGGCAGGCGCTACGATCTTATTTCCCATTCTTGTCGCTATGTCTATCCCCTTGTGAAACTCCCGGGCTCTGCCGAAAGGGGACGACCGGTTTCCGAACTCTGACGTCACCCAGCCTGTGACGGGCCAGATTGACGGCATCGCTTCACGTATGGATTTCTGCTCCTTCAAAAACTTGAGCAAGTCGTTATAACTCAGCGTCTGGTCTTTTGCGTCTTCCGTCAGATTATCCATGCTTCTGTCGATACTCGCGATAAGCCTCTTCTGATCTGTTTCCATCCGGGACGCAACCCTGTTTTCCGAACTCAGCGATCCTCCGATACCGGGAATCTGCCCTTTGTTACGCTTATCCTCGACATTTGCCAGAATCCGCACCTGTTGGTCAAGCTGCCTGAATTCATCCATCTTTACGGCAAAATGGTTCACTTTCTCAGCCAGAACGTCAATCTGTGTTTTCTGCTCTTTCGTCTGCTGTCGTAAACGGGCCAGTTCAACTTTTTCCCTCTTGATACCGATGTAATCGTAATATGCGAACATGGAAAACAGGATGAAGACCGCAATACACAGAGATACACCCTTTAAAAGGGCGCTTGATATGGTTATTTTCTTTGCCGAACTTTTTCTCTTGGGAATGATCAGGAAGGTATAGAAGTCCTTGGACATTTTTATTCCTTTCAAATATTCTTCCTGGAAGCAGTAAAAAGAATTTGTGAGATATCATAAACATCATAAATGTCAAGAAACGATTGAACACACTTTTTAAAATTGTCTTGACTTTAAAAGTGCGAATGAGCTACACAGCGCAAACATATAATTTGTTAACGGTTTAAGAAAGGAGCCCCCATGGCAAAATATGAATCCAAATCCCTGAGAAATGTAGCAATCGTTGGACACGGAGCGACGGGTAAGACAACCCTGTGCGAATCTTTTCTGTTTATCACCGGAAAGACAGACCGTCCAGGGAGAGTCGATGAAGGGACGTCCTCCATGGATTTCGAACCTGAGGAGCAGAAACGTCGCATCTCGATTGGCGCCTCAACCAACTCTATCGAATGGGATAAACACAAGATCAATCTTCTGGATACTCCGGGGGACTCCAATTTTGCCTTTGACACTCAGAGTTGCCTTCGAATTACAGATGCGGTAATCGTTGTGATCGATGCGGTGGGGGGCGTCGAATTTCAAACGGAGAAGGTCTGGGAATACGCCGATGTGTATAAGCTCCCCAGAATCATCTTCGTCAACCGAATGGACCGTGAACGGGCTGATTTCACAAAGACACTTGAAAGCATCAGCGCTCGTCTCCGGATAAAGGCCACACCGATTTTTCTTCCCATCGGGAAGGAGGCTGCCTTTAAAGGCATCGTTGATCTTGTCAGTAATAAAGCCCTGATTTTTGACGAGGCGAAAGGAATCTATAAGACGGCCGATATCCCCGCGGATATGTCGGCGGAAGTAGAAAAATACCGTGAAAGTATGGTGGAAGACATCGCAGAATCCGATGAAGCCCTGATGGAGAAGTATCTGGAAGCGGGAGAGCTTTCTCTCGATGAACTGAAGTCAGGGCTCAGAAAGGGGGTGCTGGAAGGAGGCATTGTCCCTGTAGCCTGCGGATCGGCTCTGAAGAATATCGGTGTCACAACCCTGATTGAATCCATCGTTTATATTCTCCCCTCTCCCCTGGATCGCGGCCCTGCAAGCGGGGAAAAACCCGGTACGGAAAGTGCGGAAATCAGAAAACCGGAAGAATCGGAACCTTTCTCCGCGTTAGTTTTCAAAACCATTGCCGACCCCTACGCCGGACGCCTGACATTATTCAGGGTATTTTCGGGTACTGTCAGCTCCGATTCCACTTTCCACAATGCAACCCGTAAAATCAATGAACGCTTCGGAAATATATTTTTCCTCGAGGGCAAAAACCAGAAATCCGTCGACTCCCCACTGGTTCCCGGTGACATCGCCGCAGTCGCAAAACTGAAGGAAACAGCAACCGGTGACACAATCTGCAACGAAAAAGCCGCCATTATTTTCGAAAAGGTGGCCCCTCCACCTGCCATCATGTCCTTTGCCGTGACACCCAAAAGCCGGGGAGACGAAGAAAAGATTGTCTCTTCCATCAACCGGCTGTTGGAAGAAGATCCGACCCTTGCCTTCCACAGGGATGACCAGACCAGGGAGATGATTCTCTCCGGAATGGGACAGGTTCATATCGAGGTCACAGTGGAAAAAATGAAGCGGAAATTCGGCGTGGAAGTCACATTGAAAATACCCAAAGTGCCCTACAAGGAAACCATCAAAGGAAAAACCAATGTTCAGGGCAAGTATAAAAAGCAATCCGGCGGCCGTGGGCAGTTCGGAGACACCTGGCTTGATATCGAGCCCCTGCCGCGGGGCGGAGGCTTTGAATTCGCGGATAAGATTGTAGGCGGGGTCATCCCCCAACAGTATCGGCCCGCCGTTGAGAAGGGCATCGTCGAAGCAATGAGCGAAGGCGTTGTTGCCGGTTACCCCGTTGTGGATGTTAAGGTCTCACTCGTGGACGGTTCATATCATACCGTAGACTCATCCGAAATGGCCTTCAAAATTGCCGGTTCTCTCGGATTCAAGAAAGGGGTCCTTGCCTGCCAGCCCGTACTCCTGGAACCTATCGTGAATATTGACATCGAAATCCCTGACGAGTACATGGGCGACGTCATCGGCGATTTGAACAGCCGGCGCGGGAAGGTGCTCGGGATGGATTCGAAAGGATCCAACCAGATCATCAAGGGGCTTGTTCCTTTGGCGGAAATCCTGAAATACGCACCCGATCTTCGGTCAATGACGAGCGGAAGGGGAACATTCACGTATGAACACTCCCACTATGAGGAGGTTCCCCCCTATATTTCCGAGAAAATCATAGCCGAATCAAAGAAAGAAGACGTGTAGAATGGTCATCTCTGCAGGGGTGATTACCGTCAGCGACAGGGGTTCCCGCGGAGAACGGGAAGATAAAAGCGGCCAGGAGATTGTCAGCATGCTGAAAGGCATTGCCGCGACTGTTGTCCACACCATCATCATTCCCGACGAAAAGGATCAGATCAAAGACGCGCTCATCGAATGCGCAGACAAAAAGCAGCTTGACTTGATTGTCACCACCGGCGGCACAGGCGTCAGCCCGCGGGACGTGACACCCGATGCCACCCTCGAAGTCATTGAAAAAGAGGTTCCTGGCATGGCGGAAGCCATGCGCCGGGAGAGTGCGGCCATCACACCCCATGCCATGATATCGAGAGCCGTAGTTGGAATCAGAGGATGCTCGCTGATTATCAATCTGCCGGGAAGCCCCAGGGGTGTGCGGGAGAATTTGGCAGTGATTCTGCCGGCGCTGAAACACGCCATAGAAAAAATCAAGGGTGACGACGCGGAATGCGCGTCATGAGAAATTGATCGACATTTTCTCTGTGTGTGCCCGGCCAGAAAATTCCTTCGCAACGGGGACACCTATAAAATCCCGAATGGCGCCTGAAAATATAATCCGGAACCATCCCGGAAACTTCCTCTTTTGAAACCGCTTTCAGTTTATCATTGCACTTCAGGCAGATCGTGAGTATCTGATCCATCTCCGGTTCAAGAGAGAGTTTATTGACGATCTCTTCCAACTGCTCACCGACGCGATCATGCTCTATGACAGCGAGTTGCCCTGAAAATTGCCTTTGCGCCATGTCCCTTTTTCTCGTCAGGGCTACCCTTCCCTCCTTTTGCGCCTTCGTCAAAAAGCTGCGATTCGCATTCCCCGAATAACATGTCGTGTCGTATCCAAGAACGCGCAGCCACTTTGCCAGTTTTCCGAGATTTGAATCTACCAGGAATTTTATTTTCTCATTCATTGCCGGCAGACAGGTTTGGCTCCTCGACAAATTGCTCTTTTTTGCTGTCTCTGAGCTCTCTTCTGAGATCTTTGATTGTCTTGTTTAAACGGCCGATGGTCCGGTTCAGGCGGAATCTCTCCACAACACCCATGAACCCGGTAAAGATCACGCCCGCAAGAAAGAATATAAAAATCAACATGTAGGTTGGTAAAATGACATCAATGAAATGGTAATATTTTATCTGGATCGGAACCGTATTCGCCAGCGAAAATGTAATGATAAACAACATGATCAGAACAATAATGATTGTATAAATAACCCTCATCTCAGATCCCCCCACAATATTTCTTGAAATATGGCTGTAGAAACGCACATGTCTTTTGTATATCCTCAGGAATGACCCGAATTTCAGCGACGACGCTCATGAAATTGGTATCGCCATTCCATCGGGGAACAATATGAACATGAATATGATCATCCACTCCGGCACCCGCCGCCTTCCCAAGATTCATGCCGATATTAAAACCATCCGGTTTGACGGCTTCTTTCAGAACCCGAATGCATATGACCTGAAGGTCAAACATTTCGCTCTTCTCTTCAGGAAGAAGGTCTTCGATGCGGCTGACGTGTCTGAAGGGGATAATCATGAGATGGCCGCTGATGTAAGGGTAACGGTTCATCATGACGAACGCCGTTTCACCTTCAAATAGAACAAGGTCCTCACACCTCATGGAACTTTTGCAGAAAATGCAGCCATCAGGTTTTTCACCCTTGATGTAGGTCATCCTCCACGGTGCATATATTTTTTCCATGTTCAGTCTCTGATTTCCAGGATTTCGCCCTTAATCCGGTTACCAATCTCGAGGATGCCGACGGTATTATGCGTCGTAAAGCGCCTGTCGATGGCCGATCCGGGATTAAAGAACATAATGCCATTCTTTATCCTGTTTGCCGGCTTATGGCTGTGGCCATAAACAAGACAGTCCACAGGGCCAAGTTCTTTTAACAGTTTCTTCTCAAGATTGAAAGGCATCCCCCATCCGTGCATCATTCCGATGCGGTGACCCCCAAGTTCGAAAACCAGCCTGTCCGGCAGGATTGCTCTGACAGACTCGGGATCCATATTTCCGTAAACCGCCCTGACCTCTTTCCCTTCAAACGCGTCTAAAACGCGAATGTCTACCAGATCCCCCGCGTGAAGGATCAAATCGACATCCCGGAAATGATTGTCCAGAAGATACTTGAGCCTGTTGTCATAACCGGTAAGATGGGTATCTGATATAACTCCGATTTTCACCCGTCATCCCTCCCTGTGTGGCGAAAGAATTATATCGATACAACATAAAAAGACAAGCATTATTTGACTATCCGTTCCGTGTGAATTAATTTTATTGTTATTTTGGGAATATGCTGAATAATCTACCATCTCATCTTTCTTTTATGATACATACATTTCCCTTTTGCGGCCGCGCTTCAATGCGGCATATTTACGTAAAGTTATGAAAATGGAAAAACAGGAAAAAAAGAAATATCCCTTCGTAAAAGAGATGACCACATCACAGCAGGTCGGTATCGTCCGCGAACTCTTTTCCACAATCCATGGGCGTTACGATTTTCTGAACCATTTCTTCAGCCTCGGACGAGATCTGGCCTGGCGCCGTTTCGCCGTGAAAAGAATGCGATTTTTTCAAACCAACCGTTTTCTGGATATCGCAACCGGCACGGCCGACCTGGCGATCGAGGCGGCCCGGAGAAACCCCTGCATCCATGTGACGGGTCTCGATTTCGTCGGAGAAATGATGGCCGTAGGACAGAAGAAACTCAACCGGTGCAACCTTGCCGACAGGGTTCGTCTCGTTCAGGGAGACGCCCTTCATCTGCCTTTTTCCGATGATGATTTCGACGTCGCGGGCATTGCCTTCGGTATCCGGAATATTCCGAAGTATCTTCAGGCACTGAAGGAAATGACTCGCGTGGTTGTTCCGGGCGGCCAGGTGATGATCTTGGAGATGCATTATCCGGAACAAAGGTTTTTTCGCGGCGTCTATTCCCTTTACCTGAAAAAAATCCTTCCCCGGACGGCGCATATATTCTCAAAAAATCCATCGGCCTATTACTACCTTGCCGATTCCATTGTCCACTTCCCCTCTCCCAGCGCCTTCGCAGGGCTGATGAGTGAAGCCGGCCTGGTTTCAATCGAACAATATCCCCTGACCATGGGGGTTGCCCACCTCCATATCGGCACAAAACAGTAAAACATGAACTCATAAGGGACCCTGTCCATAATCAACCAATTAACAAAAACAATACTGGCAGAATTTTGATCGAAAATATGTTACAAGATGATCAGTCTGTCATTCGAGGTGAAACGTGCCATTGAAACCGGCGATCTCAAAGATTCGACACGTTATGCAGTGCCTCCTGATCGTTGCGGGCCTGATCGTTCTTTCCGGCTGTACTGCCCATTATACCCTCAATAAAAAACTTGAAACCACCCCTGGCACTTCGTCATTGAAGAATAAGTTGGCATCCCGGGAACGCTCTGACAGGATCATTCTCATTCTTGCTTTTTCCGGCGGAGGGACGCGCGCGGCGGCTCTTTCTTATGGCGTTCTTGAAGCCATGTCCCGGATTGAACTGCCGGATTCCACGGAAAACAAGGAAGCAAAAGACCCCGTCAAAAAACATACGCTTCTGGAGGAAGTGGATCTGATTTCTTCCGTTTCTGCCGGAAGCTTCACGGCTGCCTATTACGGGCTTTACGGTGAAGATATTTTCAGGAATTTCAAATCCCGATTCCTGATTCAAAACCATCAAAGCGTCCTTGTTCGCGGTGTTGCGAATCCCTTCAACTGGCCTAAGCTTCTGTCCCCCCGCTTCGGCAGGAGCGATCTGGCCCAGCAGTACTTCGACTCCATTCTCTTCAAGGACGCCACGCTGGGGGATCTTTCAAAGGGCAAAGGCCCTGCCATTCTGATACTCGCAACGGATGCCGTTGACGGTCTCAGCTTTTCATTCACGCCGGGCCAGTTTGAATTAATCTGTTCAGATTATGACAAATTTCCCGTCTCCCGGGCTGTCGCCGCTTCCGGAGCCGTTCCCGGCCTCTTCTCTCCCATCATACTGCGAAACTATGCCGGGCAATGTAGCAGCACTGCACCCCGCTGGGTGAAGCAGGCCCTTCAGAGGCCCGATCTGACGAGCAGAGCCTACCACATGGCCGTCAATATCAATTCCTATCTTGACTCGGAGACAAATCCGTATATTCATCTCGTGGACGGGGGTGTTTCCGACAACCTCGGACTGAGAGGCCTCATCGATTCCGTCACCGTTCGCGGAGGCATCAGAGATGCTCTGAAGGCCGCGGGACTCGGGAAGACCCGTCGGATAGCCTTCGTTATCGTCGATGCCGCGAGAAAGGAAAAACCCCAATGGCGCCTGGGCGGTGATATCCCCGGTCTAAGGGACATCATCAGATTATCTTCTACCATTATGATCAACAAATACAACTTCGAAACCATTGATCTCCTCCGCCGCTACATCAAGGAATGGTATGAAGAAGATGTGGACGCCGGACGAAAGCCCATCGACTTCTATATCATCCATGTGGCCTTCGATTATCTCCCGGTCAAAGAGGAGCGCGATTATTTTAATGACATCCCCACCAATCTCAACCTTTCAGAGGAGCAGGTCGACAAACTGCGGGATGTCGCGGAACGCCTTCTTTACTCATCGCAGCCCTTCAGGAAGCTGGTGCGGGACATGGGCGGGAAAGTCCCCGCGAAAAGCAAATAGCCGACGCCCCTCACTTCCGATCAAACAATCCCAAATACCGGCCGTATCCTTCTTTTTCCAGATCTTCCCTGGAGATAAATCTCAACGAGGCCGAGTTCATGCAATACCTGAGGCCCGTCGGCTTCGGGCCGTCCGGAAAGACGTGCCCCAGATGTGAATCCCCGTATCTGCTTCTTACTTCCGTCCGTCTCATGAACAGGCCGCGGTCCTCCTTCTCCACGATATTGACCGGCTCAAGGGGTCTGGTAAAACTGGGCCATCCGGTGCCGGAATCATATTTGTCCAGGGAGCTGAACAGCGGCTCGCCCGAAACGACGTCGACATAGATGCCCTCTTTCTTGTTGTCCCAGTATTCATTGCGGAAGGGCGGTTCCGTGGCGTCTTTCTGCGTAACGTCATACTGTAGAGAATTCAACTTCTTTTTCAGTGTTTCATCAGCCGGTTTTTTATAAGACTGCGCCGGTACGGGTTTGAGGCCCGCGTCGCCGCTTCCCCACACCTTTTTTAAAAACTGATCACGGCCCGATCCATGCCTGTAATACTTGTAGCGCAGGGGATTCTTTTTGTAATAATCCTGATGGTATTCTTCCGCATCATAAAACTTTTCGAATTTGATGATCTCCGTGACAACGGGCCTGTGGAAGCGCTCCGATTTACCCAGCGCCCCTTTCGACTTTTCCGCCAGCCGTTTCTGCTCATCGTCGTGATAGAAGACGGCGCTGCGGTAATAACGGCCCCGGTCGGCAAATTGCCCGTCCGGATCCGCAGGATCGATATGCCGCCAGAACACGTCGAGCAATTGTTCATAGGTGACGACGGACGGATCGTAATATACCTGCACGGCCTCCACGTGCCCTCCCCGGCCATAGTTTTCATAGGTAGGGCTTTCCATGGACCCGCCCGTATAACCGGATACGGCCTTCACAACGCCCGGAACTTTTTCAAAATCGGATTCCACGCACCAGAAACAGCCCCCGGCGAACGTGGCTGTCTTTGTCGTTACATTATTTTTCGTCATGTTATTTTTTACCTCCCGCTGGCTGCTGCCGGAATTCTGACAACCAAAGAAAAATACAATAAGTGTCAGCAGATATACAAGGGGATGTTTCATCTTATCCTCCATGAGAAACTTTTTGATATGTCTTGTTTAACATAATGTAAGGACGATCCTCTGAATGTCAAACGGCCCCCCCGATCAAGGAGATCTGCCCCTTCCGCATTGCCCGGTTTCCCGCATTCCATGTCCTCAACGCGTGACAATATGGAAGCATTTGAAGCTCGCAAGAGGTTTTCGTTTGACTTTATGCAGGCACCTTTTATACTATTTGCCTCAACAACCGCAAAGGAACAATACATCATGCTCGAATCTACCTTGGAAAGACTTGCTGAAAAAATACTGGACCTGGATGAGGCCTCTTTGACCAACCTTTGGGAAAAATACAAGACACGCATGGAGCAGTTTGATACGTCAAAGGAATGGGAAAAGGCGGTCATCATCTTCTTTATTATCAACTCCGTCAGGGCGAAGAACCACATCTTCAACGAAAACATTCTCAAACTTCAGAACAACAAACAAAAACCCCCTGTCAAACCACAAAAAAAGGGGAAACCAGACCTGCGACTTGTGAAATAAGGAAAAATTGTCATCCCCGCGAAGGCGGGCTCCATAAACCCGTTGTCATCCCCGCGAAGGCGGGGAACCAGGTTCTTAACTCATGAATACCGAAGCCGCCATCAAGAGAATCGAAGAGCTCAGAGCCATCATCAATTACCATAACCGGCGCTATTATCAGTTGGACGACCCTGAAATATCCGATGCCGAGTACGACCGATTGATGAAAGAACTCATGGAACTTGAAAGCCAATTCCCCGATCTTGACCACTCCGATTCACCCACCCGGCGTGTCGGCGCCGCTCCTCTGGAAAAATTCGAAACCCGGAACCATTTCACCCCCATGCTCAGCCTCGCCAATGCCTTTTCCGAGCAGGATATCCATGATTTCGATGAGCGCATCCGGCGATTTCTCGGCACGGATGAGGCCGTCACGTTTGTCGTCGAGCCCAAACTGGACGGCGTGGCGGTCAATCTCATTTATATTAATGGCGTTCTGGACATCGGCCTGACGAGGGGAGACGGAGCGACAGGGGAAGTCATTACCCAAAACCTCAAGACCATTCATACCATTCCCCTGCGAATGAAGGAAGCGCCGGAGGCTGCCATACCGGAAAGAATAGAAATCCGGGGCGAAGTGTTCATGGAAACCGAGGCCTTTAAAACCCTGAACAGACGAAGGACACGGAACGGCGAGCCGCCGTTTGCCAATCCCAGAAACGCCGCCGCCGGGTCGCTCCGGCAACTGGATTCAAGAATCACCGTCAGAAGGCCTCTGGACATCTTCTGCTACGGCATCGGCACGGGCACGGGAACCGCTTTCAAAAGCCACTGGAATGTCCTGCAAACCCTGAGGCGCTGGGGATTTAGAGTAAATGACCGGATCCGCCAGGCCGAAGACGTCAATTCCTGCATTCAATACTATCATCATATCAACGACATCCGGAAAGAACTTCCCTATGAGATTGACGGGATCGTCATCAAGGTGGATGACCTTTCCATCCAGGATCGCCTGGGCACCGTTTCCAGAAGCCCTCGCTGGGCCGTCGCCTGCAAATTTGCCGCAACGCAGGAGACCACAGTCATTGAAGATATCGTCTTCCAGGTGGGACGGACGGGCGTCCTCACCCCCGTTGCCCTCATGAAACCTGTCCGGGTCGGCGGCGTCATGGTCAGCCGGGCCACCCTTCACAATATGGACGAAATCGACAAGAAAGACATCCGCATCGGCGATACGGTCATCATCCAACGTGCGGGAGACGTGATTCCGGAAGTCGTTACGGTTGTCAAATCGAAAAGGGATGGAATGGAGCGAAAATTTTCCAAACCTGAAATCTGCCCACCGGATCAGGGAGGATGCGGTTCGAAGGTCGTCCGTCTCGAGGGTGAGGTCGCTTACCGTTGCATCAATATGGCCTGCCCCGCCCAGATCAAGGAAAACATCACCCATTTTGCCTCCCGGGGCGGCATGAACATCGAAGGTCTCGGTGAAAAGCTGGTCTCTCAAATGGTGAACGCGGGCGTCATCAAAGACCCGGCGGACCTCTATCTCCTGACAAAGGAAACACTCCTTGGCCTCGATAGAATGGCGGAAAAATCAGCTTCGAACCTCCTTTCGGCCATCGAGCGGACGAAATCCCCTTCTCTGGACAAGTTCCTGTATGCTCTCGGCATCCGCCACGTGGGCGAGCGCATGGCCGCCGTACTGGCCAGGCAGTTCATGAATCTCGAAAGTCTCAGCCGCGCCGGGGAAGAAGAACTCCTCGCGATCCGGGATGTGGGACCGGAAGCGGCCCGCAGCATTTTGAGCTTTTTTTGCGAACCCTCCAATATCCGCGTCATGGAAAAATTCAGGGACGCCAACGTCGTAGCCACGGAGACAGCAAAGAGTGAAACGGCCTTCCTTGCGGGAAAATCTTTTGTATTCACGGGCGCCCTCGCCAGACTTTCCCGTACCGAAGCGAAACAAATCGTTGAATCTCTCGGGGGGCAGATATCGGAATCCGTCACGAAAAAGACGGACTATGTCGTAGCGGGCGAAGCGCCGGGCTCCAAGCTTCAAAAGGCCCGATCAGCGGGGATCGCCATCCTCAACGAGGAGGAATTCCTCAAACTGACAGGCAGGCTTTAACGACATGGACGATAGAAAACAGATGAAGCGTATGCATGTTTATATTTCCGGCCGCGTCCAGGGCGTCTTCTTCCGGGCATACACCAGGGAAACCGCGCAATCCCTCAACCTCACCGGCTGGGTCAGGAACCTCTCCGACGGCAGGGTGGAGGCCGTGTTCGAAGGAAAAGAAGAGAACGTCTCGGTCATGCTGGAATGGTGCAAAAAGGGCCCGCCTTACGCCGTCGTACATGACGTCGACGCCAAAGAAGAGCCGCTTACGGGAGAGTTCCAGGATTTCCGGATCACCCGTTCATAACATGTCAAACGATTGCAACCAACACATCGCTTGAGGTCTGACATTGATTAATGTATACTTGCATCCGCTTTTAAAATAAAGGAGACTCCTTTGCATTTCGGCCTGATTCGAATCGCCTTTCTTACATTCCTGCTTGTCTTCATCGCATCGTTCAACTCCATAGCATCCGAAGATCAGCGTCTGGCGCTTGTTATCGGCAACAGCAACTACGGTTTCGCTCCGTTGAAGAATCCCGTCAACGACGCTTCGGACATCGCCGCAGCTCTGCAAAAGCAGGGATTTACGGTAACCCTGAAAAAGAACGCCGGCCTCAAGGTCATGGAGGAGGCCGTTCGGGACTTCGGGAAGCGCCTCAAACGAGGCGGGGTGGGGCTTTTCTATTTTGCCGGTCACGGCCTTCAGGTCGAAGGCATCAATTATCTTGTTCCTGTCAGCGCCAGGATCAGCAAGGAATCCGACGTTAAATACGAAACCATGGATGCAGGAATGATTCTCGATGAGATGGCAAACGCCAACAACGGTCTGAACATTGTCATCCTCGACGCCTGCCGCGACAATCCCTTCTCCCGAAGCTTCCGTTCCGCGAACCGCGGGCTGGCTGTGCTCGGCAAGGCCCCTGCGGGTTCTTACATCTCCTATTCGACCGGTCCCGGACAGGTGGCCCTGGATGGAGAAGGCCGGAACAGCCCTTTTGCGTCCGCCCTCATGCACTACATGACGATGCCGGGGCTTGCCATTGAACAGGTCTTTAAGAATGTCCGCCAGAAATTAAACCAGGATACGGGCGGCAAACAGATACCATGGGAGTTGTCATCCCTTCAGGGAGACTTCTTCTTTCATCCCGCAAAACGGACAGCGGCCGGCGCAGCTCAGACCATACCGGAAACGAAGACCGCTGCGGGCTCTGCCGCCGTTGCCAGGACGTCCGTGGAAAAACCGAAAAAGGACCTGCCCTTCACTTTCACAGATCCCGTCACCGGCATGGAATTCATCCTGGTCAGGGGAGGCTGCTTTCAAATGGGGGACAATTTCGGGGATGGGGAAAACCATGAAAGGCCCATTCACGAGGTATGCCTGGACGGTTTCTACATGGGAAAACATGAGGTTACGCAGGCACAGTGGCGCAAGGTCATGAAAAACAATCCCTCTCACTTCAGGGACTGCGGGGATTCCTGTCCCGTGGAGAGCGTTGCCTGGACGGATGCAATGGCCTTCATCGCTGAACTGAGCAGTATGAGCGGACAGAAATACCGCCTTCCCACAGAGGCGAAGTGGGAGTTCGCCGCCCGTGACGGGGGCAGGCAGGAGAAATGGGCCGGCACGAGCAGCGACGCTAAACTCGCCGACTATGCCTGGTATGATGCAAACGCCGAAGACAGGATTCGCCCGGTGGGGCGAAAAAAGCCCAACGGCCTGGGATTTTACGACATGTCCGGAAATGTCTGGGAATGGACGCAGGACTGGTACGGCGAAAATTACTACCAGGCAAGCCCCAGGGACAACCCGCCAGGCCCCGAAGACGGCACGACCCGGGTTCTCCGTGGCGGTTGCTGGCTGGATAGGGCCAGGGATTGCCGGGCATCGATCCGCTACAGCTTTCCCGCGGGAAATGCGTTCAAAAGCATCGGTTTTCGTCTCGTCAGGGGCGCCTATTAATACGAAAGCTTTGTACAATGTCGACTTTATGTCATTTCGACCGAAGGGAGAAATCTTGAATATTTTGATATAATTAAGATTCCTCGTCGCTTATTGCTCCTCGGAATGGCATAAAATGAAGATATGCAAAGCTTTCAACACATGAATGAATCCTCTCATAAAATGTGGTATAAATATTCTAAGGGGGTCAGCCCGTAATGATGACATATTCGGAGAAGTGAATTCATGAATTAAGGAGGATTGCCATGAAACCAATCGGCCCGATGATGTGGGAACACAGATTAATTGAAAAAATGTTAAGGCTGTTTGATGGTGAGATCATAAAGATCACTGAGACCAAAAAAGTGGATACCGTTTTTATCGATACGGCTGTTGACTTTATCAAAACCTATGCGGACAGGACTCATCACGGCAAGGAAGAGGACATCCTGTTTCGGGATCTTGTTAAAAAGGAACTTTCGCCGGTACATGCCGGGATTATGAACGAACTCATCGAAGAGCATAAATATGCGCGGAAAACTGTAGGGAAACTTGTCTCAGCCAGGGAGAGATACCTGGCAGGTGAAGACACCTCCCAGGAAGTCATCGGCTGCCTGAAGGAATTGGCCCGGTTCTATCCTCAGCACATAGCAAAGGAAGACAAACATTTCTTTTTCCCCTGTATGGACTATTTTACGAAAGAAGAACAGGATGCAATGCTTCTTGAATTCTATGAGTTCGACAGAAACATGATTCACGAAAAATATCACTACTGTCCGGAATAGTTAGTACATAAAATTTGTAAAAGCTTAACATA
>CAZIQY010000032.1:0-26888 GCA_964541605.1 uncultured Syntrophaceae bacterium | reverse complement strand
GTGGCTCACTTTCTAACGACCATTTTTGGCTCAATTTATCACGACCGGAAACAATCCACGGAGGAAAGACTAAAAATGATAAAATTGACTCTTATAAAATTGCCTTATTGCTTAAAGGTGGCAATTTCCCGACAGCATATCCGTATCCGGCCGAGTGGCGTGCGACCAGGGATCTATTAAGACGGCGGATGTATCTCATGCGCCGATGCGGTGAATTGGTTTCCCATATCCAGAACACCAAGACACAATACAATCTGCCGGGCTTTACCAAACGGCTCGCGCGTAAATACAATCATGACGGTGTGGCGGAGAAGTTCGAGAATCCCGAAGTCCGCAAAAGCGTCGAGGTGGATCTTGCCGTGATCGCATCGCTTAACCAGATCCTCAATAAGCTTGAATGGCATATTGAGAAAACCGCTGAACAGCACGATTATCACACTCTGTACTTACTCCGGTCGATTCCCGGTGTAGGCCTGATCCTGGCCCTTGTCATGCTTTACGAAATTCAAGATATTAAACGGTTCCCCTCTGTCCAGGATTTCTCTTCCTATGCCCGGTTGATTAAACCAATCAAAGAATCCGACGGCAAATGGGCCGGTAAATCAAACGGCAAAATCGGAAACCACCATCTGAAATGGGCCTGCAATGAGGCGGCGATCCTCATGCTCAGGGAATCCGAGAAAGCCAAACAATATGTGGCAAAACTCGAACGAAAATACAACAAGGGCAAAGCTCTGGGAATTTTCACCCACAAAATCGGCAGAGCAGTTTATTTTATTCTCAAAAACAAAGAGGCTTTTAATATGGATAAATTTTTCAGCCAATAATCTTGGGATTAAGGATGTCAGCTTGTCGTCTAACTGAGATTCTATAGGCGGACCTGATTCTCTTTATTTACTGCTTGCAGCTTGACTGCTTTAAAGAATGGACCAAATGCCTCTAAGCTCATGGTTTTGATTGGTGGCATCCTTTTTCCCATTTATAAATGATGCTTGACCAGACGATATCCGTGCTCTGCCCCTTGCCCGAGTGACACCCTAACTGGATGGATCTCTGATCCAAGCCGCTTTACTTTGACTGCGCCGGGATAAGGGTACCGAAATATATTCTGAAGCTGTCGAATGGCAGCAAACTGATTGTCAAAGAACGTCTTTGGCTATTCGGTCAATCTCTATAGATGTTTGGTGCAGACGCGTTTCGCGTACTGACTCTCGCGACGGAAGACGCAAGCCCGAACCATAGGGTCGTTTGTCAAGGCTTCATTCTTTTTGGACGGATACTATCTCTTTTATTGCTCTCTTTCCGATCTATAGGAGAGGTTTTTTTCTTGACAACCGAAGGCCATATAGAGGTTGGCTGATTTTTTCCATTTGCAAGCATTTGTACAGAGGGTACCTTCAAAAAGCTCCTGATTCAAGATATCCAAGGCATGAAGTGAATTAACTAATCCGCCACAATATTCTGGCTCCAGTGCTATGGTTAGCCCAACTATTCTGTCAAAAAGTTGCCCAAGCAAGGGCCCATCAATAGATAGCGTGGATTTTATCTCTTCATCGCTTACGAGATTCTCAGATCCAAGAACCGACCCAGCTTGCGGGTTGGATACCGAAAAGTAGTCAAGATCAATATCGAGGAATACTGGGCAATCCGACGGAAGATCATTTAATAGCTTTCCCGAATCCTGATAGAACTTGACCGTGTGCATACAACCATTACGATCCATTTGTTGCTGTGCAGTGCGAAGAGTCTTGAATGCAGCAGAATCCTCTCTGCCATTTAACAATACATAAACATCTGAGAAGAAATCGAGATAAAGGGCAGGTAGAATGTGTCCGTCATTCAAGCTGCGAAGTCGAAGCCAAGCGAAAAGCCCAAGTTCCAACCTGTTTTGAATGTGAAGATTTTCCAAATCATCTGGAACAACCTCACCCGGCACACCTACATCATCATGTGCGTCAATAGTGATCAAAACCGGTGAAAATTTTTTTTCAAGCGAGTAAAGACCCCAGAAATAAAAAGCAAACCGATGCTCATGAACAATTCCCACTGTGCAGCAACCATTATTATGGCCTGGGAGAGAAACAAACGAAGACTCACAACCGGGTGGATTCAGCCACCCATTAATATCTTTAAGCCATTTTTCAATTCGTTTTGCGTCCATCTTATCGTCAGCCAAAGTTAAAGGTCATCCGCCCGGCCACTGAGCGTGCTATTTGCACTGCGTATTCCGGGTCGGTTGGAGTGATGTTGGGGAATCTTTTTTTCAATTTGTCCGATGTCAACGGCTGCCCTATGTTCCTGCTGTCCCCAATTAATTCCATTACTCACAGACTTTTCTTCGCAATACGTCCAATATTGTATCGGGTATTATTTGATATATCTTATTATCTACCAGGTAGTCGCGAAAATTGAATAAACTCTTATCATCATCATTATAATCCACATACTGAATATTCTGATATGTATTCTTCAAACAATCAATTTCGTAAAGTGTTGTCCTGTGGTGTAATTTATTATAATCACTTTGTGGGATCAGTTTTTTAAGTTTTGGATAAAATCTTTATTTTTTTCTATCCAATTCTTAGAAAATATACACTTACTCCATACTCTTATTATATTTGGACTTACCTTCATTATAGAACGATTATCATAATAAAAATCACCAACGTCTAATTTTCCATGAGAAATCCATCCTTCTTCTTTTGTTTCCTTCTTCGTTTCATAAGTCTTGGATAATAATACCTCTCCGGTATCAACCTTCAATACTTTCGTTACCTTACTATTTTCATAAACCAATCTGAGAACGATGATGTCCAGATTGAGGATTTTACCTAATTTTACAGTCTCGCTATCTGTTATCCCAGAAGATGATAATTTTTGTTCCTCTAATATTGTTTTCAAATGTCTTCGGTCTATAAATTTGTACTTGTCCTTGTCCATTTCTGTCATGTTGAAGAATTCTTTTTCTTGTTCATTCTCCAACTGTTCTTTTTTATATCCATCCAAATCTGGAATTTTTGTTTCGATGATTAGACCTATATTGATTTTTTCAGGTTCCTTTTTTCCAAGCCTACTGTTATCAATCATTATTCCTATCAAAACTTTTTCGACATCCCATTCCCAGATGTCAGTTCGTTTTATTTCACAAACCTCTTGATTGAGATATTTCTTTGTTACTTCAGGGTCTAAGGTTATCCTTACCTTATCACATATTTTTCTTCTCTTTTCTGTATGACTAACAACCACTACTTTTTCCAAGTAGTTACTGATGACATTACTGATACATTTGTCAGTGAATTGACCCTCCAATGTTTGGGTAAGTAGATAAAGCCCACTGTTTGTGGGGGTAATAAGCTTAAAAAGACCATTTTCTATTGATTTTCTCCTTACAGTCTTTCTGTAATCTTCTAATTCTTTCTTATTTTGCATATTCCCCATATATGTTCCACAGTATTCCCCTTGAACTGTTTTTAATTCTGAAAAGCAGATGGATGGAAACGAAATCATAATAATCGTCAATAATATCAAAGGTGAATAAAATTTATTTTTCATAAATCCTCTTGATTAAATATAAAAAGTTTTTTACATTTTTTCTACATTTGGGATGCGAGAGACAGCCACTGATTAGTGCACCGTAAATGAGTGGCTGTTGTCCCTAATAATTGTAAGATTCTGAAACTCATCTGGCGCTTTTCTTCGCTTTTTTCAATTTTAATTTTGCAGTTTTTCTTACCTTTTCTAGCTGCATGACAAGTAAATCAACGGTTTCATCAATTTCCTTGTCGGTCATTAGTTGGGGACTCAGAAGTATGTGGCCTTCGGAATCACTGAAGTGCTCAGACAGGTGGATATGAAGATAAGGAGGAAAAGGCATGTCACCCTTCTTCGGTGCCACTTCAAAAACGTTTATCTTTGCCATTTTTAAAACTCTCCTTTTTTCTCCTAACGCTGGAGCTGCGACGCGGAAAACGCACCAGCGTTTTTTTACGTCGATTCTCAAGAGCCTTGTTAGGCGCTAACGTGTTCAGCATATTCCAATACCGCGCGGTTCAATGGCTTAACCACTCGCTCCATATACGAGAAGTCGATTCCCTCAACCGAGGCAGAGATCATCTTCATCTTAGAAACTGGGGTTCCGTGATCAATCTGAAACGCAGCGCCGTCGGCGTGACCAATCATTTCGTTTCTCGCCGTCAAGCATGCGTCACGAAATCTATAGAATTCTTCTAGCTCGGAATTGCTCGAAAATACGGTGTTAAGTATTTGCTCGATATTGGTTGTAACAAAATTTTTGGTATTCCCGGATGCTCTACCCGGATCATGTTTGCCCATATTCAGCATCTGGCAAAAAAGGACTACAGCCAGCATCCGAAGGTAATTCTGCATGAGGTTGCAATCCGTCAATGCGGGGTATCCCCTATAATAAAGCTCAGAAAACTCCACAAGATCGGAAGGACTTAGTTTTCCTGGTACGTAGTTCGGCTTGGACTTCAGATATTCTTGAAAGGCAGCGGAGAATCGCTGGTCCTTTTCGCTTGGCCTTCCCGAATCAATTTCGGCTGCATTCCTTCGCAGGATCATCAGTATCAATTCGCACTCATCTAATGCAGAAGACCATAGCCATAGGCGACCACGCATTTCGAGCTTTTCAGACTGCGACGTCATACCCTTCCTTTAGCGCCTAACAATAATTAAATGATCCGTATAACATACCCAATTTTGGTTTCCTGTTCGCATAACATGCCATTAGAGCGATTGCCAAAGGCACGATAAGATCTTTATATTCAATCGGTTGCGTCATATATCGCGGTTTATCACGGCATCTTATGTGGATCGGCATAAGACAACCTCCTTGATTGTCTCAAAGCCCGTCCATCGGACTGCGAAAACCCGCCGGTCCACGCTCTCTACATATCACAATTATGGAAAAAAAGAACATTGTTGATTGACGATTGAAAGCAAGCATTTTCTTCAAGGTTGACGTTTTGCTGACTACAGGAAGAAGGCGCTATTTTCTTAACGGAAAAATATACTATTCAGACCTCACATGTTTCATCTCGCAATCAATAAGCTGGTCTGGAAATCCAGTCTGCACCTTTTTGAAGTTTGAGCGGATATTCTTTAAAATCATTTCAAAAATGTTCCATAACGGCTTCTGCCATGAGCCTGTAGCCTTCCTCCGTGGGATGTACGCCATCATACTGCACCAGAGACCCGAATATCACGCCTTCCCTGATCTTCCTTTTCCAGTACTCATGCGTCCGCACGACGGGAATCCCGTAATCCGCTCCCAATGCTTCATGCTGGTGATAATATCCTTCCACATGCCGGTTATCCTCATTATCGCCGATGTATCCGGAGGTTATCAACACAATGTCGGCATCGCCGTTTTCCCTGATTCCATCGATGATCCCTTTGATATTGCTTTTGAAGCTTTGTTTCGTAAACCCCGAAAAGGCATCGTTGATGGCGTATTGTATGAACACGCAATCGGGGCTGTATCGAAGGACATCCCACTTGAGGCGGTACAGGCCGGAATCCGCCGTATCTCCCGGAATGCCGCTGCTGATGAGCTTGAATCTGCTTTGGGGATACTTTGTGTGAAGCATTTCCCTGAGAAAATCGATATATCCCTGTGAAACCATCCATCCCTGTGTCAAGGAATCGCCGAGAGCCACAATGGTGAGAGGAACGCCGTTGGTGAGTTTATTGATCGTCTGTACAGGTTTAATCAATGATTTCCATGTCCGTTATTATCACGCCCAGAGGATCAGTCCGGTCTCCTGTCTGGATGCGAGGCGCTTATGATACGGCAGAACCCGAACACCGTAGTAGTACGGTCCGTTCTGCTTCACAACATATTCAACGGAAAACGTCAGCACGCCATCCGACGTTCTGTCGGCCACGTTCAGAGGTACACAATCCGGCACGCCGTCGAAGTCGTAACCGTCTTTTCTGCCGATCAGCAGTTCCACGAGGATTTCATCCGCTTCCATCTTCCCGGGATCAATCCTTGCGTTCACATTCAGGGGTTTGTCAACCAGGACTGTATCTCCGTGAATGCCTTCGATACTGACATCCAACAACTTGAGAGAAGAAAAGCGCATGGGGATTTTTCGCTTCCAGTCCGCAAGGTCCCTTGCCATCCTGTACGAATCTTCGTATAGATTATGTTCCCTGTTTGCCGTGGGCAGATAGATGTCATGATAATACTGGAGCAGCATTCTCTGGGTATTGAATCTCGGCATCAGGGTTTGTATGGACCGCTTGATCATGCTGATCCACTTTTCGGGCAGTCCGGATATCTCCCTGCTGTAGAATGTGGGAATCACCGTATTTTCGAGGAGAGAATAAAGAGATTGTCCGTCTTCTTCATCGGCATTGACCCTCTCTTCAGAATATCCTCTCACCACGGGCCCTATGGTCCAGCCGTTGGTCCCATCATAGCCCTCGGACCACCACCCATCGGACACGCTCAGGTTCAAAACCCCGTTTGCGACGACCTTTTCACCGCTCGTACCGCTTGCTTCGTAAGGGCGTCTGGGCGTATTCAGCCATACATCCACGCCCTGAACCAGATAACGGGCAATGTGAATGTCATAGTCCTCAAGGAAAAATATTTTACCTCTGAACCTGTCGTCCTTGCAGATATCGATGACTCTTTTAATCAGATTTTTCCCCATTTCGTCGTTCGGATGGGACTTTCCTGCGAAGATGATATGAACGGGGCGGTTTGGCTGGTTTAAAATTTTTTCCAGCCTATCCAGGTCCGACAGAATCAGATCGGCTCGCTTATACGGTGCAAACCGTCGTGCAAATCCGATGATAAGCGCTGCGGGATTTATTTTTGAGAAAAATTCTTCCCGCCACGTCTTTGAATAACCGTATTTCACCCAGTGTCTGGAAAGGTATTCTCTCAGGAAATTGATGGTTTTCTGCTTCAGCTCATATCTCATATCCCACAGGATGGAATCAGGTATGTCCTGCACCCGTTCCCAGATTTCGGGGTCTGAGGCATTTTTTTCCCATTCGTCACCCAAATAGGTATCAAAAAGGTCTTTCATTCTCGGTGCGATATAAGACAGGGTATGGGCCCCGTTTGTGATATGACGGACGGGAACATCGGACATGTTTAAACCCTTCCATACGTCACGCCACAGACGCCTTGAGACTTCTTCGTGAACCCGGCTTACGGCATTGCTGATGTGCGACATTTTGAAGGCAAGAATCGTCATGAAAAACGGCTTGTCTTCGCCAATTTCTTTTCGTCCCAGCTCCCAGAACTGCGCCCAGGACATTTGCGTTCTTTTGACAAAACCGGTAAAATAATGTTCCATTAAATCTTTTGGGAACCTTTCGTTGCCGGCTTCCACAGGCGTATGGGTCGTGAAGACGGTGCTGCCGCGAACTACTTCCATGGCCTCATCCAGAGAAAGCCCTTCTTCCGTCATCAGATTCGAGATACGCTCGAAAATGAGAAAGGCCGAATGTCCTTCATTGATGTGGTAAACACGGGGTCTGACGCCTAACTTCTTAAGCAGCCTGACTCCCCCCATGCCGAGAAGAATTTCCTGTTCTATCCGGGTTCTCTGGTCCGCGGGATACAGCCGCTCCGTTATTTTTCTGTCCTGAACGGTATTTCTCGGAATATCCGTATTCAACAGATACAGGGAAACCCGGCCTACCTTGACCTCCCACAAATTTGCGAACAGGGTTCGTCCCGGCAGTTCAAGGATATCTGCACCTCATTGCCCACATCATCCCGAACAATCTGGACGGGCATGAGGGAAAAGTCGTTTTCCGGATATTCCGCGATCTGGATGCCGTTTTTGTCTATGACCTGCCGGAAATAGCCGTTCTTGTAGAGGAGCCCAACCCCGACAAGGGGGATATTGAGGTCACTGGCGGTTTTCAAGTGGTCACCGGAGAGCGTACCCAGTCCACCTGAATAGATGGGAATGCTTTCATGAAGGCCATATTCCGTTGAAAAATAGGCAATGGGGGAAGACCATTTAATCGCCTGAGAGACCTGTACATTTTTTGAAGGGGTTTTCTCGTTCATGTATTCATCAAACTGCTGAACGATCTGCGAATACAGATTCATGTAGCTCGTATTTTCCGATGCTTCCATCAACTTTTCGAAGGATACGGTTTCGAGAATCCTGACGGGATTATTTCCCATCTCCGGCCAGATTTTGGGATCGAGGGAGATATATAGACTGCGGGCTTTGGGGTGCCATGTCCACCACAGGTTGTAAGCCAGCTCCCGCAGCCGGCCGATCTTTTCGGGAAGATTCGCCACGGCTGTGAACATCCGGAAATAGGGCTGCGCAGACACGGTCCCGACAAAGGTGTATTTCTTTTCCATCCGGTAATAGATGGAAGAGAGTTTCTCGGATCGATCCCGGGCAACAACCACAGCCTTTTCATATGCGTTCAGATAGGCTTTGAAGAAATCCTTCCAGTTTGCCTTCACAGCGACATGACGGGCGCCCTTTCTCCTGTCCTGTGTTTCCTTTTCGGTCCAGGAGAGAAAGTTTTTAAAGATGCCATAAAAATTTTCTTCAATAACATTCAGACTCTGACCTTTCCGTTTCAGCAGCATCACCCCGCCGTTTTCACCGATAGTCTTTTGAACCCAAAGGCCGAAGCCGGCCTGATCGGTGGTGATGGTCGGCACCGCGTAGGCGGCGCTTTCGAGAGGGGTGTATCCCCAGGGTTCGTAATAGGAAGGGAAAACACCCAGATCACACCCCGAGAGGGCTTCGTAATAAGTCATGTTGATAAGGCCGTCATGTCCGTTCAAATAGGCGGGGCTGAAGACGACATTGACCCTGTTTTGCCGGGAATTCCTGAGCCCCAGCCTGCTGCATGTTTGCAGAATGGGATCCGACGCCTCATAATGAAGCCTGTGGGTTGCAATGGGAGGGTTTCCCGGCTCCGGTCTTGTGTAATCGCACTGGAGAGCGGGAATCAAATCCGTGTGACCCCCAAGAACAAAAAGAAAAGCAAGGATGGGTTTGTCTCCCTCCATTTCTTTATCAAGACGTCCGAGGGCATTTAAAAAGATATCGATTCCCTTGTTGTGGAACTCATAGCGGCCGGAGATGATCATGATCTTCGTCGTGGCGGGAAAATCCTTTTTCAGAAAATGTGACGCCGCATTCAGGAGTTTCTCCCTGGATTTTAATGCCGGCGCCCGATGGTCTGCAAGATCCGGGATATTGTCCATATCCAAACCATTGGGGGTGATGACATCGGGGAGTCTGCCGAGGAAATTTTTTGCTTCCGATGCCGTGATCTCACTGACAGTCGTAAAACAGTCCGCTTCTCTCGCGGCGACGACTTCCATGGAATATTTCGCCTTGATGCTATGGGCGCCGGCTTCTGCCTGGGGTGAGATATGGTCCATGGCCATATAAATATCAACGCCCGATCCGGCGAGCGTCCTTCCCAGGATGGTGGCATGGGTGGTAAAAACCGTCCCGATTTCGGGAACCTTTTTCTTTACACACAGGAGTCCCGCGCCGCACATCCACTCATGAAATTGAGCAACGGCGGGTATTTCCTGGGGTCTGACGGCCAGATTATATATCGTTTCAATGACCTCGCCGCAGGCGTAACTGAACATCACCGGTTCCACATAATCCCACCCGCCGGCTATGGAATCCACGCCGTAATCTTCCCAGATGCTGAAGAGGAGCTGATCCTTGTCGTACTTTTTTCCGAAACCGACAAGGATGACCTTGGGTTCACCCGGAATTTTCCATCGGCCAAAGCGGCAGGGTATTTCCTTGATGGCCGTGACTTCCCTGATCTTTGTCCAGCAATCCTCATCCGTTTCTTCAAATTCAAGATTGCTTTTAAGATCGGGACCCAGCAGGATATAACGATCACCGTAAATCTTTACCGCTTCCCTGAGTTTGCTCGCTATAACCGTATATATGCCGCCGACCTTGTTGCAAACCTCCCAGCTGATTTCAAAGAGATAACCTTTATCATGACGCTGCTTCACGAACGACGCTCCTTCTCTTCCCCATTACTCCGGAAAAATCATCAAGAATATTCATATAGTTGATATATGCATCATAGGGTGATGCATAGGGGTTGAAATACTTATGGACATCCCCGTCGGCAAAGTATTTGGTGCACATATAATAAAAATGGTCCGACGTCTGGAACATGCGCCAGATCCAGAGGATGTTTTCGTCTTTTCGGCGGCGAACTCTTGCTTCCATGGCGTAAAGTGTTCGGATGGCATCTCTCTGCAGGGAATTTCCCAGCCAGGCGCTCAAATCCCGGTCTATATCCGCCCATGAGACGAAATCCGGCACATCAAGGGAAGCAACGGGTTCATAATCCCCGGCAGCTTCGGAGAGTGTCTGGAATCTGAAGTCGGGATGCTTGATAATTTCCCGGGGGAGCATCTTGATAAACTCAAAGATCCCCGTTTCCTGCCACTGGTGCTCACCGAAGGTTTCATAATCCATGAATAGATTGATCACTGCTTCGCCGTTCCTGTTCACATTGTGAATCCAGTGGGCATATTTGTCGGCCATGAGGGGATATTCGGACCATTTCACGTTGGAAAACCGGAAGGCCACATCATCGGAGAGACGATAGTTTCTCAAAAGAAGTTTCAGGTTCTCGCATCCCGCCGGCTGATAGACATAATTGGGGCTCCGCCATCCGAGGATTTTATCCGCCCCTTCCGCCAGGATGACCCGGTAGCCCATCTTTTCCACGATCCTCGCAAGATCATTGTTATAAATCAATTCGGTATGGCGAAATGTCTTCCCCGTCTGACCGAACAGAGATGTCATTTTTTTCTTATGCAACACCACCTGATCTTTAAATTCCCGCAACGAAAAGAGAAAGGAGAGAGAATGGTTGTATGTTTCATTGAGGAATTCAACACATCCCGTATCGGCAAGTCGCTTGAAACTGTCCAGGACATCCATCCGGTACTTTTCAAGCTGATCGATGACGGTACCCGTTATGGAATAGGAAATCCGGAAATCTCCCCGGTAACGCCTGATCAGATTCAGCATGATCCTGTTGGCGGGGAGATAACATTTCTCGGCTACTTTATGGATGATCTGACGGTTTTTTTCTTCGTCCTCGTAATCATGTTTATGATCGATGTCAAAAAACGTATAGTGTCTTAATCGACGGGGTTGATGGACCTGGAAATAAAGACAGACGCTTGGCATATTCATCACCTCCCGGCCTGATAAGCAGCAACTATTTTTTCTGCCGCGTTTTCCCAGCGAATTTTTCTCACCTCTTCACGAGACCTTTCCACAATTTCATCGGAAAGGGCCGAGTGTTTTAAGATGGAAATGATCTTGTTGGCCATTTCTTTTACATCCCAAAAATCAACCTTGAGGGCATGGCGCAGGATTTCAGATACGCCGGACTGTTTTGAAATAATGACGGGCACATCATAGATCATCGCCTCCAGGGGAGAGATGCCGAAAGGTTCGGAGACGCTGGGCATGACATAAAGATCACTCATGGTAAAAATCTGCTCGACTTCCGCACCCTGAAGAAAACCGGTGAAGTGAAAATTTTTTCCTATTCCCAGTTCGGCAACCCGTTTGATCATGCGGGGCATCATATCTCCTGCGCCGGCCATGACAAATGTTACATCGGGAACCTCTTTCAATACTTTAGCCGCCGCCTCGACGAAATAGTCCGGTCCTTTCTGAAAAGTGATTCTGCCCAGAAACAGGACTATTTTTTTGTCTATATCCTTTTCCACCTTATATGCCGCCCCGGCTTCAGCACGGGAAACGGCATTGTGAACGACGCTTATTTTTTCCGGATGAACACCATAACGGTTGACAATCAGATTTTTCGTGTAGTGGCTGACGGCAATGATTCGGTCAGCCAGCGACATGCCCAGCCTTTCGATGTCATAGATGTCCTGGTTGACGTGCTCTCCGCTCCGGTCGAATTCGAGGGCGTGAATATGAAGAATCAGGGGTTTCCCGCTGATCTTCTTCGCGTGAAGACCGGCGAAAATCGTCATCCAGTCATGGGCATGGATCACATCGAATGTATGATTTTCAGCGATGACGCCTGCCACCTTTCCATATCTCAGAACCTCGGCAACAAGATTGGGGCCGTAGTGTTCGGAAATTTCAAACAAACGGTATCTCTTTTCTTCTTTTTGCTCCTTATCCCACGCCAGGTGGGTGAGTTCCTGGTCTTGCAGCAGGTCTCGATATTGACGTTCATTCAGATAGGGACTCAAAAGGGATTGAATCGTCCTCACATCCAACCCGTGAAAAATATGATCCTCCGTAAGATATTGTTCCGGAACAGGGACTTCGGAGGCTGAAATCAATTCCACATGAGACGGATCTCCCTTGCCCTTCATTCTCGGAACGACAAAAACAACCTCGTGTCCAAGCCTCGTCAGAGCCTTCGTAATACCATGACAGGCAGTTCCCAGACCGCCACTCATATGGGGTGGAAATTCCCATCCAAACATCAGGATTCTCATGAATTCACAACCCTCCTCTCGACGGACAGCCCGAAACGTCTATTGATAAGTGTTAGAGAGGTTATCTTCAGAAGATGATTGAGACTTTCTTTCCGCGGTCGATCTTAATGTAGTATATTGACATAATCCCCGCGTAAAGTAAACGAAAAAGCAAAAATCCCTGTCCATTGACGGACATTCGGAAGGAGCGACACCCGTTTTAAACTTTTTCATTAAGAAGGGAATACAACCTGATCAGTCCTGCTGAACTCCAGGCCTGGGCAATGCAGCCGTTCGGTCGGTGCGGGGGGGCTCCATCAAAAATTTCGGATATAAAGCCAATGCCTGCCGTCGGCATATGCTGACGAACAAGAAAGCGCAGGCCATCGAGCAGAAATGTTCTCGCAGCAGTTTTGTCTTCAGCAACTCTCAGATACGCTTCGCCAAACTGTGCCAGAAGCCAGGGCCACACTGTGCCCTGATGATAGGCCGCGTCTCGTGTGGGGCCGTCACCGCCATACCGCCCCTCATACTTCACGTCTTCAGGCGAAAGGGTTCTCAAGCCGAAAGGGGTCAGGAGTTCCCGCATGACCTTGTTGACCACGCCGGGCCACTGATCCGGAGTCAGGGGTGAATAGGGAAGCGATACGGCCACAATTTGGTTGGGTCGAACGGAACGGTCCAGAGAGCCGTTACAATAGACATCACCCAGATAATCTTCGCCCTCTATCCAGAATGTGTCGACAAAGGATTTTTTTATCCTGTTAATCAGTTCATGGAAATGAAACTCAGGCTCGTCAAACCGCCGGGCCAGTTCACCGGCAAAACAGACGGCGTTAAACCACAGGGCGTTAATCTCAACGGCATGTCCCCATCTTGGCGTCACCGGTTTACCGTTTACGGTCGCATCCATCCACGTGAGATGCGTTTTTTCATCACCCGCACGCAGGAGGCCGTTTTTACTCATACCTATATTGAAAAGCGTTCCTTCCATATAATGCCTCAGTATTCTTTTCAAAACAGGCCATATCTCCTTCCTGATGATCTCTGCCGCACCTGTGTACTTCAGCATTTGCTGGACGGCCCAGAAATACAGAAGGGATGTGTCCAC
This sequence comes from uncultured Syntrophaceae bacterium, assembly GCA_964541605.1. Taxonomy (GTDB): domain Bacteria; phylum Desulfobacterota; class Syntrophia; order Syntrophales; family UBA2185; genus CAZIQY01. Next base: position 13,287 of record CAZIQY010000032.1, on the reverse strand, counting down.
CGTATTGTAGGCATTCTCCTCCACATGATCGGAGAAATAGTTGGGAAGAAGACCCTTCTTTTCGTGTTTCCCCAAGGAAACAAGGATAGAAATCCCCTCCTCCGGCCGTCCGCCGCAGAAGGCAAGTCCCGGCAGGGAAATAAGAGTATCCCGGCCCCAATCCGTAAACCAGTGGTACCCTGCAATGATCGTCGGCCTGCCGGATGGCGTTTTGATCAGAAATTGCCGACCCGAAAGGATCAGGTCACGAACGTGCATCCTGTCTTCCTCATGCTCGTAACCTTCGGCAATGTTTTCAACATCCCGTATCTCATGCGTCCGCCTCGTCGCCTCCGCTTCCCACTTCTTCTTCAACGGTCCCCGACAAGCAGAAAGAGACGCAGAAACGATCACCGTGCTTCCGATCCTGACGGGAATTTCAAAGATACCCGGCATAAAGAGATCCTCCTGCCAGTCATATCCCCGTTCTCTTTCCATCTCATATTCAAAATGATTGTACCACACAGGGGAAGGCAGAAACTGAGACCTGAGATTGGTCTGGATACATATGGAAGGCATGCCGTCGTACGGTTCCATGATAAATCCGTTCCGGATCCCTCGCGTTTCTGAACAAAGGCAGGGATTCTGCACGGACAGTGCGTGGTATCCCCGGTAGGCCAACAGGGGTTTCAGGGTCAGGATACAAGAAGCGGGACAACGCTCGACATCATATCTGACAAGAATACAATTTTCCCCCTGCACCATCATGACGGCTTTACGAATGCGGATATGATCCGTTTCATAAACAAACCGGGGGCATTCATTTAACTGGAAGGACGTAAGAAAATGCTGCCCCTCCGGGATAAAGACACCGGGGTACTGACAGCATGAAAGGTAGGATTCCTGACCCTTCACCTTTACGGAATCTTCAAGCCGCGAAAGGAGGACGTGCCTCCCCCTTGGTGTTTCGAGATTCGCGACCAGCAGGCCATGATATTTTCGTGTGTTACAATTCAGAATGGTGCTGGAAGCATATCCTCCCAGCCCGTTGGTTTCAAGCCACTCCAGATTCAACGATTTCTCTGGATTCAGACAGGATGACTTTTCGATCTTGACTCTCATCATGGCAGGTTGTATACTTCTACCCCTTTCGGAGGTCTGAAGGCAAACAAGTGATCGGAGAGATTGGTGTTGGTCTTGATATCGGAAAAACGTATGCGGTTGATGTTCCCATACATGTCGGAAAAACTGCACTGCATGATCAGGAAAGTATCTTTATCAATGGTCAAAAAAAGTCTATCGACGCCAAAGCCTGATTCTTTCGGGATCAGGGTAACAAGATAATTGCCCCTTTCATCAACGGAGCCTCCTCCGGAAAAGTTAATGTTGAAATCCTCATTAAGCTTCCCTGTGCCCGATAAGAGCTTAACGATTACTCTCGATTTAAGGACATCCCCGGCACTCTGTACATATACAATTTTGTCTTCCGGAACGTAGAGCCACGCCTTTTCGGGATTGATGATGAGCTTCTTCACTTTTGGCTTCAAATAATGCCACAGCATTCTCTTCGGATTTTTTATATAAATCATCCCTTCTTCCTTCTCGGACTTCTTCAGGGATTTAATGGTTATTTCCTGAACAAACCTCGCTTTCAGATCCACCGTTTTGTCATAACGCTCCTGAATTTTTGCGGTCACTTCTCCGAGAGACAAAAGCTCTGCCCGGACCGCCGGAACAGGAAAAAACAGCAGGCATATCAAAATGCCTGCTGTGATTATCAAGGAAATCGGATAGATCCCGCTTGCGAATTTTTTATGTTTTTTCATGACAAAAATAACTCGAAATGGCACATTTTTTTCCCGAAGTTCATAACCTGGCCGGAAGAGACCAATAAGTCATAGAAATCAAAGGGTGCTTCATTATCTTATTGTAATTATTACATTTATCGTTTGCTCAAACCTTATGCAATGAGGTATAAAATTGAATCATTTAAAGACTTACGATTGTTATCAACAATCTTATCAACAACCTTTTCCACATATCTGTGGATTTCAATTCCAAGTGCCCGTATCAAGGGGAATATCCCCTTCCGATAACCTTTTCTTAATCTGTGACTTTAATTCTCCATCCAAACGGATCTTCCTTTTCTCCATATTGGATCTGTAGAATTTCATTGTACAATTTTTCAGTCAGGGCGCCAACTTTTCCTTGATTGATGACCGACTCCTTGCCTTTATAAAAAAACTGACCGATGGGAGAAACGATAGCCGCCGTCCCCGACGCAAACGCTTCTTTCAGGCTGCCGTTGGCTTGGGCGGATAAAACTTCATCTATGGATATGGGTCTCTCATTAACCTGAATACCCCAGTTCCTGGCGATCTGCATGACCGAATCGCGTGTGACGCCGGGAAGGATTGTTCCTCCCAGAGGAGGCGTGATCAGTTCATCGCCAATCACGAAAAAGACATTGCTCGTACCCACCTCTTCAATATATTTCATTTCAATGGCATCAAGCCACAACACCTGCGTATATCCCATTTTACTGGCTATTCTGCTCGCATAAAGACTTGCGGCATAATTGCCGGCCGCTTTGCAATTTCCCGTTCCGCCGCGCACAGATCGGACGTATTCTTCGCTGACATACATCTTTGTCGGATTGAAACCTTCCGGATAATATGCCCCCACGGGCCCCACAATAATAAAAAACAGGTACTCGCTGGCGGGATGCACACCCAGAGCCTTCTCCGTTGCAATCATTGTTGGACGGATATAGAGAGAAGTTCCTATGCCCCGGGGAATCCAGTCTTTTTCAAGAAGAATCAGCTTTTTCAAGGCATCCATAAACATCCCGGCATCTATGGCCGCCATGCACATTCTTTCCGCGGAGGCGTTCATGCGTTTGATGTTTTCATCGGGCCTGAAGAGAAATATGGCACCGTTTTTCCCCCTGTAAGCCTTCATCCCTTCAAAAATTTCCTGCCCGTAATGTAGACACATCGAAGTGGGATCGAGGGATATGGCTTGGTATGGTTCTATTACGGCATCGCACCATCCCTTGTCGACATGATATTTAGCAGTAAACATATGATCGGTAAATATCTTGCCGAAGCCGAGCTTCGATTCATCCGCAGGTTTCTTTTTCATCTTTTCCGGTTCGATTTTATTGATCCTGATCTCCATACATTCATCCCCCCTGATTCATTTAACACCACAATGACTCGATTTGTTGAAAAAACATACCATGGAAGCACTCCCTTAGCATTAAATCATCTTTCTATCAAGATTTCTGTACTGAATGGCCTCGGCGACGTGACTGGAGCGAATGGCTTCTTCTTCATCCAGATCGGCTATGGTTCGGGCAATCTTAAGAATCTTGGTGTATGCACGGGCGCTGAGCCCGAGCCGGTCTATGGCCATTTCGATGAGCTTCTGAGATTCATCGTCAATGATGCAAAATGCCTTGATCTGTTTATCGGACATGCGGGCATTGAATCGGATGTTGTTATCCTGAAATCTCCTGTCCTGCATCCCTCTCGCCCTGTTGACCCGCTCTGCAATATCCGCAGACGATTCACCGGCCGATTTGCCTGTGAGATCCCGGTATTTCACGGACGGCACTTCTATATGAATATCGATCCTGTCCATCAAGGGCCCCGAAATTCTGGCTTGATACTGTCGTATTTGCTGAGGGCTGCACCGGCAGGACCTCTTCGTGTCGCCGTAATAGCCGCAGGGGCAGGGATTCATTGCCGCCACCAGCATAAACGCGGAAGGATATGTCGCGGTAACGGATGATCGCGTGATTGTTACAAAGCCGTCTTCGAGAGGTTGCCTCAGCGCCTCGAGAGCATTTCGCTTGAACTCCGGCAGTTCGTCCAGAAACAATATCCCGTGATGGGCAAGGCTGATTTCGCCGGGCTTGGGAACATGCCCTCCTCCCACAAGGCCCGCATCTGAAATCGTATGGTGAGGCGCCCGGAAGGGTCTTGTGCCCAGCAGGATTCGCTTTCTCTCCAGCGTTCCGGCAACGGAAAATATTTTCGTTGTTTCAATCGCTTCTGCAAAAGACATCTCCGGAAGGATCGTGGGAAGTCTCTGAGCCAGCATGGTTTTCCCTGATCCGGGCGGGCCGATCATGATGATATTGTGCCCACCCGCCGCTGCCACCTCCAGAGCCCTTTTCGCCTGCTCTTGCCCACGTATCTCTGCAAAATCAAAAGGATAATGAAGACTCCGTTCGAATACCTCCCTGATATCGAGCTTGAACGGTTCTATTTTTTTGTTACCGTTAAAAAATTCCACGACATCGGACAGTCGATCAACGGGTACAATATTGGTTGATTCCACGACCGCCCCTTCACCGGCACTTTCACTTGCTACAATGATTCCCTTTTTGTCCGTTTTTCCTGCCAGAATTGCTGAAGAGAGGATGCCGGGGACGCCCTTGATGCTGCCGTCCAGAGACAATTCGCCTACGAGGATATAGTCCTGGAGGGATTCGGATTGTATACAACCTTCCGCGGCCAGAATACCCACGGCAATCGGCAAATCAAACCCGGTTCCTTCCTTTTTTATATCGGCCGGTGCAAGATTTACGGTAACGTGATTTTTGGGAAATCCATAGCCGGAATTTTTTATGGCCGCCTTGATGCGGTCTTTGCTTTCTCTTACAGCAATATCCGGAAGTCCCACCGTCGAGAACTGGGGAAGACCCGGAGAAACATCGACCTCCACATCAATGGGATGCGATTCTATACCGATGACCGTACTGCTTGCGACCTTTACAATCAACCTTTATCTCCAGAAGATTCTATCCGGATTAACATGTCGTGGTTGATGACCACCTTTCAGAATAGGAGAAATTAGAGAAACCTGGCCGGCTTCCGGTAAAACTTCACCATTTTAAACGGCTCGAAATATTATAAAATCAAAGTCTTAATATCAAGATAATTCTTTAGAAAAATATTTTTTTTAACCTCCTTGACTGGGGGAATTGGCTATGATAATTTGCTGTCAATCAGATTACACCCCTTATAGGAACAAGCTCAGACATGTCAGAATTATCCCACCTCGATGAAAAAGGCAAGGCAAGGATGGTTGATGTAACGGTAAAGGAACCATCCATACGGGAGGCGTTCGCCCGGGGAAAGGTTCTAATGCAGAAGGACACCATTGCTCTCATTGCAGGAGGGGGGATCCCCAAAGGAGATGTTTTGGGCGTCGCTAGGATCGCAGGAATCCTGGCGGCCAAAAAAACGGGCGAAATAATCCCCATGTGCCATCCGCTTGAGTTGACAGGCATTGACGTACAATTCAAGACGAACGAAGAATCGGGTGAAATTATTATTGAGGCCAGGGTAAAAACGGTCGGGAGAACCGGTGTGGAGATGGAAGCGATGACTGCTGTAAGCGTGGCCGCCTTGACCATTTATGATATGTGTAAATCCGCCGACAAAAATATCATCCTGTCAGACATTAAATTAATTTCCAAACACGGCGGCAAGAGCGGTTCCTTCATCAGGAAAGAATAAACGACCGGAAAGGACGTATGTATCAAAAGACTTACAAAATAAAAAAATCTTTCCTCATCGCTTTATCGGCTGTCGTTGTTCTGTTGTTTCTTCTCCTTTTACTTTCTCTTTTTTTCAAGGGTTCCTCTGTAGAAAAGGTTGTTCTCGCTGTTATTTTCATCTCTGTCCTTCTTGTTTTTCTCGAATTCATGTCGCGCAAGGTTTTAACGGAAGATCAGGGCATCCTCATCAGAAAATTCCTCAGGGAAAAGAAACTGTTATGGGAAGATATCACCCAGGTGGGAATCGTTGTCATGAGAAAGAGGGTCTACATTTTGTTAACGACCATCAAGGGATTCCACATCCTCACCAATGCTTATGAGGGATTTCCCGATCTTCTTCAAGGGATTGCAAGCCATGTCGACAAGGATAAAATGGATGAAGAGGTCTGGAACCTGCTTGAACATCCAATCGAAAAAATATCAGACACCGTCTCAACGTGGTTTGCAGCGGCAGTTCTTATTATCATCATCATCCTTAAACTGACAGGTTATTAAAAAGATTCATAGAAGCTTTGCACAAGAAAGGAATCAGGCGCCATGAATCCAAAGAATCCCGGAATAGTTGTAAATAAAGACACACTGGCAACGTATTCTTCTGTAGAAGATATCATAGAAAAAAAACTCGAAGATATTGCCACCATTCTGTGTACGGCTGTCGAAGGGAAAAGCAAGCTCCACGGAGAAGTAGTATCCATGGTTGAAAGAAGCCTCTTCAGGATCGCCCTGAAGCGTTCCAACAATGTGAAAAGCGCTGCTGCAACATACCTCGGGATCAACAGAAACACCTTCCAGAACAAAATGGTCAAATTGGGTATTCGCTGTGAAGCATCCCGGCAGGGAAAATGATGCGGTATGAGCGATTTCTGTCAAAAGGCCTATATTAATGCTAAGAAGTTAATAAAAAGATGAAAAGAAACACAACCGGATTGCCCGGCAATATTAAAATACTCATGGGAAAAGGGGTCAGAATTCACAACCCCTTTTCTGTTGAAATAGGAGATGAGGTTGATCCCAACAGGATTTCCGGTGATGATGTTATTATCCATTCAGGGACCAGAATATATGGTAAAAAAACATTGATTTCCAAAGGGTCCAGATTGGGCTATGAATCACCGGTTACCGTCGTTGATTGCCAGCTCGGACCGCATGTGGAATTGAAGGGCGGCTTTATAAAATCCTCCGTCTTTCTTGAAGGATCCAATCTGTCAAGCGGCGCCCTTGTGCGGGAAGGATGTATTCTGGAAGAACAAGCGAACGCGGCCCATACAGTCGGATTGAAGCAAACCCTTCTTTTCCCTTTTGTCACCCTGGGCAGCCTGATTAATTTTTGCGACTGCTTCATGGCGGGGGGCACGAGCAGAAAAGATCACAGTGAAGTCGGCAGCTCCTATATCCATTTCAACTACACGCCGAATCAGGACAAGGCAACGCCATCTCTCGTCGGTGACGTACCCAGAGGAGTGATGCTGAACCAGCTCCCCATCTTTTTAGGGGGTCAGGGCGGCCTCGTCGGCCCCGTTAGAATCGGGTATGGAACCGTCATCGCGGCCGGAACGGTTTATCGCAAAGATTGTCCGGAAGGCGGCAAACTGTTAATCGGAAAAAAAGATGCCGCAAGAGACAGTACCTTTTATATAGGCTTTTACGGGGACGTCACCCGACGCGTCTATAATAACATCTCCTACCTTTCCAATCTTCTCGCTCTCAAAGAATGGTATGTTCACATCCGGCAGCCTTTTTCCCGGCTTCAGGATATGGGAGAAGGATTGTACATGGGAATGATGGACACTCTCGAAAGCATGACCGAGGAAAGAATAAACCAATTTCGGGCCTTTTCCGAAAAAATGGAGGCGTCCATAGCCCTGGGAGAAAAAATACGATATAAAAAGACCATCCTTAAGCAAAAAAAGGAGTTCCTTGAAAACTGGCCGAAAATTGAAACCTGCTTCAAAAGCGGGCATGAAACAAGGATCGATCAAAAAAACCGCGATGATTTCGCAGGAATAATTCACCATAAAATCAGCAGGGGAGGAAAGAACTATCTGCAGGTCATTAAAAGTCTCGACAAACGGGAATCAGCCATTGGAACACAATGGTTACAGAACATCGTAGACGACATCACCCGTTCTTCCCTGAATCATTTGCCATCCTTCAGGCTTTAATGAAGAAAAGGCGCTACCGGAAAAATAAAGATGTTTGCTGAGTTACGAACATATTTCATCAACGCGATACATTTTCTGAAAAAATGGAAAATCTTTGCAGGGATCGATGTCCGTAAAGCCCCTCCCTGTTCCGTGATTCTTTTTCCCCTTCACCCCGATGTGCTTTTCTGTGGTTTTGCCGGTGTTCTTACCATCAGGAGAGGTGATACATCCCAAGAGATTGATCCCGGCCATAAACTTGCCCTGCTGTTCAAAGAAGTCAGGCAGAATGATATCAAGCGTCTTCTCACCGGAGCCATGTCTTCCAGCCACTATCTGAACGGCGGGAAGGGATTGGAAAAAATGGGAGAAACCATCCTTCGGATGAAGGGAGACACTCCCTTTGAGAACATCTTTTTCCAGCCTGAAAAAGTGATGGAGCTGTCGAATCTCATGGAAAGCATGAAGGCGTTTTTCTCGCAGGAAGAAAAACTTCTTGAGGAGAATGCCGCTTATTTCTCTAGCGCCGATATGGAAACCATCAACAGCAGACATGTCCTGATGAAAGACATTATCTGGAGCATTGAGAAAGACTTACTCGAAAATATCGGAAAAATTCTGTCGCTCTCGGGTTCGGAACGAACCGATTGCCTTTCTCCTCAAACACTGAAGAAATACAAAAAACTCAATTTTCTTCTGAACGGTTTGGACAGGCTGGAGGTTCGGGGAAGAGATTCGGCAGGAATCCAGATATCCCTTACCCTGAAGGACGGTGATGCATTCGAAGACACCGTAAACAACCTCGAAAGAAAAGGACTGTACGAGCAATTTCAAAACAGAATCCGTCCCGGGGATTTGATCAACGGTTCTGTCATGTTATCTTCACCGCCCGGAAGTGGAGGTCCCACGTTGTCCTTTGTCTATAAGACATCTTTGATCATCGGGGATCTCGGACAGAATGTCAGAGAACTGAGAAAAGCCATTGCAGAGGACTTGATCTTTCAGGAATTTTCAAAACATGAAACCATCTTCGAGACATCCATAGCCCATACGCGCTGGGCTTCCGTCGGTTCCATCACAAATGAAAACAGCCACCCCATCAGCAATTATACAACGGACAGACCTGCAACCAGGAGCTATCCCCATTACGGAGAAGGGAACTGGTTCATCAGCGTCGTTTTTAACGGGGATATAGATAATTACCAGACCCTTAGAAGTGCACTGGAGAGCGAGGGGATTTCTATTGCTCCGGACGTTACAACGGACACCAAAATTATCCCCCTGCAAATCGAGAAATACCTGCTGGCAGGACATGACCTGACGGAAGCATTCAGACTGGCTGTGGGAGACTTCGAGGGCTCGCATGCCATTACCATGGTCAGCAACGCCGAACCGGGAAAGGCCTTTCTCGCTCTCAGGGGCAGCGGACAATCCATCTATGTAGGGCTGGCTCCCGACCGGTACATTATTTCCTCGGAGGTTTATGGCCTTGTAGAAGGCACGCCTTACTTTGTAAAGATGGATGGCGAAAAGTCGTCCTCTCCTGAAAAGCCCGGTGCGACGGGTCAGCTTTTCGTTATTGACGAGGATTCGCAAGGGGGTGCATCAGGGATAAAATCTCTCTATTATGACGGGGCACCTGTTACGATTGGAGAAAATGATATTCATAGGGCGGAAATTACGACCCGCGATATTGACCGGGGACAACACCCCCATTTCTTTTTTAAAGAAATATCCGAATCGACACTATCTGTGAGAAAAACGCTGAGGGGCAAGTACCGCATTTCCAAAAGCGAGGGGGGAAAACACACTGTCTCCTTTAATTTAGGCCACGACATCATACCGGAAAAGTTACGCCTTGCCCTTGTTAATGGTGAGATCCGACAGATCCTTGTCATCGGACACGGCACCGCTGCCGTTGCAGGTATGGCCGTTGCCGACGGCCTTGAGCGGTACTTAAAGGGCTCCCAAATCAGGGCAGAGGCGAAAATTGCCTCCGAACTGAGTGGCTTTTTTCTTGAGGATGATCTGACGGACACGCTGGTTATTCCCATCACCCAATCGGGAACGACTACCGATACAAATCGCGCCGTCGCGATGGCGGTAGAGAGAGGCGCCACCGTGATTGCCATCGTCAACAGAAGACAGTCCGATATTACCACCAAGGCGAACGGTGTTTTTTATACGAGCGACGGCAGAGATGTTGAGATGTCCGTAGCCTCGACCAAGGCGTTTTACTCCCAAATTATTGCCGGGCATGTCCTGGCGCTTTGTTTCGCCCAGTTGCTGAAAACGGTCTCCGATGATTTCATTGCCGGAGATCTTCTCGGCTTGGAGAAGGCGCCTTATATGATGCAAAGGATCCTGGAAAAACGGGATGACATCAGACAGGCCGCCGAGCAAATGGCCAAACAGAGGAGATACTGGGCGGTTGTCGGAAGCGGACCCAATAAGGCAGCAGCGGATGAAATCAGGATTAAATCCAGCGAATTGTGTTATAAAACGATATCCTCCGATATCATCGAAAACAAGAAACACATCGACCTGTCCGCGGAACCCCTGATCATCGTCTGCGCGGCGGGAAATCCGGAAACGGTCATATCCGATATCGTCAAAGATGTGGCTATCTTTAAAGCCCACAAGGCAGGCGTAATCGTTTTTGCCGATGAGGACGAAGACCGGTTCAATGGAATAGCCGATGCGGTTATCGAGCTCCCGAAAGCTCCCATGCCCCTGCCGGTTATTCTCAACACCCTGGCCGGGCATCTCTGGAGCTACTACGCCGCCTGCAGTATTGACAGAGACGCCACTTTTTTCCGCGAATTCAGAAGTCAGCTCAATCATAAAATGGTCGAGTATGACAGGAGAAACTATTCCCTTTACGAAAGAATTGCCGACAGGCGGTTCAGAAAAATGGTCGGGGACTTTTCCATCAGATTTCATCAGCAAAGAAACAATGACAGCTTCTCGGTGACCACGGTTAAAACCATCTCCGATATGGTTCTTCTTTTGAAATATGCCTCCGGGAAATTGCCCCTCGAAGACTTCTGGAACGATTTTAAACAGGCAAACGGGTTCACGACTCCCCTTGACATGTTGGACATATCTCTCGGTCACGCCATTGATGAGCTTGCCAGACCGATTGATGCCATCAGACACCAGGCCAAGACGGTGACGGTGGGAACGAGCAGAAAGGAGCAACCGCTCAGAGGTGTCATTTTTGATCTCCTGAGGGAACTGGAATTCCCGGTGAAGTCTCTTGTAACAAAAAATGTTCTCACTCTCACAAGGCTTCAGCCGGCTTTCGCCAGAATCAACGGATTCACAATCTATAACATCAATCACCTGGATGCGTACGGAAATCCCATCGACACTTCAACCATCTCCATTGAAAAGAGAGGCGGGATCTCTCTGACGATGAAATCAAGGGCAGAAGCTTCCAGTCGTTTGATGGGAACCAAAAGATCCATTGTGAGTACAGGCCATATTTATGTGGGTCGCGGTAAATCAGACGGTGCGTCCATCATCATCATCCCCCTTATATCAGATATCGGGGTCAGTTTTCAGACTGACCCCGACAAGAGGGTCGGAAAACTGCTTCTGATTCATGTTGAGTTTAACGATTGGCTGACAGTGAAAGAAAAGAAAGATGTCCTTGGCTACCAGTTTAACGACATTCGCAATCTCATTAACGAATACAATCTTCCCTGGGATGACCGTTATCTGGAAACCATTCCAACAGGAATTCTCCTCGGTGAACCTCCTGAATTCATTGCGGGGCAGATAAAAAAGTCTCTCGATAAAAACAGTGGCCAACCATAAGTAAGCAGATTCTCTCCCTGCGGGCCTGACTTTCCGCAGAGGAAACGGCTATCGGGACACACAGAGCGCATTTACGGTCTAATTATTTTAGGAGTGCCCATGAAGACAAAATTCATTTTTGTGACAGGCGGTGTTCTTTCCTCTCTCGGCAAGGGGCTGGCGGCGGCTTCCATTGCGGCTCTTCTGGAGTGTCGCGGACTCAGGGTAACCAACCAGAAACTGGATCCGTATATCAATGTGGATCCGGGCACGCTGAGTCCATTCCAGCATGGCGAGGTCTTCGTAACCGACGATGGCGCGGAAACCGATCTGGATCTGGGCCACTACGAACGTTTCACCTGCACCCGCATGGGAAAGTGCAATAACCTGACAACGGGACAGGTGTATTTTTCCGTCATATCAAAGGAGCGAAGAGGCGACTACCTCGGAAAAACGGTACAGGTCATTCCCCATATCACCGATGAAATCAAGGATTATATAAAATCGAGCGCCGGCGGGTTTGATGTCGCGATTGTTGAGATCGGCGGTACGGTCGGCGATATTGAAAGCCTCCCCTTCCTCGAGGCCATCAGACAGTTTCGGAACGAAGTGGGCAGAGAAAACGCCATTTTTGTTCACCTGACCTGGGTTCCCTTCATCAAGACGGCTGGAGAAGTAAAAACAAAACCGACGCAGCACAGCGTCAAAGCACTCCGTGAGATCGGTATCCAGCCGGACATTCTGCTCTGCCGGACGGAGAACTTCCTTTCCGACGACATCAAGGCAAAAATCGCCCTCTTCTGTAATGTGGAGGTGGCTGCCGTTTTTACAGCCAAAGATGTAAGCTGCATCTATGAAGTGCCCCTCTTCTTCCATAGGGAAGGACTTGATGACAGGATTGTCAGTCTGCTCAATATCTGGACGGGCAGGCCCCACCTGGAGGCGTGGGAAGACGTGGTTAAGAAAATCAAGGACCCGTCGCACAAGGTTTGTATCGTCATCGTGGGGAAGTACGTGAACCTGACGGACTCCTATAAAAGTTTGAATGAAGCCCTTGTACATGGGGGCATCGCGAACGATTGCCGGGTAAACTTGCGTTTCGTGGATGCAGAAATGATTGAGAAAGAAGGAATCGCTCATCATCTGGACGGAGCCGACGGCATCCTCGTTCCGGGAGGGTTCGGACAGAGGGGCATAGAAGGGATGATCTCCGCCATTCAATACGCCCGTGAAAACCGTATTCCCTATTTTGGCATCTGCCTCGGCATGCAACTGGCCGTGGTGGAATACGCCCGACATGTCTGCAAACTGAAAAAAGCCAACAGTTCCGAATTCGATGAAAAAACCCGTTATCCAGTCATCGATTTTCTTCCCGAACAGAGAAGCGTGAAGGAAAAGGGAGCGTCCATGAGGCTGGGGGCATACACCTGCATGCTGACGAATGAATCCTTCGCCTTCGATGCTTACGGCGAACATGAAATCAGCGAGAGGCACAGGCACCGCTATGAATTCAATAACGAATTCAAAAATATTCTCACGGAAAAGGGATTGCGCATCACCGGTGCATCTCCCGACGGCCGTCTGGCGGAAATCATTGAAATCAAGGACCATCCCTGGTTTTTAGGATGTCAGTTTCATCCAGAATTCAAATCACGACCGACGAAGCCCCATCCCCTGTTTGACAGATTCATCCGGGCCTCTCTGGAGAACAAGCAACACAAGGCATGAACGGCGAAGAACGGAGTGAACTACCCCGCCCACAGGGCGGGGCATCAAAATCATTAAAACAATTCT